>CALWSG010000048.1 GCA_944384155.1 uncultured Lachnospiraceae bacterium | reverse complement strand
TGTGTGAATATAAATATATTGATAACATATAAAGTGCTTAAAAATAATAAATCACTTTGGAAAGGAGGAGGCATGACTTCACAATCAGTAGAACCAAGCCAAAATCAGGTCAGAGAAGATATGGATAAATGCGATATTACATTTATTCATCATGACGTTATAAATAAGGTAAATAAAGATTTGCCTGATGATGAAATATTGTATGATTTAGCTGAATTTTATAAGGTGTTTGCTGATTCTACCAGAATAAAAATACTTTATGTTCTGCTTAAATCAGAGATGTGTGTGTGCGATATAAGCGAGCTTTTGAATGTAAGCCAGTCAGCAGTATCACATCAGCTAAGAATGCTGAAGCAAATGAAGCTGGTAAAATACAGACGTGAAGGAAAGGCAGTGTTTTACTCATTGTCAGACCATCATATCGAGCTTATTTTAAGTCAGGGCTTAGAGCATATATCAGAGTAAAATAATTAAGTAATAAATAGAAGAAACAAAAAGTACTGTTTTGTGTTGGAGCGTCACAAATAAGTCATGTTGGATAAACGCTCCGGAATGGAGATTATTATGGAAAAAATATTTAAAATTAATGTAGATTGTGCAAATTGTGCAGCAAAAATGGAAAGAGCCGTAGGGAAAATAAAGGGAGTAAAAAGTGCAACTATTAACTTTATGACACAAAAGGCTTATATAGAAGCAGAAGAGGCAGACTTTGACAGAATTATAAGTGAGGCTGCAAAGGCTGTGGATAAGGTAGATAAAGGAACAACGCTTGTAGAAATATAATGGGAGAGTGGAATCCATGAAAAGAAAAGAGTTTATTAAGGTTATTATAGCAGCCTTAATGCTTATTATTGGTATGCTGGCAGAGTACGGAGCCTTTGATATAAGCACTATATGTAAAGAGCAGGGCTTATTTACGGAACATAATATAATGCTTATCTGGTTTCTGGCAGCATACATTATAATAGGAGGAAGTGTACTTAAGGAGGCTGCACAAAATATATTATCAGGTCAGGTGTTTGATGAAAATTTTCTTATGTCTATAGCCAGCATAGGTGCATTTTTTGTGGGAGAGTATCCGGAGGCACTGGCTGTTATGCTGTTCTACCAGATAGGGGAAATGTTCCAAAGCTATGCTGTAAATAAGTCACGAAAATCAATAGCAGACCTTATGGATATAAAGCCTGATGCGGCATATGTAAAGGAAAATGACGGAAAAATCATTAAAAAGCATCCTGATGATGTTAAAATAGGGCAGATAATTGTCGTAAAACCGGGAGAAAAGGTTCCTCTCGACGGAAAAATTGCAAAAGGAGAGGGAAGCCTTGATACATCGGCACTTACAGGAGAAAGCCTTCCTGCAGAGGTAAAAGAGGGAGATAATGTTATAAGCGGCTCAATAAGTATAAACGGTGTTCTTGAAATAAGAGTTGAAAAGGAATTTGGTCAGTCAACCGTTGCAAAAATTCTTGAGCTGGTGGAAAATGCAGGCAGCAGAAAGGCAGAGACAGAAAGGTTTATTACAAAGTTTGCCAGGTATTATACTCCAATAGTAGTGTTTGCAGCACTGGCACTTGCAGTGATTCCTCCCGTTGTTGAGGGAATGTTCTTTGCAGCCTCAGGAGTGACGGGAGAAATATTTAGCAAATGGATATACAGAGCATTAAGCTTTCTTGTAACATCATGTCCATGTGCTCTTGTTATATCAGTTCCTTTAAGCTTTTTCGGGGGAATAGGAGGAGCTTCATCAAAAGGAATACTTGTTAAGGGAAGCAATTACCTTGAAGCATTGGCAAAATGTAATACTGTGGTATTTGACAAGACGGGAACTCTGACAAAGGGCAATTTTAAGGTTGTAAAAAAGCTTCCTTATGGAGAGACGAAGGAGGAGGAGCTTTTATACAAAGGGGCACTTGCAGAATATTACTCTAACCATCCTATTTCCAATTCCCTTAAAAGTGAGCTTAAGCTGTCAAATCCTGATTTATATGATACACTTCAAAAAGAAGCGGTCCAAGGTAATATGTCGGAGTGCTACGAGGAAGTGGCAGGTCACGGAATAAAGGCCGTAATAGGGGAGAATATTATTCTTGCAGGAAATAAAAAGCTAATGGACAGAGAACATATTTCCTGTGAGGAATGTAATGAGATGGGTACAGTTGTTTATGTGGCATTTAACGGAAAATATATTGGCAGCATAGTTATAGCAGACGAGATAAAGGAGCAGTCAAAGGAGGCAATATCACGGCTTAAGGAGGCAGGAGTTGAAAAAACCGTAATGCTTACGGGAGATAGGAAGGATATAGGCGAGTATGTTGGCAATATATTGGGAATAGATGAGATACATACAGAGCTTCTTCCGGGAGATAAGGTATCGTATGTGGAAAAGATATTATCAGAAGCAAAAGGCAGCGTTGCATTTGCAGGTGACGGAATTAATGATGCACCTGTGCTGGCCAGAGCAGATATAGGCATAGCCATGGGAGCCTTAGGCTCCGATGCTGCAATAGAGGCGGCTGATGTGGTTCTTATGGATGATAATCCTATGGGAATGGCAAATGCAATAAAAATTGCTAAAAAGACGGTAAAAATAGTAAAGCAGAATATAGTATTTGCACTTGGAGTTAAAGCAATTATATTAATACTGGCTGCCGTAGGAATTGCTTCCATGTGGGCAGCGGTATTTGCAGACGTGGGAGTGTCATTTATAGCAATATTAAATTCACTTAGAGCAATGAAAATAAAATAAAAATATGTTTACAGCCTGTTTTTGAAGGTACCTTTCTAAACAGGCTGTATTTTAATTTATTACGGGGAGAGTATGCAACAAAACATTTGAAATGTATTATAAGGTATGGTAATATAAAGTTACAACTTAAAATCTTTAAGGTGTTGTAAAAATATATAAAGATAAGAGGTATTGAAGTGAAAGAAAAAATTAAAAAAGAATACTTAATTGCAGGGGGAGCGGTGTTGTCTGTGATTGCGGTGATAGCCGTTGTAATAATAATTATTGCCGTTGCATCAGGGAGTAAAAGCAGTGAGGATAATAAGGAAACCACAAACAAGGCGGGTGAGCAGATAACATCTCAAAAGGAAGATAAGACAGAACAGGATAAGGAAGATGAGAGCACGGGAGAGGAGGAGAGCAGTGAAGAAAACCAAAGTACCGGGGAGGATGAGAGTACCTCACAGGGGGAAACTACAGCTTCTGAGAGAGAAACGAAAGGGGAAGCAGTGACTACAGGCACAGGCAGTGAAACAGCAGGAAACTCACAGGGCACGGAGAATCAGACTGTTAAGCCACAGGACAGTCAGGGAGCCACGCAGCAGACTACTAATCCTTCACAGGAGGTAAATGATAATGCTGTTGCAACAGGTACAGCCATAAAAAACAGAGTAAGCGTACATGACCCATCCATAATAGTTGGAACAGATAAGCAGGGAAAGAAGTGCTATTACATATTCGGCTCACATATGGCATGGGCAAAGTCATATGACCTTCAGAATTGGACAACCTTTACCAACAATATAAACAGTGATTACAGGAATATATTTAAGGAGGCCTATGACTGGGCGGACAATGGGGATTCAGTGTATAATCCAAGCGGCAATCTGTGGGCGCCTGATATTATATATAATACAACAATGAAAAAATGGTGTATGTATATGAGTGTAAACGGCTGCTCGTGGAATTCATCCATAGTGCTGCTTACGGCAGACAGCCTTGAGGGTAACTGGACATATGCGGGAACAGTTATATATTCAGGCTTTACTGAGTCAGGCACATATTCATATACACAGACAGATTATGCAAAGGCAACGGGAGACAATGACTTTACAAGAGCAGCAAAGTATTATAAAAATCCTTATACCTGTAAGGATGGAAATACGTCATGTGAGGCAACAACATGGAATAATTCTACAGGTGCCCATGCCATTGACCCGTGTGTAGTTTATGACAAAAACGGCAATCTGTGGATGTCATACGGCTCCTGGTCAGGAGGAGTGTGGATTATACAGCTTGATGAGTCAACGGGTCTCAGGGATTACAGTGTAAAGTATGAAGAATCAGATCTTACAAATGCAGTTACAGACCCTTATATGGGAAAGAAGATATCAGGGGCAACAGGGGCATCCGGAGAGGGTGCGTATATAGTATATGATAAGGAAACTGATTATTATTATATGTATGTATCATACGGCTGGCTTGGTGCAGACGGCGGTTATCATATAAGATTATTCAGAAGCAGTAATATAGACGGCACATACACAGACTTTGACGGAACAAGGGCAAATGCAAGAGGTTCTAATCGTGACGGCATAGGTATTAAGCTGTTTGGAAATTATACATTTTCGAGTCTGTCAACAAATAATGCAAATGCGTATAAGGGTTATAAATCAGGTGGACATAACTCTGCATTTATAGACAGTGACGGAAGCAGGTATCTTATATATCACACACGCTTTAATTTGGGAAATGAATGGCATCAGGTAAGAGTACACCAGCAGTTTATGAATGAGGACGGATGGCCGGTTACGGCAGTGTATGAATATCTTGGAAGCAGTATATCAGCTTCAGGGTACAGTATATCAGATATGGCAGGACAATACGAAATGGTCAATATGGGAACCGACTCGAGAACGGCTAATGTGGGAATGCTGTCCACATCAAAGATTACATTAAACAGCAACGGAACAATATCAGGTGCCGTAAGCGGAACATGGACATACAAAAACCAGTATGTAACCATGACCATAGGAGGAGTGACATATAAGGGAGTATTCTTTAAGCAGTATAACGAGTCAAGCCGCCATGAGGAGGTTATGACATTTACACTTATAGGAAATGACACAGCAGTTTGGGGAACAAAATAAAAAAACTATCAGAAGGCTAAAAGGCTTTCTGATAGTTTTTTTAGATAAATATATTGTTTTTTATTCCTCTTCAGGAGTAAACTCTGCTGCGGACTGGCGTTTACGTGCCATTTCGTCACTTTCAAGATATTCATCATACGTTGTAATCTTGTCAATAAGCTGGCCATTTACAATTTCCATAATACGGTTTGCAGTAGTCTGTACAAACTGATGGTCATGTGAAGCAAATAAAACAACACCTGAAAACTTTATAAGTCCGTTATTAAGGGCTGTGATTGATTCCATGTCGAGATGATTGGTAGGCTCGTCAAGAATAAGAACATTGGCTCCCATAATCATCATTTTAGACAGCATAACCCTTACCTTTTCCCCTCCGGACAGAACTCTCACTTTTTTAAGTCCGTCATCACCGGCAAATAACATTCTTCCAAGGAAGCCTCTTACATAAGGAGCATCCTTTATCTCAGAGAACTGTGTAAGCCAGTCAACAATAGTATCGTCACAGTCAAAGTCCTTGGTGTTATCCTTAGGGAAATATGCGGTGGTAGTTGTAATTCCCCATTTATATGTTCCCTCGTCAGGCTCCATCTCACCTGCCAGAATTTTGAATAAAGTAGTTTTGGCAATTTCATTTGAGCCTACAAATGCAATTTTATCTTCTCTTCCCACAATAAATGATATATTGTCAAGAACCTTAACACCGTCAATGGTTTTTGATAATCCCTCAACTGTAAGGACTTCGTTGCCGATTTCACGGTTAGGTCTGAAATCAATGTAAGGATACTTTCTGCTTGAAGGCTTAATCTCATCAAGCTCAATTTTTTCAAGTGCCTTCTTTCTCGATGTAGCCTGTTTTGATTTTGATGCATTGGCACTGAAACGCTGTATAAATTCCTGTAATTCCTTGATTTTTTCTTCCTTCTTTTTGTTAGCCTCCTTCATCTGCTTAACAAGGAGCTGGCTTGATTCATACCAGAAATCGTAATTTCCTGCATATAGCTGGATTTTTGCATAATCAATGTCAGCAGTATGTGTACAGACCTTATTTAAGAAGTATCTGTCGTGTGATACCACAATAACTGTATTCTCAAAATTAATTAAAAATTCCTCAAGCCATGAAATAGCATCTAAATCAAGATGGTTTGTAGGCTCATCTAAGAGAAGAATATCGGGATTGCCGAAAAGTGCCTGAGCAAGAAGAACCTTAACCTTTTCACTGCCCCTAAGCTCATTCATAAGCTTATAGTGTAAATCGGTTTCAATGCCAAGTCCGTTTAAAAGTGTTGCGGCATCTGATTCAGCCTCCCAGCCGTTCATTGTGGCAAATTCACCCTCAAGCTCACTTGCTTTTATGCCATCTTCATCGGTAAAGTCCTCTTTTGCATACAAGGCTTCTTTTTCCTTCATTATCTCATAAAGGCGGGCATTGCCCATAATAACAGTGTCAAGCACAGGGTATTCATCATATTTAAAGTGATCCTGCTGTAAGAATGAAAGTCTTTGTCCCGGTGTAATTACAATCTCACCTTTAGTAGGCTCAAGCTGGCCTGATAAAATCTTAAGAAATGTTGATTTTCCGGCACCGTTGGCACCAATGAGACCGTAGCAGTTGCCCTCTGTGAATTTTATGTTTACATCTTCAAATAGAGCTTTTTTGCCGATTCTAAGAGTAACATTATTTGCACTAATCATTTTATAAATCCTTTCCCAAATAAATTTCCCAATTTTATAAGTCTGCATTTTCTTGCGTTTTAAGCAAATTCCATTTTCCATGTGCTTTTGGCACCATAAATTAAAAATGCTGAAACTAAAAGTATTTTACTAGCAAATACATAATTTGGCAAGGGTTAAGAGTTAAATATATAAAAATTCCTTGTAAATAAAGTCTCTTTTAGATATACTAAATATATAACACAAAATATCAGGAAGGCAGGCAGCATTATGGCAGAGGTAAAAAATAAACAGAAAGACTTTCAGGTGGAAAAATCAGGTATATTGCCATTTGGTACCTGCAGGTGGGGAAAAGATTTGGCAATATCCCTGCCCACAGATGAGGAAATAACAAGAATAGAGTTTTTTTCAAGGGTATCAGGCAAAAAAGCAGGGGAAGCATGTATAGGAGAAAAATATAAAAACGGAAGTATATATTCATTTAAGGTAAAGGGAGCGGCCAATTATAATTATGTACTGTGTAATGATAAGGGAACTGTGAAAGATACATATGCCAAGGTGGTAAATAAAGGGGGGGAATTTGGCAGAGAAAAGCCGGTAACATATGGTGTTTATGATGAAAATTATGATTGGGAAGATGATGTTCGTCCCCTTCACGGTTATGAGGACAGCTTTATATACAGGCTTCATGTGAGGGGCTTTACAAAGCATGGCTCCTCAAGGGTAAAAAACAAGGGAACATATGCCGGAATTATGGAAAAAATACAGTATTTGCAGGAGCTTGGAGTAACGGCAGTGGAGCTTATGCCATCATATGAGTTTGACGAAGTTATAAAGGAAGGCTTTGGAGCAGGCAAGGTAAATTACTGGGGATATGGAAGCGCATATTATTTTGCACCTAAGGAGGCGTACAGTTCAAGGAAAAACGGGGGACAGATAAATGAGTTTAAGGACATGGTAAAGTCTCTTCACAAGGCAGGCATAGAGGTTATTATGGATTTTTATTTTGTGCCGGAAACAAATCCTTATGTTATTATAGATTGTCTCAGACACTGGGTGCTTGAGTACCATATTGACGGAGTCCATGTAAATATGGAGGTTGCACCTGTGGCAATGATTAAGGAGGATCCTGTTCTTGGAACCATAAAAATATTTGCTGATATGTGGGATGTGGTAAACCATTTTAATGTAAGGGAAGCTTTTAAGAATAAACGTCTTGCAATATTTAATGATGATTTTATGGTAAATATAAGAAGATTTATTAAAAGTGATGAGGGACAAACAGGAGGCGTGGCTGAAAAGCTTAAGAGAAATCCGGCAAGCTGCGGCATAATTAATTACCTGGCTAATCATTATACACTGACTCTTATGGATAATGTATCATATGAGAGAAAGCATAATGAGGAAAACGGTGAAAATAATAATGACGGAACTGATTATAATTATAGCTGGAACTGCGGTGTTGAAGGAGCAACAAGAAAGAAAAAAATAAAGGAGCTTAGAATCAAGCAGATAAAAAATGCTCTTACCATATTATTTATAAGTCAGGGAACACCTATGCTGTATGCAGGAGATGAGATGGGAAGAAGCCAGAGGGGCAATAATAACCCATATTGTCAGGATAACGAAATATCATGGATAAACTGGAATATGTTAAAGTCAAATAAAGAGATATTTGATTACGTGGGTGAGCTTGTAAGATTTAGAAAAGGTCATAAAATTCTTCATTTCAAGGAGGAGCCTAAAAATGCTGATTATTTATCTTTAGGTGTTCCGGATATGTCATTTCACGGAACAGACCCATGGAGAACCGACTTTTCATACGGAAGCAGACAGCTTGGAGTATTATATAACGGTCAATATGGGGATAACGAAAAAAGCGTATATGCAGCCTTTAATATGTACTGGGAGGATGTTGAATTTAACATACCTGAAGTCAGAACAGGTACAAAGTGGAAGATTGTATTTATTACAGATTCACAGGTAAATACTGACAGTCTGATTAAGGACAGAACAGTAAATGTTCCGGCAAGAACTATAGTGGTGTTGGAGGAAGAGCAAAATATAGAATCGGGAGCTATTAAAAATGCTGTTAAACAGTGATTTTATTAAAAGGTACGGTATAAGCGGAAATGGTC
Organism: uncultured Lachnospiraceae bacterium; assembly: GCA_944384155.1. Lineage (GTDB taxonomy): Bacteria > Bacillota > Clostridia > Lachnospirales > Lachnospiraceae > CAG-303. The sequence goes on along the minus strand of CALWSG010000048.1, from coordinate 3,832 downwards.
TTAAAATTCTGGCACTTATGTTAATGATTACAGACCATATAGGTGCTATACTGCTGCCCCAGTACAGAATATTAAGGTATATAGGAAGATTGTCATTTCCAATATATTGTTTTCTTATAACAGAGGGAATGCTGCATACACGTAACATATACAAATACGGCATACGGCTGCTTATTTTTGCAATTATATCGGAGATTCCTTTTGATTTGGCAATTTCAGGACAATTATTGGAATTTAATGACCAAAATGTGTTTTTTACATTGTTTCTAGGACTGGTAGTAATATATTGTGCTTATATGGTAAATGATGCCTCAAAGGGTTTTGCAGTATGTATTGCCGGAATGCTTGCCGCAATGTTTTTAAGAACAGATTATTCAGCATACGGAGTGTTGATGATTTACTGTTTTTATTTATTCAGAGGAAGCCCTTGGCTTATGACTGTATTTATAGGTATTATTAATCTTGTAATGGGAATAGGAGGAACAGGCTCCCAAAAGTATGCAGTACTGGCAATGATTCCAATACTTTTATATTCGGGAAATAAATCTTACGGAGAATCAAAATCAAATGAAAATGAAGCTGCAGGAAAAAATAATATAAAGAACAAATGCATTCAAATGCTTTTTTACGTAATATATCCTCTCCATCTTGTGGTGCTGTATTTAATTAAAGTGTATTAAGAGTCTTTAAATATAAAAATGTTTGTTTAATATGAAAAGCAGTGATATAATTAATATAAAGAATTAATTTTTTTAGATCGGCAGAGTATTTATGTTTGATGTTTTAATTGTGTGTAGAATAATAAAGAGGGAGGTTTACTATGCGTATATTAATTTGCAGCAATGACGCAATACACTGTCTGCATTTGAAACAGGTGATTGATGATATTTTAAAACGCAGTAATACTAAGTGTGAAGTAAACAGCATTAATGACACAGAATATATATTGAGAGAAGCCATTAAGACTGATGCGGTATTTCTTAATATGGGAATGCTGCACGCAAAAGATATGGATATTGGGAGAAAAATAAAAAGTGAAAATAAAAAATGTCATATTATTGCAATGGCAGATACTGACACTGATTATAAAAAAGCCTTTATCATAAGTGCTGAAAGACTTCTTACAAGTAATTTTGAAGCTCAGGAAGTAGAAGAAATGCTGAAATATGTAATGATTGAGAATGCAGGGACGGAAGATATAGAATGTTATAAAAACAGGCTGCGTATATTTATAAAGCAGAAAGATATAAGATATATAGAGGCATATAACAGTTCTGTATTATACTATACAGACACAGAAAGATATAGAAATGAGATATCCTTAAGCGGAGCAATGAGTATAGTGGAAAACAGCGGAATATTTTATAGGATAAACAGACAATATATAGTTAATATGATGTGGATAGATGATTACGAGAAAGGCAATATACATATTAGTGACAGGCTTATAAAGGTATCAAGGCGGAGAAAAGGTGATTTCGAAAGAACATTTATGGCATTTAAGATGAAATCGTATTAAAGGAATTCGGCTTTAAAAACCCATTAAACAAGATACATGACCGTTAGACAAGTTATAATTGACATGTGCTATATTAGCAGGTTATAGTAAAGACAGATAAAGCTTTATCAGGTGAACGTGGTATTAGACAATTTATATTAGTGGTGGTGATAAAACAGAATAATAATGTTAAGAATGTCCGGAAACAAATGTTGAAATGTGTAAGAACAGCAAAAGAAGCATTTTAATCAACACAAATGCTTAGAAATGGAGGATGTTATGTTTAATAAAAAAGCAGTTAAAAGAACAGTTTCATTAATATGTGCAGTAATATTATGCATGTCCTATACAATATCGGCATATGCCATTACATATAATGTTTCGGTTCCAACAGTTACAACAAGCAACACAAGTACCAATGTAATATACAAGTTGACAGGAAGTGTAACTGCATCAAGTGCAACATGGTTGGTTATGAAACATTATTGTAAATATACTTTAAGAGGAAGTTATGTAGAATATCAAACAGATATAAAAAGTTATGGAGGAGGAAGTGTAAGAACAGCTTCATTAAATGAAACTTCATCATTTGTTGAAATTATAGGAAGCGGAAAAACATATACAAAAGCATATAATGAAGGCTGGTACGGAGTCAGCAGTAATAATTTTGTCTTATATAAGCGGATGATGACAAGCATGAATTAAGAAAATGTGTCCCAAGGACTGAAATATTTTAAGTATGCAAATGTTTTGCGTATAAAAGGTATTAAGTCTTTGGGGCAACTTAAAGGGTATTGTATAACAATTATAAATCATTAATGAGGAGGCTTTATGAAAGAAAAAGGCAGAGTATTAGTTGGTTTAATTCTTATGTGTACAGTATTGGCAGGCTGCGGCGATAAGGAAACAAAAAATAAAGAGGAGATTAAAAAGCCCGTCAGCGTAGCAGAGGGTGAAGTTTCGGTACAGGGAGAACGCAAAGAGGAATATCCCACAGTTACAGAAATATCAGAGTTTACCCCGGTAAAGGAAAGTCAGGAATTTAATTTTAATACGGATTGTCAGTATTATATGATGAGTCATTATTTGCAGGCAGAATCGGAAGACAGTATATATTTTGTCAGTAGTGTGGGTAATATACTAAAGGTATTTGATAAGACAACAAAAAGTGTAAGTATCATGTGCAATAAGCCGGAATGCCCTCATGAAAAATATGATTATGAATGTAATGCTTATTTTGCAAGAATATCAAATATTTTTTATTACAATGGCAGTTTATATGTACTGATGGCGGAGAGCAGAGAGGGGGAGGGTGATGTTTTTCTTATTGATTTAAATATGTACAGAGTGTCTGCCGACGGCTCAGAGAGGACATTTATTACATCTCTTTACACTATAGTAGGCTATGACGGAGCATTTGCTTCAACAACAATATTCAGGGTAAACTGTATACAGCACAGGGGTTATCTGTATTACATATATGATACAGGAGTAAAGTACGAGGGTGAGAGCTTTTATAATTATGGAAGCAACTGCCTTAGAAGAATGAATCTTGAAACACTGAAGGAGGATGAAAAATGTCTGGCATATATGCCCATAGGCTCGGATTATCAGCAGGTTTCACTGATGGCAAAGGGTTCATATGTTTATTATGTTAAGGGGGACAGTGAAGGCTTTGGGGAAGTATACAGATTTAATACAGAATCACTGGAAAGTGAAAAAATAGATATAGGAACAATAGCATTTGAGGATTTGGGAATACTTGGAAGTGGGATTCTGTACAAAAAGGATTGGCAGAGTCATGACATATACAGATACAATCCTGATACGGGAGAGGAAGAGCTTTTTGCAAATCTTGAAAGCAGTCAATATGCCAACTGTTATAATTTTAACGTAGATGAAAACTATGTATATGTAAATTGTAAGGATAATCAGGATGACAAATTTAATTTTGAGGTACTGAATTATAGCGGAGAAATGGTATATACAATAGAATTGGATGTGCATGTATCCCAAGGGATTCTTTGTATAAGTAGTGATTATATTTTGTATGGTGCAGAAAGTGATGATGAAAACGAAATATATTATCTTGACAAAGGAAAAATAGAGACGGGAGATGCTGAGTACATAAAGATAGAGTAATAAGTGAGGTACTTATGGGGATAAAAAAATCGATAGTATTAATGCAAGTATGCGTATTTTTATTTTTGGCAGGCTGCAGCAATAAGGAAACAAAAAATAAAGAGGAGATAAAAAAGCCCGTCAGCGTAGCAGAGGGTGAAGTTTCGGTACAGGGAGAACGCAAAGAGGAATATCCCACAGTTACAGAAATAT
>CALWSG010000047.1 GCA_944384155.1 uncultured Lachnospiraceae bacterium | reverse complement strand
GTAAGCACAGTAATGTGTTAAGCTGACTGATACTAATAGGTCGAGGACTTGACCAAAGGAAGGGAAGAAGAGTTCGGAGAGAATAAGGATGAATATTTAGTGTGTAGTTTTGAAGGTATAAAGCCTTTAGTATAAGATTATATTCCTCGATAGCTCAGTCGGTAGAGCGCACGGCTGTTAACCGTTAGGTCGTAGGTTCGAGTCCTACTCGGGGAGTTTTTTTGGCTCCGTGGTCAAGCGGTCAAGACATCGCCCTTTCACGGCGGTAACACGGGTTCGATTCCCGTCGGAGTCACTTATAATTAAATATGCCGACATGGCTCAATTGGCAGAGCAGCTGATTTGTAATCAGCAGGTTATCGGTTCAAGTCCGATTGTCGGCTTTGAGAATATAAAAAATATATTCTTAATATATGGACCTTTAGCTCAGTTGGTTAGAGCAACCGGCTCATAACCGGTCGGTCCTGGGTTCGAGTCCCCGAAGGTCCATTATTTATCATATATATTATTGTTATTTTAAAGGTTAGTTTTACTTTTTGGCCCGATGGCTCAGTTGGTTAGAGCGCCGCCCTGTCACGGCGGAGGTCGTGGGTTCGAGTCCCATTCGGGTCGTTTATTATTTTTTATTGTTTAGTTTAATTTTTAGTTGGATTTGGGATCTTAGCTCAGCTGGGAGAGCATCTGCCTTACAAGCAGAGGGTCACAGGTTCGAGCCCTGTAGGTCCCATTTTAGTGTATAAAGCACTAGATAAAAGCATATAATTACGTATGCCGGCGTGGCGGAACTGGCAGACGCACAGGACTTAAAATCCTGCGGGACTTACCTCCCGTACCGGTTCGATTCCGGTCGCCGGCATTATTCTTTAAGTGGTGTGAGCCTTAATTTAATTGAGGTTCATGCCGTTTTTGCTTTAAAAAAAGCCGATAAGAATAGAAAAATATAATTAATGAAAAGGAAAGAGATATGTGGTATAAGGAAGCAGTATTTTATCAGATATATCCTTTGGGATTTTGCGATGCATTATATGAAAATGACGGTGTTACAGTGTCAAGAATTGGAAAGGTAAAAGAGTGGATTCCTCATATGAAGAAGCTGGGTATAAATGCAATTTATTTTTCACCGGTTTTTGACAGCGATTTTCACGGATATGATACAAGAGATTATAGAAAGATAGATGTAAGGTTGGGTACAAATAATGATTTTGCAGATGTGGTAAAGGCACTTCATGAAAATGGAATAAAAGTTGTAATTGATGGTGTGTTTAATCATGTTGGCAGAGGATTTTTTGCATTTAGGGACTTACAGGAGAAAAAGCAGAATAGTCAGTATAAGGACTGGTTTCATGTGAGCTTTGAAGGAAATAGCTGTTACAACGACGGCTTTTGGTATGAAGGCTGGGAGGGATATTATAATCTTGTAAAGCTTAACCTTAGAAATGAGCAGGTAGTATCATATCTTTTTGACAGCATAAAGATGTGGGTGGAGGATTTTGGAATTGACGGGCTTCGTCTTGATGTAGCATATTGTCTTGACCATGAGTTTATGAAAAGGCTTAAGAAATTTACATCAGAGCTTAAGGAGGAGTTCTTCCTGCTTGGAGAAATGCTTCACGGAGATTATAACACCATTGTAAATGATGAAATGCTTCATTCTGCTACAAACTACGAGTGTTATAAGGGACTGTATTCAAGCTTTAATTCAATGAATATGTTTGAAATTGCCCACAGCATTCAAAGGCAGTTTGGCAGAGAACAGTGGTGCCTGTACAGGGGTAAGCATCTTTTGAATTTTGTAGACAATCATGATGTAAACAGAATAGCCTCTACACTTACAAACGAGAAACATCTTCCTCTTATATTCGGACTTATGTTTGCCATGCCCGGTATACCATGTGTATATTACGGCAGCGAGTGGGGAGCAAAGGGAGTTAAGGCAGGAGGAAGTGACGGAGAAATAAGAAAATCATATGAAAAGCCTGAATGGAATGACCTTACAGATTATATAAGTGCATTTGCCAAGGCAAGGGCGGAGGAAAAAGCACTTTGGTATGGCGATTATAATACCCTTGTTCTTACAAATCATCAGTATGTATTTTCAAGAGAGTATCAGGGTGAAAAGATTATTATTGCAATTAATGCATCAGACAGTCCTTATGTTGCACATTTTAATGCAGGCTATGGTCTTGCAGATGATTTAGTGTCAGGAAAAGAGCATGACTTTGGCGGCGGCAGTGAATTAAAGCCGTACAGTGTGGCATACTGGAAATGCAAGTGAAAATAAAAACGTATAGAGGAAAGTGAAAATGAATAATAACAGCAATTTTTATAAATCGGTGTTTGCACTTGTTATTCCCATGGCATTGCAAAATCTGGTGAATGTTGGAATTTCATCTACAGATGTTATAATGCTTGGTGCTGTTGGAGAAAAGGTGTTATCGGGAGCGTCTCTTGGCAGCCAGGTTCAGTTTGTAATGAGTCTTATTTTGTTTGGTATAACATCAGGAGCTTCTGTATTGGTGGCACAATACTGGGGAAAAGGAGATATAAGAACCATAGAAAAGGTTTTGGGAATAGCATTGAAGTTTTCTCTTGCAGTGGGAGCCGTGTTTACAATAGTTACTGTTTTATTTCCACAGGTAATTATGAGTATACTTACAAATGACAGCCAGGTCATTGAAGAGGGAAGCAAGTATTTAAGAATAGTAGGATTATCTTACATTATTTTGTCTATTAATATAGCATACCTTAATATAATGAGAAGTGTTGAGAGAGTTAAAATATCAACCATAGTATATCTTTCAGGACTGATAGCAAATATTATTATCAATGCAATATTAATATTCGGAAAGCCTCAGATGGGTATAAGAGGTGCTGCAATAGGTACTGTGGCCGCTATATTTATTGAGCTGCTTATTGTTATATATTATGACAGAAAAGTAAATGATGTTTTTAAATTTAAAATCAGCTTTTTAAAAACAGAGGACAGAGAACTTAATAGGGATTTTATCAGATATTCAGGTCCTGTTATTATAAATGAGCTTATGTGGGGGCTTGGGTGCTCTACTGTAACGGCAATACTTGGACATATGGGAAGCAGCGCAGTGGCAGCAAATTCAGTAACCCAGGTGGTAAGACAGCTTGCCATGGTTATGTCATTTGGAATAGCAGGTGCAGCAGCTATTATGCTTGGCAAGACTATAGGTGAAGGCAATATTGAGAGAGCGAGAGAGTATGGCAGAAAATTTGTTAAAATGAGTATTGTAAGCGGATTGGCAGGAAGCATTATTGTGCTTATAGCAAGACCAATAGCAATGGGAGCAATGAGGCTTACAGATACGGCAGAAGGGTATCTATCCCTCATGATGCTTGTTATGGCATATTATGTTATTGCACAGACATTTAATACTACTATGATAGTTGGAGTATTCAGGGCAGGAGGAGATACAAAGATAGGACTTATTATAGATGTATCTTGTATGTGGGGAATTTCTATTCTTCTGGGATTTATAGCTGCATTTGTATTAAAGCTTCCTGTCATGGCAGTATATTTAATACTGTTAAGTGATGAAATATTTAAGATTCCTATAAGCACATGGAGATATAGGACATATAAATGGCTTAATAATGTTACCCATTAATATAAGGGTTAAAGGGTGAAAATCAAATAATTTTGATTTTCACCCTTTCTTTTATGTCATAAGGAGAGATCGTAGATAATGCATTTAACAGGTTCATGTGATATGTGCCGAGCTGTAATGGAGATTTATCGTTTATGCTTAAAGAATACCCAATTTCGCCGCATATTCCCAAAATGGCAGTGGCAAGAACTGATTTTTCCATTGTATTAGAATATTGTGATGCAAGCATGGTGCCTATAACAACATTAAGAATGCAGCCGGTGCCTGTAATTCGTGACATGGCAGGTGAGCCGTTGTAAATGCAGGCTGCCAGATTTCCATCTGATATAATATCTGTCATGCCTGATGCTACAATGGTACAGCCTGTGTGAGCGGCAAGGTCTTTGACAATAGATACAGCTTCCATTAAATCATTTTCCGTATCCAGTTTTTCAGTTGAATCTATGCCTATATAGCTTGCTCTGCTTTGAGCCAGCTTTTTAATTTCCGAAAGATTTCCCTTAATGACAGAAGGCTTTACTTTTTCGAGAAACTTAGTGATAAAATCATATCTTAAGGTGCTGCAGGTAATTCCTACTATATCAAGAACAGAGGGAATGTTATTTTCATATGCAGTCTGTCCTGAAATCATTATGGAGGACATTCGTGCATCTGTTATATTGCCGATATTAAGACAAAGGGCAGAAGATAATCTTGTTATTTCGGAAACCTCCTTTGGATGCTCTGCCATAATGGGACTGGCACCGAGACCAAGAATTACATTTGCACAGTCGTTTATGGATATTGGGTTGGTGATACAATGTATAAGAGGTGAATTTTCTTTTATATCACACATTACCGTTTCTATGCTGTCTTTAAATGATTTATAAAAGTCTTCAGTCATAAGAAATAAAAAATCCTTTCGTATGGTTACACTGGGAGCTTAGTTTTCTTTGTTTCTGTTTGTCCCTGCCTTTTTCACCATATAGTATATTATTGCACCTGCAATAAACATTAATGCGGCAATAACCTTAATATAAGGTATAAAGCCTTGGGAACTTTTAATAATATTATTTTCAGCAACAAGAACTGCAAGGTATGCAATAGGTGCCCCAAAGCCAATAGCCAAAGCATCTTTAAGTATATCATTGTCACTGTGATAGACCTCAGAGCCTAGCAGTTTTTGTATTCTAGCAAGCTGCCCTGCTTTATTAAGCTGCTTGAGAAGTATAAATGCAATGCTTCCTCCTATTAATGTTCCTGCAATAAAAGAAGGAACATAGAAGAACCATGTAAGACCGTCACGCCCCCATATAAATGCCATAACAGGATATGAAATTAAGGCACCGATAATGCCGGTTCCAAATATTTCACCTATAACGGCAAACAAAAGCTTTCCCTTTGACAGACGATAGAAAAGACCTGAGAAAAATGCTCCGAATACGGCTCCCGTAAGTGCAAGGGGAGGTATTCCCATAAAAATCATTCTTATGATGCCAATAAGGGCAGCACATAAAAAGGCCGGAAAAGGACCTAAGAATACAGCACAGGTTACATTAATAAGATGTGCCATTGGACACATTCCCTCAACCCTTAATATAGGAGAAATAACAACACCTATTGCTATCATCATTGCAATAAATATAAGTCTTATAAGCTTTTTATTTTTAGTCATTTTGACGCTCCAATTCTTCAGTAATAAAAATAAGTATAGTTAAATATAAAGATTTGTCAAGGCTAAAATGGAAACTGGAAAATTTTAAATGAAAACAAAAATTATAAGTAAAACTGCTTGACATTTTTTGATAAACCAAGTAAAATATATCTGCTGTGCAAAACAGTTATTATGTGTGTGTAGCTCAGCTGGATAGAGCACTTGGCTACGGACCAAGGTGTCGGGGGTTCGAATCCTCTCACGCACGTTTAGAAAATCCACAGACGGGAAGTTTCTTGCCTGTGGACTTTTTGCAATTAGGAGGAAATAAGGTTGAGTAAGGCTGAATTTTTGAAAAAGCTTTCAGAGGCATTGAGGGAATACATGGATGACTCAGATGCCTATGAGCATATAAGTTATTATAGCAGTTATATAGATAAAGAATTAAAAAAAGGCTACAGTGAAGAAGATGTCACGGCAAAGCTTGGAAATCCAAGACTTATAGCAAAGTCCATTATAGACAGGCATGACTATAAAGCAGGTAAAACGGAGTATGCTTTTTATGATTCTGTTTCCCGGGAGCGGGGGGATTATGAAGGTACAGAAAAGAAGTCAATAAACCTTTCAATAAACGGAAAGAGTGTAAATCCAATAGCTGCTAAAATTGTTGCTATTATTGCCATAATTTTTGTGGTGGCAATAGCTATTCTTATTGTGTGGGGAATATCATGGATTATGGTTAAGGTAGTACTGCCGATAGCACTTATAGCCTTGCTTTTCGGATTAATTATTTCACTGATAAATTCATCAAAAAGAAAATAATATATAGTATTTAAAGGAAGCTTGATTTATGACAGCTTCCTTTTGCTGTTTTATAGACTTCAAGTGACAGACATGATTATTAAGAGACAAGGAGAGAATTTAATTATACAAAGAAAATACCTCGCGGGGGAGCCACGAGGTATTGAGGGGAGTATAAATAATTAATAAGGGGTTATAACATAAAAAGAAACATTTGAAGGGTTATTTCTTTTTACAAGCATATTGTAATATAAACTGTCGAAAAATGCAACTGTTTTTTTAAAAAAAAGTGCAAAAAATTTTTTACATAAAAAAATGTATTTTAGGAATACTAATTGTGTAACTTAAAAAGTATATAAAACAGTCATGGAGGTAATTATTATGTCAACATCAAAGAATTCACAGAATAACAGTCAGAACTGCAAAAACTCTACTCAGAATGACTATCAGAACAATAGCCAGAATACAAGCAAGAATAAGACACAGAACAGCAATGGAAGCACTTCTAAGAATTCTCAGAATGACACAAGCAAGAATAAGACACAGAACAGCAACTATAATTTTTAATGTGCTTTAAAGCTAAAATAAAAATGCCGTGGGTGATGCCTGCGGCATTTTTGCTGTTTTATTGCCTTAATAATCTTTAGAGGAAATTACTTGCAAATATTGTAAACTTTAATGCTTTATTTAATAAAATAAAGTAAGAGATAATATAGAGGAAAACACACATGAAAACTATAGAGAATATAAGTATGAGGGAAATAGAAAAATATATAAACAATATGGAATATATGATAATTGATTTAAGAGAAAGAAAGGATTATATTAAATATCATATAGAAGGAGCTGTTAATATACCGTATGAAAGCGTAATAAATGAGAGTATATATATTCCTTATAATAAAAAGCTTGTGCTATATTGTGAGCATGGGGGAGTAAGTATAATGGCAGCAAAAAAACTAATGAAAAGAGGATATGAGGTAATAAATACATTGGGAGGAATTACTGCATATGAAAGGCTTAAACAAAAACCATAAAATAATTGACAAAGTAGTATCATCATCATAAAATTAAAACATCAGAAAATAAAAGCATATAGAAAGAGGAAGCATGATAAAATATAAGTTAATGGCACCATGCCATTTTGGCCTTGAGGCGGTATTAAAAAGAGAAATTACGGATTTAGGATATGAAATATTATCTGTGGAGGATGGCAGGGTAACCTTTGAGGGAGATGCACAGGCTATATGCAGGGCAAATATTTTTTTGCGTACAGCAGAGAGAATACTTATACAGGCCGGAAGATTTAAAGCGGAGACATATGATGAGCTTTTTGAAGGAATAAAATCAATAGAGTGGGAGAAGCTTATACCTGTTGACGGCAAATTCTGGGTTACAAAGGCTTCTTCCATAAAAAGCAAATTGTTTAGCCCATCGGATATACAAAGAATAGTAAAAAAAGCTATGGTGGAAAGGCTGAAGGAAAAATATAATGTAACGTGGTTTGAGGAGAAAGGTGCACAATATCCTGTCAGAGTATTTATGTTTAAGGACGAGGCGGTTGTAGGCATGGATACAACGGGAGATTCTCTTCATAAAAGAGGGTACAGAAAACTTTCCTCCAAGGCACCTATATCTGAGACATTGGCGGCTGCACTTATAATGCTTACTCCATGGAATAAAGACAGAATATTGTTAGATCCTTTTTGTGGCAGCGGCACATTTCCTATAGAGGCAGCGATGATGGCTGCGAATATTGCACCGGGAATGAACCGGTCTTTTACGGCAGAATACTGGAGAAATATTATAAATAAAAAGGAGTGGTATAACGCCGTAAACGAGGCAAATGATATGATAGATATTAATGTTGACACTGACATTCAAGGCTATGATATTGATGATGATATGGTTGGGATAGCAAGACAAAACGCACGGATGGCAGGTGTGGACAAGCTTATTCATTTCCAGAGAAGAGATATAAGGGATTTAAGCCATAATAAAAAATACGGTTTTATAATCACAAATCCTCCATATGGAGAAAGACTTGAGGAAAAAGCAAATTTACCCATGCTGTATAAGACAATAGGGGAAAGATTTAAAAATCTGCAAGATTGGTCAGCATATATTATAACATCATATGAGGATACGGAAAAATATATGGGGATAAAGGCAGACAGAAACAGAAAGATATATAATGGTATGATAAAAACATATTATTATCAGTTTATGGGTAAAAAACCACCTAAAATAAAGAGGGATAGCATTGAGGAGTAAATTATTTTATTTTTTATGTACAGTATTTGTTTTTCTTGTACTGTTTGCAGGATATAAGAATATAGTTAAGGCTGAATACATCAGTCAGGGATATGTTTATGAGGAGGTGCCGGAGCATTGGAAGGAAGCCATTGCCATGAGTATAAATCATAAGAATATATCTTTATATATAGATGGTGTATCAGTAAATACGAATAAATATAATATTTATATGGATTCGTCACTAACCCTTATGATACCTATGGATATTATAAGCGATGTTTTTGACTGTGCGGTAAATCTGTATAATGGGACAACTCTTGTGATAGAGAGAGGTGTAAATACCATAAAGCTTACAGTGGGCTCAGGGGAAATTGAAATAAATGACGGTTTATATATGATAAGCAGTCTGCCACAGAATATAGGAGATACTCTTTACGTGCCTCTGGAGGCAATAATACAGGGGTTTGAATATACATATACATGGGATATGGCTTCAAATCAGGCAACTCTTATTAATGATAATCCTGACGGAAGAAGTATTCCTTATGCATACAATTATGTTGATGCAGGAAAAATGACAGAGATAAAGGATCAGGGAAAGTATGGAACATGCTGGGCATTTGCTGCACTGACGGCATTAGAGACAACACTTTTGCCTGAGAATAGAATGACATTTGCCGCAGACCATATGTCACTTGCCAATTCCTTTAATCTTAATCAGTTTCAGGGAGGGGAATATGCCATGGCAATGGCATATCTTACTTCATGGCAGGGACCGGTCAGTGCAGAGGATGACCCTTATGGTGATGGTAAAACAGATGAGACACTTGAGGAGGTTGTGCATGTACAGGAGGCACAGATAATAGAGGCAAAAGACTTTGAAACTATAAAAAAGATGGTTTATAAGTATGGAGGAGTGCAAAGCTCGATATATATGTCACTTCCGTATAATGGAAGCTATTCAAAATATTACAATAGAGACAATAATGCTTACTGTTATATAGGAGAAAATAAACCAAACCATGATATAGTTATAGTAGGCTGGGATGATAATTATCCAAAGGAAAATTTTAATGCAGATATAGAAAGTGATGGTGCGTTTATATGCCAAAACAGTTGGGGAGAGGAATTTGGAGACAATGGCATATTTTATATTTCATATTATGATTCAAATATAGGAATGCATAATGTGGTGTATACGAAGGTTGAAGATACAAACAATTATGATAATATATATCAGTCGGATTTATGCGGCTGGGTAGGATATTTAGGCTGTGACAGGGAATATGCAACCTTTGCAAATGTATATACGGCAAGAGGAAAGGAAACATTAAAGGCAGTTGGATTTTACGCAGTGGGAGTTGATACTACTTATACCGTATATATTTGCACGAATTTTCAGGATACATCTTCACTTGAAGGAAATCTAATATCTGTAGCATCAGGAAGCTTTTCCAATGCAGGTTATTACACGGTGGAGCTTGACCAGATAATTACATTGAATAAAGACCAGCAATATGCTATAGTTGTAGATATTAATACACCTAACACGAAAAAACCTGTAGCAGTGGAGTATGCAAGCGATTACAGGACAGAAAGTGTAGACCTGTCAGACGGTCACGGATATATAAAGCTTGGTCCGTCCAAATGGCTCAGAACAGAGGAGATGGAGGAAAAAAGCTGTAACATATGCCTTAAGGCATATACTTCTGATGTAAATATACCTGTTACAGGAGAAAATTAATAAATATAGTCATATATAATGAAGCGGTCTGAATAGAAATGGAGGAAACCATGGAAGTAAATAAAATTATATTTGCCACAGGAAATGAGGGCAAAATGAAGGAAATAAGAGAAATAATGCATGATATAAGCCACAAGATAAAATCCCTTAAGGAGGAAGGGCTTGAGGTTCATATAGAGGAGAATGGAACCACTTTTGAGGAGAATGCTATTATTAAGGCAAAAACTATATGTGAGATGACGGGGGAAATAGTAATGGCAGATGACTCAGGGCTTGAGGTTGATTATATGGATAAGCAGCCGGGAGTGTATTCAGCAAGATATTTGGGGGAGGATACACCATATTCAATAAAAAATGCTGCTATAATTAAAAATCTTGAGAATGCCAAGGGAGATGAGAGAAGTGCCAGGTTTGTGTGTGTTATTGCAACTGCATTTCCTGACGGGAGAATTCTTACATCAAGAGGAACCATAGAGGGGCTTATTGATTATCAGGAACGGGGCGAAAACGGCTTCGGGTATGACCCTATATTTTATGTTCCTGAGTATTCTCTTACTTCGGCACAGCTGGAGCCGGATGTGAAGAATAGGATAAGCCATAGAGGCAAAGCATTACGTTTGATGAAGGAAAAGTTAAAAAATGAAGGTATTGATTGTTAGTGATTCACATAAACACAATGAGAATATTGAAAAGGTTCTCAACAAAGTAAAGCCCATAGATTTAATGATACACTGTGGAGATGCTGAAGGGTATGAGGATTATATAAGCAAAATTGCCGAATGTCCGTTGTTTATTGTGGCAGGCAATAATGATTTTTTTTCCCGGCTGGACAGAGAAATGGTGTTTAATATAGACAAATATAAGGTTTTTCTCACTCATGGACATTATTATTATGTGTCTATGGGGGTAGAAAGACTTGTAGACGAAGCGAAGCAGAGGGGAGTCGATATAGTCATGTATGGACATACTCACAGGCCAATGCTGGATATAAGAGAAGATATAGTTATAATAAATCCCGGAAGTATATCATATCCAAGACAGGATGGCAGGATTCCTACATATATGATGATGGAGGTAGATAAGTACGGAGATGCACATTATACCCTGAATTACGTTAATTTTTAATGATACACGCTTCGTAAAAGCATTTAATGGAAAAAGATAAAAAAATAAAAAAAGTTGTTGACAAGGTAAAGCTCATGTTATATAATGTATCTTGCGTTGCGGTGAAAGAATAAAAGCAAGGCACAGAGTAAAGTGAATAAAAGCCTTTCGGGGTGTGGCTCAGCTTGGCTAGAGCGCTTGATTTGGGATCAAGAGGTCGCAGGTTCGAATCCTGTCACCCCGACTTATAACCATTCTGCGGGTGTAGTTCAATGGTAGAACACCAGCCTTCCAAGCTGGATACGTGGGTTCGATTCCCATCACCCGCTTTAACATTGCCATAAACAGGTAATGTTTTATAATATGTTGAATGTGTGTCCGTAGCTCAGCTGGATAGAGCAACGGCCTTCTAAGCCGTGGGTCGGGGGTTCGAATCCCTTCGGGCACATTCCGGGGACAAGTCCCTAGGTGGCTATGGTGGGTATAGCGCAGCTGGTTAGCGCGCCAGATTGTGGCTCTGGAGGCCAAGGGTTCGAATCCCTTTATCCACCTTTTACATTGAAAAATGTAGGGCTATCGCCAAGCGGTAAGGCACTGGACTTTGACTCCTGTATTCGTTGGTTCGAATCCAACTAGCCCTGTCTGCGGGACTAAGAATTTGAGCCTGCAAAAAGTAAATATATGGGATATTAGCTCAGGTGGTAGAGCACTTGACTTTTAATCAAGTTGTCCGGGGTTCGAATCCCCGATGTCTCATTAAAGTAAAAACAGCGGAAAGCCAGTAATAAAAGGCTTTCCGCTGTTTTTATAAATATTTAGGAATACAGTTATTATTACAAAATATGGTAAAGCAGTGATGATACATTATAGGTTAGTTATACATAGATAAAATATATTTGAATTTTTTGTTAATTATGATATATTTATAAATAAGATGTTTTGAACAATAAGTATCGGTAATAATTATACATAAATAAAAAAGTTGTAGTATGCTCAGT
>CALWSG010000046.1 GCA_944384155.1 uncultured Lachnospiraceae bacterium | reverse complement strand
GCATGGAATTCTATAGAAAACAATTATTGAATTGTATAAAATATAAGTATTTGCTATTTTATTGTTTTAGATTTATACTTTACAGCAGAACCGTATTATCCTGTATTACCATGATGCACAGATTAACCGGGAATACATAAAAATAAAAACATTCTTAAATTCTGTTTACAAGGAGGAAAAACATGAAAGTTATTGAAAATCAAACATTTGATATGGAACGTGCACTTTATGGCAGCAAGGATGTATTAGTCAAGGATTGCGTTTTTGACGGTCCCGCTGATGGTGAAAGTGCATTTAAGGAATGCAGCGGCGTGCAGGTGGAACACTGCTATTTTAATTTAAGATATCCCTTTTGGCATAATAACGGGTTAAAAATTTATGATTCAGAAATGACCCGGTTATGCAGGGCGGCACTATGGTACTCCTATGATATTACCATTGCAGATACCAGGCTTCACGGTATTAAAGCTCTTCGGGAATGCAGAAATGTAACTATAAGCGGCTGCCATATTATTTCACCGGAGTTTGGCTGGTCGGTACAGGGAATAAATATAGAGAATTCCACTGTGGAAAGTGAATATTTTATGATGCGTTCCGGGAATTTGGATTTTACCAATGTGAAAATGAAGGGAAAATACTCCTTCCAGTACATAGAAAACTCCGTGTTTGAAAATTGTGTCTTTGACACAAAAGACGCTTTTTGGCATGCAAAAAATATTATAGTGAAAAACAGTGTAATCAAGGGAGAGTACCTAGCATGGTATTGTGATAATGTAACTTTTGAAAATTGCAGAATTATGGGGACACAGCCTCTATGCTACTGCAAAAACCTTAAACTTATAAATTGCGAGATGATTGATACAGATTTGGCTTTTGAGCGGTCGGAGGTGCAGGCAACAATCACTACGCCAATAATTAGCATTAAGAATCCTTATAATGGCCGCATTATAGTGCCGGAGGTGAAGGAAATCATTGTAGATGACGAAAATGCAAAGGGAGAAATTGTGATACGAAAGCCTAAAAAAGCAGCAGGAGAGTCTTGTATCTGTGCATAAATGTATTTTCTATTGTGAAGGAGACTGAACAGTATTTGAATTTCAGGAAAGACAGAATTTGTTCAAGGTGAATCATTATAGGAAGGAGGAAACTGCAGTGAAGAAACTCTTTGTTTTTTCTGTGTATATATTATTGATATACTCTTTTTATGCCTGTGGCACCACGGATGCTTTGCAAGATGAAATTACAGGTGCATCAACTGAAGATATAATTTCTTCTGTTCAAACACCATCGGATAAAGAGTTGGGAAGTGAAGGAGATGAGGAGGATAATGAGACGATGAAAATGAATGTACAGGTTGGAAACATGAACTTTACAGCAACTTTGGAAGAGAACGAAGCAGTTGACGCTTTTGTAGAGATGATGAAAACATCACCTGTGGTTATCAGTATGAAAGATTATTCAGGTTTTGAGAAGGTAGGTTCTCTGGGGAAAAATCTGCCTGCCAGCAACAGTCAAACTACAACACAGCCGGGAGATATTGTTTTATACAATGGAAATCAAATTGTGCTTTTCTACGGTTCCAATTCATGGAGTTATACAAGGCTTGGAAAGATTGATGAGCTGTCCGGTTTGGAAAAAGCACTGGGAAGAGGAGATGTCACTGTTACCTTTTCAATAGAGTAATAATATTTCTATATAATTGATTTTACAAATATTTATTTAAAAAGAAAGCATATTATTGGTTATAATGAATTTACAGGATTTTTTGGAATATTTAAATAATAAAAGAAAATTATAGAAAAACAGGAGCATATTAGGATAGCTCCTGTTTTTTACTGTGAATATTCAATATATTTTCATTTGTCTGCCCAAGTAGTCTCTGCCATAGATGACGTTTCCGGATTTGCATAGGAAGTTTCTGCTGTATATGATGAAGTCTCCGGATTTGCCAAAGTAGTTTCTTCTGAAGAGGAAGTCTCTGAATTTAAGGAAGTAGTCTCTGTTACGGGAGAAGAGGTTTCTCTGTTTTCAGTGGTTGTCTCACTTGCAGAAGAAGTTTCCGGAGCAGTTGTTTCCTGCTCCTTTATTATTATGGTAAGGACTTTTGTTGCAGTAAGGGACATGCTGTCTGTTATGGTATACGTAACAGTATATGTACCGGCAGTAATCGTGCCTTGTGCAAGCATTGCCTCAAGGCTGCTGTCATATATTACCGTAACAAGGCTGCGTATATCATTGCCCTCATAATCTGATGCTGAATTAATATTTGACATTATCATATTATCAAATTCAGATTTGTTCTTAGGCACATTGCTAAAGGCACAAGTGATGGTATCTGATGTAAGCGTTATAACAGGAGCAGACCTTACAATAAGAGTTACATTAACAGATTTACTTATTCCTGTAAAATCCTTAAGTGTATATGTAACAGTGTATGTTCCCGGAGAATTCAACGCTGTGTCAGTTCCTACAAGATTACCGCTGCCATCCTTTATTGATACTGCAATACTTGATGTAGCATTAAGACCTGCGGAATTATATGCATAAACACCTTCCATTAGATTTACGTCAGTTCCCACATTTGCAGTAATAGTTTCACTTGGAACATTAAGCTTTATAGGAGTTGAAGGAACCTCTGTACCGTTATATGTAAAAAAGCTTACATTCATATCAACATTTCCGTTAATTCCATTTACACGACCTGTACTTCCATACTGCCACATTTGGAATGAATAGTCAAATGAAGGGAGATCATCTCCAATGGTATATCTGACACCGGTATTTTTATATTTATTTACATACCTTGCAATCCATACCTTATATTTGCTGCAGATTTCCTGAGTATTATACCTGTTGGTCATATCCCATGTGTTGCCGTAAATCATAGGAGTATATCCTGCGGCAGCCACCATGTCACAAAATGTAGATGCTATACTGTTCATCTGTGCCTTTGAAAGTCCTGATGTATATGTGCGGTAACCGTTTGAGGTTTCCCAGTCAAATACAACAGGATATGTAATTTTGTAATCCTTTATAAGAGACAGTATTAAAGATGCCTCTTCCTGAGCTTCCCTCACAGACATTGCCTGAGAAAAGAAATATACGCCTACAGGTATGCCGTTTGCAAGAGCACCCTTAATATTCTGTTCAAACTTGGAATCAACATAGAGGGAGCCGTCACTGCCTATTGAGCGTCCTGCAGCCTTTATTATTACAAAGTCAATTCCGTCAGATTTGACTTTTGCCCAGTCAATATTTCCCTGCCATTTTGATACGTCAATTCCCATAACTACCTGTGCAACCTCATTTACGGCAGGTGCAGTGGTCTCAGATTCAGGTGCAGTGGTTTCAGATTCAGGTGCAGTGGTTTCAGGTGCAGGGTTAGAAGTAGAAGGCTTTTCGGTAGTAGACTGTGATAAATTTACAGTTTCCTCCTCGTATGCCTGATTTGCAGCGTGCTGCTTTGCATCAAATTCCTCTGCAACACTGTCCGAAACGGTAGTAAGCTCTTCAACCGGTATCGTTTCCAGGGGTGCTGTAGTTTCGGGAACAGTGGCAGCAGGCTGAACCGTAGTTGTTTCCCCGGTTGTGACTTCAGTGGTGGAAGGCTCTTCTGTTGTTTCCTCCTCAGTAGTAGTTTCAGGTTCTGTATGCAGGGTTTCCTCCTCATATGTATTTCCGGAGGTTTGGGGATTTGCAGCATCTGCCGTGTCTGCCGTAAATGACTTTATAAGTATTATGCCTGCTGCTGATACGGCAGCTATGACAGTGACAGTAATTACGGCTGCCATAATACCGTTTGTACCGGTATATATGCCCATAATTTTGTCTTTTACATTTTTTAATAAGCTTTTAAATTTGTCCATATAAATTATACACTTTCCTTTCAAAAATTTTTATCTTGTCTGCAAACAGTATATCATATTGCGGCAGAAATTTCGACATCTTTTAAGTAAAAAGCATAGGAAAATTTTGCAAATAAAATATTGTTTAGGAAACACTGTTAGTGTATACTATAATTTAAATTATACAGGAAAGAGGGTATGACGCAATGTATGAGGCAGCTTTAATATTGGAAGGCGGAGGAATGAGAGGTGCATTTACGGCAGGAGTTTTAGACTGCCTGATGGATAATGATATATGGTTAAGAAGTGTATATGGAGTATCAGCAGGAGCATGTCACGGGTGCAGCTATGCATCACACCAGAGAGGCAGGGCCCTTGAAATAAACATAAAATACAGAAATGACAAAAGGTATGCCGGTCTTTACAGTCTGATTACAACAGGTGATTATTTTGGAAAGGATTTTCAGCTAAGAGTCATTCCCAAGGAATTAAATATGTATGATTATGAGGCATTTAAGCAATCGGGAATAAACTATTATGCAGTGGCAACAAACTGCGAAACAGGAAAAGCCGAATATCTTAAAATTGAGGATATGGATGCAGAGATAGATAAAATTTGGGCCTCCTCTACGCTTCCATTGTTATCAAGAATGGTAGATATAAATGGTAAAAAATATCTTGACGGAGGTATAGCTGATTCAATACCTGTAAGAAGGGCGATAAAAGACGGAAATAAAAAGATTGTTGTTGTGCTTACAAGAGATGTGCAGTACAGAAAAAAACAAAATGAGCTGTTGGAAATTATAAAACTTAAATACAGAAATTATCCTAATTTGGTAGAGGCAGTTAAAAACAGGCATAAGATATATAATAAGACTCTTGCATATATAAGAAAGCTTGAATCTGATGGGAAAATTATTGTAATACGTCCCGGGGAAAAGGTAAAAATAGGCAGATTAGAAAAGGATACGGAAAAGCTTAAAGCATTGTACAGTAAGGGATATAATGAAGCTGTGAAAAATATGGATAGACTTAAGGCATATCTTGAAAAATAGCAGGTGTTGATTTATACTTAGCAGAGTATATAAATACGTTACAGGAAAGGAACGAATTAAATATGAAGTTTACAAAAATGCAGGGCTGCGGAAATGATTATATATATGTAAATTGCTTTGAGGAGAAAGTACCAAATCCCAGTGAAACGGCAATAAAGGTAAGTGATGTACATTTTGGAATAGGCTCTGACGGCATGATTTTAATAAGTCCAAGTGAAAGTGCGGATTTTAAAATGTCTATGTACAATGCAGACGGTTCAGAGGGGAAAATGTGTGGAAACGGCATAAGATGCGTTGCAAAGTATGTCTATGATAATGGTCTTACGGATAAAACAACTATTACGGTGGAAACCTTATCAGGAATAAAGACTCTTGACATGACTATCGAGGATGGCAGGGCAGTATCAGTAAAGGTAGATATGGGAAAGGCACAGACAAAGCCTGAGCTTATACCTGTCATCATGCCGGGGGACAAAAGCATTGTAAAAAACGAGCCTGTGGTTATAGACGGCAAGGAGTACAGAATAACATGTGTATCAATGGGAAATCCCCACTGCATAGTATTTGTTGATTCTGTTAAGGATATTGACATAGAAAAGATAGGCCCCATGTTTGAGAATAATCCTATTTTTCCAGACAGGATTAACACGGAATTTATTCAGGTGACAGACAGAAAAAATATTAATATGAGAGTGTGGGAGAGAGGTTCAGGTGAAACATTTGCCTGTGGAACAGGTGCCTGTGCAAGTGTTGTGGCAGGAGTTCTTAACGGAAAGACTGACAATGAGGTATGCGTGCATCTTCTTGGAGGAGACCTTGATATAAAATACATGGAAGAGGACGGCACAGTGTTTATGACAGGACCGGCAGTAACTGTATGTAAGGGAGAGATAGATATTTAGAGCGAATGGAGGATTTTATGGCAGGATTATTAAAAAGGCTGTTGGCAGATATAGATTACAGTGTGATAAAGGGAAATGAAGAAATAAATGTTGAGCATCTTGTTACTGATTCAAGAAAGGTGTCAAAGGGAGACGTGTTTGTGTGTATTAAGGGTGCTAACTTTGACGGACATAGATTTGCGGCTGATGTGGCAAAAAAAGGAGCAAGTGCCATAATTTTGGAAAGGGATATTTTATGTGATGAAATACCGGAGGGGGTAACCCTAATAAAGACAGATAATACAAAAAAGGCACTTGGGTATATGTCTGCCGCATATTTTAATTATCCTGCCTCCAAACTTAAAACCATAGGAATAACAGGAACTAAGGGAAAGACAACAACTGCATATATGGTAAGGGAGGTTCTTGAAAGGTCAGGTATAAAAACAGGGCTTATAGGAACAATAGAGACTATTATAGGAGATGAGCATATACCAGCCGTCAATACAACCCCTGATGCTTATACAATACAGGAAACCTTTGACAAAATGGTAAAGTCAGGCATAGAGGCAGTGGTTATGGAGGTATCATCTCAGGGGCTTATGCTTCACAGAGTATCAGGCTTTATATTTGATTACGGAGTGTTTACTAATCTTGGAAAAGATCATATAGGTGAAAACGAGCATAGGGATTTTAATGATTATATGATGTGCAAGGCAAGGCTTTTTAAACAGTGCAGACACGGAATAATCAACATAGATGATAAACATGCAAAGGATATGACGGAGGGAGCATTATGTGATATTGAAACCTTTGGAATGAGCGAGGGTGCCGATTTCAGGGCACAAGATATACAGCTTTATACAGAGCCGGGAATTCTTGGAATATCCTATAATCTTACAGTAAGAGATAAGGAAAGGTATTCGTTAAAAATAGATATTCCGGGAAGGTTTAATGTGTATAATTCACTTACTGCAATAGCAGTATGCAGCCATTTTATTAATGATATGAAGCTTATGGAGAGTGTGCTGGCAGGAATTAGAATAAGGGGAAGAGCAGAAATAGTAAAAGTATCTGATGATTTTACTGTTATGATAGATTATGCACATAATGCCATGAGCCTTGAGAGCATTCTTAAATCATTAAGGGAATATAATCCCAAAAGGATAATAACACTCTTTGGCTGTGGAGGAAACAGAGACAGAAGCAGGCGTTTTGAAATGGGAGAAGTTTCAGCCGGACTGTCAGATTTTACGGTGATTACCTCTGATAACCCAAGACATGAAAATCCTGAAGATATTATAAAGGATATAATAACGGGAGTGGAGCGTGGAGGCGGCAGCTATAAGGCAGTTGCAGACAGGGCGCAGGCAGTAAAATATGCCATCAGCATAGGACAAAAGGGAGATGTTATAGTTCTTGCCGGAAAGGGGCATGAGGATTATCAGATTATCGGCGATAAAAAATATCATATGGACGATAAGGAGCTTGTGGAAAGTGCAGCCAGGGAACTTAAGATACAATAGCAGTATATATTGAAGAAAGGAAACAGCAATATGTGTGGATTTAGTGGATTTGCAGGTGCCGTGGAGGAGAGCGGTGACAGCCGTAAGGAAATTTTAAAAAGGATGATGGATAAAATAGCCCACAGAGGACCTGATCAGGAGGGAATGTTTGTAAATGACAAGGTTGCATTAGGTTTTAGAAGGCTTAGTATAATAGACCTTGATAACGGTTCACAGCCTATGTTTAACGAGACGGGTGATGTTGTTATTGTATTTAACGGAGAAATATATAATCATCTTGAAATCAGAAAAGAGTTAATTGAAAAGGGTCATAAGTTTGCAAATAATGCAGATACGGAATGTCTTATTCATGGGTATGAGGAATATGGGGCAGAGCTTTTATATAAGCTTAGGGGAATGTTTGCGTTTGTGATATATGATATGAAAAAGGACTTAATTTTTGCAGCAAGAGATTTCTTTGGAATAAAGCCGTTTTATTATACCGTCAATGACGGAAGACTGGTGTTTTCTTCAGAGATAAAGGGAATACTTGAATTTCCGGAAATTAAAAGGGAGCTTAATGAGGAGGCATTGGAGCAGTATCTGTCATTTCAGTATTCTGTGCTTCCTGAAACCTTTTTTAAGGGAATTTATAAGCTTCCGGCAGGTCATTACATGATGTATAAGGACGGAAAGCTGGAAATCATAAGATATTTTAACCCTTTGATGGAGCCTCAGGCTGCGGATAAAAAGTCGTTAGGAAGTGTTGTTAAGGAAGTTGAGGAACTTGTCCATGAGACTACACAGGCACATATGATAAGTGATGTGGAGGTAGGCTCTCTTTTGTCAAGCGGTGTAGATTCAAGCTATGTGGTATCAGAGTTTCCGGGAAAGAAAACATTTACCGTGGGATTTCTCGATAAAAACAGCAAATACAATGAGATAAGATACGCAGAGGGGCTTACAAAGGAGCTTGGAAAGGAAAATTACAGTAAGAATATATCAAGCGATGAATATTTTGATGTTATACCAAAGGTAATGTATTATATGGACGAGCCTTTGGCTGATCCGTCATGTATAGCACTTTACTTTGTTGACAAGCTTGCCTCAGAGCATTTAAAGGTAGTATTATCGGGAGAGGGAGCAGATGAATTTTTTGGAGGCTATAATATATACCATGAGCCTATATCACTAAAAAATTATCAGAAAATTCCCAGATTCATAAGGAAGGGACTTGCAGCCATGGTAAAAAAACTTCCTGATTTTAAGGGAAAGGGATTTATTATAAGAGGAAGCAAAACAGTGGAGGAAAGATTTATAGGAAATGCAAATCTTTTTTCTGTGGAGGAGCGAGAAAGTATTTTAAAGACAAAGGTTACACACCTTAAGCCTTCAGAGCTTACAGCACCTTTTTACAGTCAGTGCAAAGATTTAAATGACATAGCAAAAATGCAGTATATAGATATAAATTTCTGGCTTCAGGGAGACATTTTATTAAAAGCCGATAAAATGAGCATGGCACATTCCTTAGAGTCAAGAGTTCCTTTCCTTGACATAAATGTATTTGACTATGCGAAGAAAATGCCTGTGGAATACAGGTGCAATGACAAGGCAACAAAATATGCTTTCCGCATAGCGGCAAAGCGTCATCTGCCGGAGGCAACGGCAAATAAGAAAAAGCTGGGATTTCCTGTTCCTATAAGAGTGTGGCTTAAGGAGGACAAGTATTATAATAAAGTTAAGGAAATGTTTTTAAGCAGCACTGCAGAGAAATATTTTGATACTAATAGGCTTATGGAGCTTTTGGAAAATCACAGGACGGATAAGGCAGATAACAGCAGAAAAATATGGACCATATACGTATTTCTTGTATGGCACAAAATATATATAGAGGCAGATGAGGTTAGGATTCCGGCATAAAAAGTACAAATTAAGGGCAGAACTGAGATGATTTTAGTTCTGCCCTTAAATTAATTGATTGATTAATAAAGAATAACCATAGCCTTGACAATAAAAAGTCACTATAATATTATAAAAACATAGAAAATAAAAACTATAACACCGGAAAGGAAGAAAAGATGAAGATAACTGATTCAATAATTTATGCAGGGGTAACAGATAGTACAATAGATTTATTTGAAAGCCAGTACAAAGTTCCGAATGGTATTACGTATAATTCATATGTTATTATGGATGAAAAGACAGCCATAATGGATACTGTGGATAAAAGAGGAACAAAGCAGTGGCTTAAAAATATCCAGGAAGTGCTGGAAGGCAAAGAGCCTGACTATCTTGTAATTTCACATATGGAGCCTGATCACGGCGGGAATGTAAAGAAGCTGTGTGATATGTATCCTAAAATGAAGATTGTGGGGAATGCCAAAACATTTGCATTTGTAGGACAGTTTTTTGACATAGATGGTTTTAATGACAGAAAGGTTACGGTGGCAGAGGGAGATGAGCTTTCATTGGGAAATCACAAGCTGACCTTTTATATGGCTCCTATGGTTCATTGGCCGGAGGTTATGGTTACATATGAAAAAACAGAAAAAGTATTGTTTTCTGCCGATGCTTTTGGAAGATTTGGAAATTTTGACGAAAAAGAGCCGTGGGATGATGAGGCGGCAAGATATTACCTTAATATAGTTGGAAAATACGGAGTGCAGGTACAGGCATTATTAAAAAAAGCCGCAGCACTTGACATAGAAGCAATATGTCCTCTTCACGGACCTGTTTTAAGGGAAAACCTTCCCCATTACATAGAAAAATATAATAAGTGGAGCAGCTATGAGCCTGAGGAAAAGGGTGTTTTGGTGGCATATGCTTCAATCCATGGGAATACAAAGGAAGCAGCGTTAAAGTTTGCAGACATGCTTAAGGAAAAAGGTGTAAATGTTACTGCAATGGATTTGACAAGAGATGATATGTCAGAGGCAGTTTCAAAAGCGTTCTTCTATGATACTGTTATTTTAGCAGCATCAACATATGATGGAGGAGTATTCCTGCCAATGGAGGATTTTCTTCATCATTTAAAGAGCAAGAATTTCTGTAAGAGGAAAATCGGCTTTATTGAAAACGGTACATGGGGACCTGTTGCGGCAAAGACTATGAAGACTATAGCAGAGGGCTTTAAGGAGATAACATTTATAGAGCCTGTAGTGACAATAAAATCAGTTATGAGGGAAAGCACCATAGCTGAAATGGAAAAGCTGGCGGATAATATAAAATAATTAATGACTAAATGTTTTTATTAAATTTATATGAAAATAAATTTTCATATTGACAATTAAATTTTCATATAATATTATTAACATAAATAAAAGGGAGTAACGAGCATATCTGATTGATGTGTTTGCGGTGCCGTCAGTACGGTGGGAGACCACTCGGTTCGTAATGAAATTGTGAGACTTTTATTGCATTATCTTTGGGTAGGGACATTAAAGATATGCCCGTATAGCTGTGCAATAAAGGTCTTTTTTATATGTCCTAAAATTATCCGGAGAGAACATGATTATGGAGCAATGATTTCGGTAATCATTAAGTAAGCAAAGGAAAGGAAGGAAGATTGCTATGTTGACAACTAAACAGGCAAAGGAAAATCAGGAGAAATACGGTTTTAATGAGCTTTCGGAGGGAAAGCGAAAGCCGGGGTGGTTAATTTTTCTTGAGCAGTTTAAGGATTTTCTTGTAATTGTATTGTGTGTGGCAGCTATTGTATCAGGATTTTTAGGTGATTATGAGAGCACCATAGTCATACTTGTAGTTATTACAATGAATGCAATACTCGGTACGGTTCAGACAATAAAGGCGGAAAATTCACTTAATGCACTGAAAAAAATGTCGGCCGTTGAGGCAAAGGTTATAAGAGACGGCGTACTTATTACTATACCTACAAGAGAGGTAACAGTAGGTGATGAGGTAGTGCTTGAGGCGGGAGAGTGTATACCTGCCGATGGAAAACTAATAGAATGTGCCAGCCTTAAAACGGATGAGAGCGCTCTTACGGGAGAAAGTCTTCCGGTTGAGAAAAGTCTTGATCCTGTTGCGGAGGATGCACCTTTGGGAGACCAGACAAACAGGGTATTTTCAGGAAGCTTTGTAACATACGGCAGGGCAAGATATGAGGTTACTTCAATCGGTATGAATACAGAGGTTGGAAAGATAGCTACTCTGTTAAAGAAGGCTGAGGATAAGAAAACACCTCTTCAGATGAACCTTGATGATTTCGGAAAGAAGCTTACAATACTTATACTTATTTTCTGCGGAATATTATTTGGAATAAGTGTAATTAGAGGTGATGATGTTGCAGACGCATTCCTCTTTGCGGTTGCACTGGCAGTAGCGGCAATACCTGAGGCATTAAGCTCAATCGTTACAATAGTTTTGTCCTTTGGAACACAGAAAATGGCAAAGGAACACGCTATAGTAAGGAAGCTTCAGGCAGTTGAAGGGCTTGGAAGCGTAAGTATTATCTGCTCTGATAAAACAGGAACTTTAACTCAGAACAAAATGACAGTGGAGGATTATTACGTAGACGGAAAGCGTATTAAGGCAGAGGATATTGATATAGTCAATGAGGAAAATCAGAGATTTTTAATGCTTAGCAGTGTACTTTGCAATGATGCATCAGTGTATACAAAAGATAGTGATGAGGGTACAGATGACGGGGGAGAAAATAAAGAAATAGGAGATCCCACAGAGACAGCACTTATTTTTCTTGCAGATAAGCTTGGAGCAGAATGGGCTAAAATGAGAATTACCCATGAGAGAGTAGGTGAGATACCTTTTGACAGTGACAGAAAGCTTATGACTACCGTAAATAAAATGGAAGACGGAGTCAAAATGATAGTAAAGGGTGCTGTAGATGTATTAAGCACAAGAATAAAATATATAAGAATAGGAACAGAAGTAAGGGAAATTACAGAGGAGGATAAAAAAGAGATTGCAAGACAGAATATGGAGTTCTCAAAGGACGGCTTAAGAGTTCTTGCATTTACTTATAAGGAATGGGAAAAAAGCACGGAAGGTCCTGTTGAGGTGACGCTTGATGACGAAAATGACCTTGTATTCTTAGGTCTTATAGCAATGATGGACCCTCCAAGACCTGAGTCAAAAGATGCTGTGGCAAAATGTATAGAGGCAGGCATTAAGCCTATTATGATAACAGGAGACCACGTGGTTACGGCAAGTGCCATTGCAAAGAGAATAGGAATACTTAAGGACGAATCGGAGGCATGTGAGGGTGCAGTAATTGAAGGCATGACAGATGAGGAGCTGGAAAAATTTGTAGAAGGAATATCTGTTTATGCCAGAGTGTCCCCTGAGCATAAGATAAGAATAGTAAGGGCATGGCAGAATAAGGGTAATATAGTGTCAATGACAGGTGACGGAGTAAATGATGCGCCTGCATTAAAGCAGGCCGACATTGGGGTTGCAATGGGAATTACAGGAACAGAAGTAGCAAAGGATGCAGCTTCAATGGTTCTTACAGATGATAATTTTGCTACTATAGTAAAGGCTGTGGAGAACGGAAGGAATATTTATAAGAATATTAAAAGCTCTATACAGTTTCTTCTGTCAGGAAATTTCGGAGCCATACTGGTGGTATTGTTTGCATCAATATTCAGCCTTCCGGTTCCGTTTGCACCGGTACATTTGCTGTTTATAAATCTTCTTACAGACAGCCTTCCTGCTATAGCACTTGGACTTGAGCCTCACAGCAGAGATGTTATGAAGGAGAAGCCAAGACCTGCAGGAGAATCAATTCTTACAAAAAACTATCTGACAACAATAGGTATAGAAGGTTTATGCATAGGAGCTACAACAATGGCTGCATTTTTAATAGGGTATAATGTAATTGGTGAAAAGGATGCCCTTTTGGGAAGCACTATGGCATTTGGAGCATTGTGTGTGGGAAGACTTGTACACGGCTTTAATTGTAAGGGAGCGAAACCTGTTATATTTAAAAAGCAGATGTTTAACAATAAGTATTTAATAGGTGCATTTATCCTTGGACTTGCACTTATTACGGCAGTACTGACTATACCTGCACTTGACGGTATATTTAAGGTTAAGACACTTGGAATTAAGGAATTACTTATTGTATATGGATTTGCACTTATAGACCTTATAGTTATACAGATTTTAAAAGCAATAAGGACAAAAGTAAAAAAATAGTAAACATAAGAGGTGAATTATGGGAATAACGCATATAATGGGACTATTAGGTGGACTTGCACTGTTTTTGTACGGTATGCACATGATGAGTACAGGTCTTGAGGCAGCGGCAGGAAATAAAATGAAGCAGATACTTGAGAGGCTTACAAAAAATCCAATACTCGGCGTGTTGGTGGGGGCTGTTATAACTGCTATTATACAGTCCTCATCTGCAACTACGGTAATGGTGGTAGGATTTGTAAACTCAGGAATGATGACCCTGCGTCAGGCTGTATGGATTATTATGGGTGCAAATATCGGAACAACAATTACAGGACAGCTTATTGCCATGGATATAGGACTTATTGCACCCCTGATAGCATTTATAGGCGTTGCCATGGTGGTCTTTATGAAGAAGGAAAAGGTACACCATTTCGGAAATATACTTGCAGGTCTTGGTGTATTGTTTATAGGTATGGATTTGATGAGTGAATCCATGATGCCTTTACGTGAATCGGAAACCTTTATAAACCTTATGACAGAGTTCTCAAATCCACTTCTTGGAATTTTGGCGGGAGCTGCCTTTACGGCACTTATACAGTCCTCATCTGCCTCTGTAGGTATTTTACAGACACTTGCGGCAAGCGGTGTTATAGGATTGTCAAGTGCGGTATATGTACTTTTTGGTCAGAATATAGGAACATGTATAACAGCAGTTTTAGCATCTATAGGAACAAACAGAAATGCAAAGAGAACAACTGTTATTCATCTTTCCTTTAACATAATAGGTACAATAGTGTTTACCGTTATATGTATGAATACTAATCTCACCGGATTTATAGAAAGTATTACACCGGGAAAGCCGGCATCACAGATAGCCAATATGCATACCTTATTTAATATTGTTACCACGGTTTTACTTCTTCCATTTGGAAATCTATTGGCGCGAATGGCGGAAAAGATACTGCCTGATAAGGAAGATGAAAGAAACGGCACAAAGCTTATATACATAAAGGATATAACAAGTGCAAAGGACGGAAGAATGGGAGCATCAGCTATTACAATAGAGCAGGTACATAATGAGATAGCACGGATGATGGATATGGCAAGGAAGAATGTTAATAATGGTTTGGAAGCTTTTGCAAACAGAGATTCTTCATATATTCCAAAGGTTGAAGAGACAGAGGAATATATTGACTATCTCAACAAAGAGATATTGCAGTATATTTCAGGCGTAATGGCTCATGAGATGAGTGAGAGAGACAGCAGAATCTTAAGTGCATATTATAAAATTACGGGGAATGTGGAGAGAATAAGCGACCATGCCATGAATATATGCGGTTATTCACAGGTATTAAAGGAAAAGGGAATAGAATTTGAAAATCAGGTAATAGATGAAATTTCAAATATAAAGTTTATTTGCGATGAATTATTTTCCCTTTTGCTTAATGAGAAAATGGAAGCTCTTGATGAGCTTAGCAAAATATCGGCTCTTGAGCAGCGTATAGATGATATGACAAAAGAATACAGAAATAATATGCTGTTGAGAATAAAGGAAGAAAAAGGCTTTGAAGAGGGAAGTCTTTATTATTCCGAGATGCTTAC
Source organism: uncultured Lachnospiraceae bacterium (assembly GCA_944384155.1). Lineage (GTDB taxonomy): Bacteria > Bacillota > Clostridia > Lachnospirales > Lachnospiraceae > CAG-303. The sequence goes on along the minus strand of CALWSG010000046.1, from coordinate 2,635 downwards.
GGATTTTGAAAGAATAGGAGATCATGCACTTAATATATCGGAGGCTTTTACTGAAATAAGGCTTGCCGGAAATTATTAAGACAGGAGTATCCCAAAGGTTTGAAATAACTTGAGGGATGCTCTTTTTTTACTTTATAGGAAAGTTCTAAAGCGACAATGTAGTGATAGTTCACAAAAAAACGCGAAGCGTTTTTATAAGTGCCGCTGCCGAGCGGCACTTTTTTATGTAAGACCATGAAGAAACAGGCATAAATGTCGAACTTTGTTGAATTTATTTTTTACTTATGTTACAATTACCCTAAATGGTAAAAATTGGAAATTATGCAAAGGGGTAATGCATATGATACGTGAGTATGTGGAACAGAATGTATATGAGGTTCTGCAGGACAGATTAAAGTTTGTTTTTGAAGAGTTTGACAATATTTATGTTTCATTTTCAGGGGGAAAAGACAGTGGTCTTTTGCTGAATATGGTTCTTGATTATAAACGCAGGTACTATCCTGATAGAAAGATAGGTGTTTTTCATCAGGACTTTGAAGCACAGTATACTGTTACAACAGAATATATAGAAAGAACATTTGAGAAAATCAAGGATGAGGTTGAGCCATACTGGGTATGTCTCCCAATGGCGACAAGAACGGCATTAAGCAGTTATGAAATGTACTGGTATCCGTGGGACGATAAAAAAGAGGAATGCTGGGTAAGAGAAATGCCAAAGAAGGATTATGTAATAAATCTCAGGAATAATCCTATTACAACCTACAGATATCGCATGCATCAGGAGGATTTGGCAAAGCAGTTTGGCAGGTGGTACCGTCAGTCACATAATAACAGAAAAACAATATGTCTTTTAGGCATGAGGGCAGAGGAATCACTTCAAAGGTACAGCGGATTTCTTAATAGAAAGTACGGATATAATGGTGAGTGCTGGATTAGCAGACAGTTTAAGGATATGTGGTGTGCTTCGCCAATTTATGACTGGTCATTAAGTGATGTTTGGCATGCCAATTATATATTTAATTATGATTATAATAAGCTGTATGATTTATATTATAAAGCCGGGTTAAAGGTAACACAGATGAGGGTAGCATCACCATTTAATGATTATTCAAAGGATTCTCTTAATCTGTACCGTGTCATAGACCCAGAAATATGGGTTAAGCTTGTTGGCAGGGTAAAAGGTGCTAATTTTGCATGTATATACGGAAAGACAAAGGCTATGGGGTACAGAAATGTTACACTCCCTGAGGGACACACATGGGAATCATACACCAGATTTCTGCTTGATACGCTTCCAACAAGGCTTAGGAATAATTATGCCAGAAAATTCAATACATCCATTGAGTTTTGGCATAAGACCGGAGGCGGCCTTAACGAGGATACAATTCAAGAGCTTATGGAACACGGTTATCATATAATGAGAAACGGAGTGTCAAATTATACCTTAAGCAAAAAGTCAAGAATTATATTTTTAGATAGAATACCTGATAATACGGATGATATTAAAACAACAAAAGATATTCCAAGCTGGAAGAGAATGTGCTACTGTATATTAAAAAATGATCATACCTGCCGTTTTATGGGATTTGGACTTACCAGAGAGCAGCAAAAAAGAATAGATGCCATACGTAATAAGTATAAGGGTGTGGAGGAAATGAATTATGGAGTATAAGAGTCCTGTTTATAATATTATAGCAGTGCCGATAGAAAAGATAAGGGCAAATGATTATAACCCTAATACGGTAGCACCTCCTGAAATGAAGCTTTTATATGAAAGCATTAAGGAGGACGGGTATACAATGCCTATTGTATGTTACTATTCAAAGCCTCAGGATATATATATTATAGTAGACGGATTTCACAGATACAGGGTTATGCTTGAAAATAAGGACATATATGAAAGAGAGGGAGGTATGATTCCTGTATCTGTTATAGATAAACCTATAGATAAAAGAATGGCAAGCACTATACGCCATAACAGGGCGAGAGGAAATCATGATGTGGAGCTTATGAGCAATATAGTAAAAGAGCTTCATGAGCTGGGACGTTCAGATGCATGGATATCAAAGCATCTTGGAATGGACAGAGATGAAATATTAAGATTAAAGCAGATTACAGGGCTGGCGGCACTGTTTAAAGATGTAAAGTTTGGCAAAGCATGGAGACCTGTGGAGGAGGATGAGAATAAAAAAGAATAACAAACTTTTAAAATGCATATGTTAATATGAAAAACTTTGGGGAGAGAAGCTTTGGACAGTCAGAAGCTTGAAAATCTGCTAAATCTGGCACTTGACGCCACACCGTCAGAGAGGGAAAAATCTTTAAATCTTTCAGTGGGCTATGATGAAGCAGATAATATGTGGAATCTTATTGTAAAGTATGTGGGAAGTCTTGAAAATATAAGAAATATAGGTATTTCCGCAGTGGAGCTGCTTAATAATTACGCCATTTTAACGGTTCAGGAATCTCTTATAGACAGAATAGCAGCCATGGATGAGATAGTGTTTGTGGAAAAGCCAAAGCGGCTTAATTTTGCGGTGTTAAACGGAAGAAGTGTATCATGTATATCAGGGGTACAGGAGGGAATAGAAGGACTTTACGGAGAAGGCGTTATTATAGCTGTAATAGACAGCGG
>CALWSG010000045.1 GCA_944384155.1 uncultured Lachnospiraceae bacterium | reverse complement strand
TTTCCAGGGAGCATCCTTGGATTTTAAATATTTTCTAAATGCCTGCCTTGAAACATGAAGCACTCTGCAATAGAAAGAAATGTTGCCCTTAATCCTGCCGTCATCCGTTTTGATTGCAATAAACATTCCTATCAACTCAACTTATATACTAATATTCACTTCGTCAACTCGACCTTAGCTTTATTTAAGCTCGTACAATTATCTTCTCTGATATGTTTTCTCAAACCTTCAAAGTGCCTTTTGTTGGATTTGACAAGATTGATGTCATTCGAAAACACAGTAAAATCAAGTTCTTTCCCGTGACATCAAGACTACCGTCTCAACGTGCACCGAATGCCCAAACATATCAACAGGCTGTACTTCCTCCACCCTAAACCCCTTTTCTGTCAGATATTTTAAATCCCTGGCAAGAGTGGCAGAGTCGCAGCTTACATATACCATTCTCCGGGGCTTCATTTGTACAATGGTTTCAAGCAGCCTTTCATCACAGCCCTTTCGTGGGGGGTCTACCACTACCACATCTGCACATATGCCCTTGTTTTGGTAAAGGTCAGGAATTATTTCCTCCGCTCTTCCCACAAAAAACTCAGCATTCCTTATGCCGTTTATCTCTGCATTTATTCTTGCATCATCTATTGCCTGAGGTACTACTTCAACGCCATACACCTGCTTTGCCGACTGTGCCAGAAATAAAGAAATTGTACCTACGCCGCAGTATAAATCAAATACTGTTTCCTTTCCGCTTAAACCGGCGTATTCAAGTGCCTTTTTGTAAAGCACCTCTGTCTGTTGGGGATTTACCTGGTAAAATGATAATGGAGATATGCGGAATTTAACTTCTCCTATAAAGTCTGTTATATAACCACTGCCATACAAGGTTATGATTTTCTCACCTAATATTACATTTGTCTTATCCCTGTTTATATTTAGGGAAATATCCTTGATTGCAGGAATTTTTTCCAGCAATTCATGCACCAGCCTGTCCTGTGCCTTCACTTTCTCTCCGTTTATTACCAGAGATACCATAATTTCCCCTGTCTTAAAGCCCTTCCTTATAATAACATGACGGACAAGTCCCGTGTGAGCCGCTTCGTTATAAGGCTCTATGTTATACTTTTCCATGTGTGAAATGATAACTCTTAATATGTCCCTGTTTTCCTCTATGCCTATTTTACAGTCGTGGCACTCTATAATAGCGTGGGTTCTTCCGGCATAAAAGCCTGCTATGATTTTTCCTGCTTTATTCCTTCCTATTGGAAACTGAGCCTTATTTCTGTATCTCCATGGCGACTTGCACCCAAGTGTATCATGGATAACATAATCCCTTAGCTTTCCTATTCTGTCAAGATTATTCTTTACCTTGAGCTTCTTGTATTTAAGCTGGCTCTCATAAGACATTTCCTGTATCTGGCAGCCTCCACAGCTTCTTGCCACCGGGCATACCGGCTCCACACGATTAGGTGACGAAGTTACTATCTCCGTCACTCTTCCGTATCCGTAATTCTTTTCTGCCTTTGTGACAATTCCTCTTACTACATCTCCGGGTATGGCATCTTTTATAAACAAAGTATACCCTTGTGCTCTGCCTATACCCTCTCCATTCACTCCCATATCCTCTATTGTCACTGTAAACTCTTGGTTCTTCTTCATAGCAATCTCCATTCCAACGGAATTATTCCTGCCTCTACCACACAGTTTTCCTTATGTTAGATTCAAACAGCCTGTTATAGCCAAGCCACTGACTGCCCTCCTGCTGCTCCTTGCTGCTTAAAATCTCCTTTATGGTCTCAAGCTTTGCATCTGTATTATCTGCATAATTAAGTGCCACAGCCTCCATAAGTGCCGGTTTTTTAGGTGAACCATACTCAAGCTCTCCGTGGTGTGAAAGTATACAGTGCTGAAGCTGGCTTTTTAATCTTCCCGGAAAATTTTCTATCAAGTCTGCCATTCTTCCCACCTTCTCACTTCCCATAACAATATGTCCAAGGAGATTTCCGTCGTCTGTATAATCGTTTACAGGAAAATCAGCTATCTCATCTATCTTTCCTATATCGTGAAGCATGGCTGCCGTCAGGAGTAAGTCTCTGTTCATCATAGGATATATCGTTACATAAAAATCACACAGCTTTACCACTGATAATGTATGCTCCAGTAAGCCTCCCATAAAGCCGTGATGTACGCTTTTTGCTGCGGAGTGCGTCTTAAACTTCTTTGCAAACTCCTTATCCTCCACAAAAAATTTATTTAAAAGCTCTTTAAGATATTGATTCTCTACTGAGACTATGTACTTTGTAAGCTCAGAAAACATATCATCAATATTTTTCCCACTTACCGGAAGATAATCCTTAGGGTCATACTCTCCCTCTCCTGCCCTTCTTATTCTCTTTACATTAAGCTGGGTTACTCCGTTAAAAACAATCACATCCGCAACAATATCCACATAATCCATTGCTTCAAAATCATCTATTCCCAAAGAATTGGGATCCCATATCTTTGCATCCACAGTGCCTGTTTTATCCTGCAGCAATGCCGAATCGTAAGGCTTTCCGTTTTTTGTCACTGCCGATGATTTTGATTTGCAAAGATATACTCCCGTTATTTTTTCACCTTCTCTGAACGCTTCAATATATTTCATGATTTTATTATAATCCTTTCGTCAATATTCTGCCCCCAAAGCCTAATATGCTTCTACAGGCACCTTTATGGTAAATTCATTGTATCCTGTTCCGATTTTTCTTTTCAACACTATTGTTACCATACTGTCTGATTTGACTATATTTAAAGCAGACTGTATATCCCGAATGCTTTCCACCTTCCCTGCATCTGCCGATGTAATAATGTCACCCGTCATAATTCCCGATTTATAAGCCGTGGAATCCCTTAATACATCTGTTACATACATACCGTCCGGCATATTCTCACCTGTAAGCTCTCTCATATCATCTGTAACAGGTTCTCCCTTGATACCTATATGATTTATTGTAGATTTATATACAATGGCTTTCACAATATGCATCACGTCTTCCATACATATTCCTGCAATATTATTTCCTGAAATTTCCCTTCCGTCTATGGTGCTTATCATGGCAGCCAGATTTCCCGAAGCGTTAAACAAAAAGCCATCGCTTACTCCGCTGCCGTTCATATCCGTTATAATTCCCCTGTAAAACATATCATAGCTTGAGTAACCATCATCTATTCCTGCAAGAGTCCCTGAATAAAACAATCTGCCTGTGCCGTATGGATTTCCCGCATATATAAGTTCATCTCCGTTTCCCATATTATCTGCCTCTGCTGCCAAAGCTGCGGTAATATTTTCCAGAACTGTACTGTCAATGTCCTCTGATTTCACCTCCAGCACTGCTATATTATTTATAATATCCTGACCATATAGCCGGGCTGTTATATACTCTCCCTTTCCCAAGGATACATATATGTCATCTCCGCTTTTTACCTTATCGTAAGATATGCAGATGTATACATTTGTTTTATTATCTACAACAATCCCCGTAAAATACTTTTTTTCCTTAATGATTCTTTTTTCCGTTTCATTCTGAGAAGCATCAGTCTCCTCCTGAAGTGTTGATGTTTCATCCTGTGTCTGGGTAGAATTACCTGCCGTTGCTTTATTTCCTGCTGCAGTCTGCATCTCCTTATTATCAGATATGGCGGCTGTTCCTTCCTCATATATTGCCGTAGTTTCACTGCCCGACATGGTATTTTCGTTACTGCCCCCGGTTGCTTCCTTCTCATAGAACACCACAGCCACATCTGCGAGCATGGAATCTATAAATTCCTCAATATTTGCCAGACTTTCCCCTGTTGTTTCCTTCTCGCCACCGATTGTCTCATCAGGCACTGCATGTGTGGTAACACTTTCCTTATCACCGCTTCCAAAAAAGTCTCTTATATCTTTATCGAATACATACAGTACAAAGCAAACCCCAATTCCGAAAACTATTCCCATACCCAGTATCTGCGATATTTTTATCAACGCCCTTAATATTACAGGAGGCTTTTCCTTAATAGTTTCCCTCACAAAAGTGTACTCCTCATGTTCACCGTTAGCCTCAGATTTTTTATTCATATAATCTTTATCTTTTTCACTATTGCTATTCATAAAAGCAGCTATACCTTTCCATAAAAATCCTCTTACCCCTGTACTTATTTTCCCCGAAAAACATACTTTTAAGAGTATACACATAAATTATGAACATTTTATGACTTTAAAATAACTTTTTATGCCTTTCCCGTATTTTTCTTTTTTGTTGAACCACCATTTAATATGTGATATATTAAACGTAAGTATAGGCATTTTCTGCCCGTATGTATTTTTAGGAGGATATATGAACAGCAAAGTATTAAAGACTTTAGAATATAATAAAATAATAAATAAGCTTACAGCTTTTGCATCTTCTTCACTTGGAAAAGAAATGTGCCAGTCTCTTACTCCAATGACTGACATAAAGGCAATTCAAAAGGCACAGCGGGAAACAAGTGATGCCCTTACAAGACTGTGGAAAAAAGGAAGCATATCATTTTCCGGAACAAAGGATATATTGGTTTCCCTTAAACGCCTTGAAGTTGGAAGCTGTCTGTCTGCAAAAGAGCTTCTTGACATAAGCTCCGTTCTTAACGCTGCACTCAGGATAAAATCCTATTCCAAAAGAGATGACGGAGAAGAAGAAAAAGATTCCTTAAGCGATTTATTTTCAGGGCTTGAGCCTTTATCTCCCCTTAACAACGAAATTAAACGCTGTATCTTATCAGAGGATAATATTGCTGATGATGCCAGCCCTGCCCTTTTTTCTATAAGGCGTTCAATGGTGCGGATAAATGAAAAAATTCACAATCAGCTTAATTCCATGGTAAACTCCCAGACTACAAGGGCTAACCTTCAGGATTTTGTCATAACCATGAGAAACGGCAGATATTGTCTTCCTGTCAAGGCAGAATGCAAGGGAAATATACCCGGAATGATACATGATCAGTCTTCAACAGGCTCTACCATATTCGTTGAGCCAATGGCTGTAGTCCAGCTAAACAATGAGCTGAGAGAGCTTGAGATAAAGGAGAAAACAGAAATAGAAAAAATTTTGGCCGACCTTAGCAATGAGGCTGCCGTGCATACAGATGAAATAAGAAACAACGTGGAAGCACTTGCCCTTCTTGATTTTATTTTTGCAAAGGCAGCACTGTCAAAGGAATATAAATGCAGTGAGCCTGTTATGGCGGCAGACGGCATTATAAACATTAAATGCGGCAGACACCCTCTTCTCGACCAAAAAAAGGTAGTTCCAATAAACATTCATCTTGGAGATACCTTTGATTTGCTTATAGTTACAGGACCAAACACAGGTGGGAAAACAGTATCATTAAAGACTGTGGGCTTATTTACTCTTATGGGGCAGTCAGGACTTCACATTCCTGCCGATGAAGGCTCCCACTTAAATGTATTTACAGAGGTTTATGCAGATATTGGGGACGAGCAGAGCATAGAGCAGTCCTTAAGCACATTTTCCTCACATATGACCAATATAGTACACATACTGGAAAAGGCAGACAGCAGTTCCCTAGTGCTGTTTGATGAAATCTGTGCCGGCACAGACCCTATTGAGGGTGCTGCACTTGCCATAAGCATACTTACCTTTCTCCACAATATGAAAATAAGAACAATGACTACCACTCACTACAGTGAGCTTAAGCTTTTTGCTTTGTCGGAGGATGGAGTGGAAAATGCATGCTGCGAATTTTCCGTGGAAACATTAAGTCCTACCTACAGGCTTCTTATGGGCATACCGGGAAAAAGCAATGCCTTTGCCATAGCAGGAAAACTCGGTCTTCCCGGATACATTATAGATGATGCAAAAACACGTATTGATTCCCACAGCGAAGCATTTGAGGATATTATATCAGATTTGGAGGAGAGCAAGCTTGAAATCGAAAGAGAACAGTCACAGATAAAGGCTTACCGTGAAGAAATTGAAAAGCTAAAAAAAGAGCTTGAGAAGAAAACTGAAAATCTTGATGACAGACGTGAACGCATTTTAAGGGAGGCAAACGAAGAGGCAAGGGCAATTTTGCAGGAAGCCAAGTCATTTGCCGACGAATCCATAAAGGAAATAAATAAGCTTGGTGCTGCCGGCAGTGCCAAGGATATGGAAAAGCAAAGAACAAAGCTTCGTGAAAAGCTTAATGCCACTGACAGCAAGCTTACAATAAAGGGAAATAAAAAACCTAAAAAGGAATATTCTCCAAAGGACTTTAAGCTTGGAGAATCAGTTAAAGTTCTAAGCCTTGGTGTAAACGGCAGAGTTGTCGGTCTTCCAAATGCTAAAGGAGATCTGTTTGTCCAAATGGGTATCCTGCGGTCACAGGTAAATATACGAGACCTCGAGATAATTGACGAGCCTGTAATCACAGGACCAAACCTGACAAAAACAAGCCAGGGAAAAATAAAGGTTGCTAAATCTTCAACCATATCCACGGAAATAAATCTTATAGGTATGACTACCGACGAGGCGGTGTCTGTACTTGACAAGTACTTAGATGATGCCTACCTTGCACATCTTCCAAGTGTTAGAGTAGTACACGGCAGGGGAACAGGTGCCCTTAGAAATGCGGTGCATAAGCACCTTAAACGCCTTAAATATGTAAAGGATTTCCGTCTCGGTGCATTTGGCGAAGGCGACACAGGTGTAACTATTGTAGAATTTAAGAATTAGGAGATTAGTATGATAGCAAAGCAAAAGGTATTAATAGTAGATGATGATACAAATATTTCAGAGCTTATATCACTTTACCTGACAAAAGAATGCTTTGAAACCATGTGCGTTGAGGACGGAGAAGCGGCCCTTGCGGCGGTTAAAAACTTTCAGCCTGATATTATGCTCCTTGATATTATGCTTCCCGGCATGGACGGCTACCAGGTATGCAGGGAATTAAGGAAAACCTCCAATCTTCCCGTTATCATGCTTTCTGCCAAGGGTGAAGTTTTTGATAAGGTTCTCGGACTTGAGCTTGGAGCTGATGATTATATTATTAAGCCTTTTGACTCAAAGGAACTTGTAGCAAGAGTAAAGGCTGTTTTAAGAAGAACTGCCGTTATCCCATCTCCGGAAAGCCATAAGCCTGAAGGCGTAGTACAGTATGACGATTTGGTGATAAACATAACAAATTATACCGTAACATACATGGGCAGGCAGGTTGACATGCCGCCAAAGGAAATAGAGCTTTTATACTTCCTTGCCTCATCACCTAATCAGGTGTTTACGCGAGAGCAGCTTCTTGACAATATATGGGGATACGAATATATTGGCGACACAAGAACAGTTGACGTCCATGTCAAAAGAATACGTGAAAAAATCAATGACCACGGCTCATGGGCTTTATCAACCGTGTGGGGAATCGGCTATAAATTTGAAACTAAAAACTAATTATTTGCAGAATTAAATTTCTTTGGAAAGGGCAGCATGAAAAAAACAATCTATCTAAAATTTCTTTTGGGATATATAATATTTGCCGCCATGTCAATATTTTTTATATCCTATCAATATGAAAGAAATATACTTGAAAGCGAGATATCAGCCTCTGCCATGTCACTTTACAATCAGGTAAACGGCATATCAGACTACTACAGTGACAATTATTATAATATATATTCAGATGAAAATGACCATGACTACAACAAGGATGTTAAAGGCTTCATGCTGCCCTCCGATACTACCCTGTGGATTATATCAAACAGCGGAAAGATACTATACAGCTCACGCATACGTGATGTGGGTCTTAATATAGGTGATTTGTCTGCTTATTTTGATGCATCCTTTTATACCACCACTGACTTTAATGGTATTATACAGGAAGAGTCTGTATCTGTATACTCTCCTATTATCAATACCTACAAAACCTATGGCTACATTGTTATGAATAAAACTCTCTCCTCTGTGGAATCCTCCTTTGCCCCTGTCTCAAACTATATATACATCACTCTCCTTATTACATTATCATTTTCACTTGTTTTTCTCATAATATTTCACTTTAGCCTGTACCGCCCTCTAAAAAAGATTACTAAGGCAGCAGGAGAATACGCTAAGGGTAATTTTGATTATGAGGGTCTTAAGATTAATTCTGAGGACGAGCTTGGAGATATGGCACAAAAGCTTAGATTTATGGCCAGAGAAATGAAGGAAACAGACAATAACCAAAAGAAATTTATAGCTAATATATCACATGACTTCCGTTCTCCCCTTACATCTATAAAAGGATACATTGAAGCTATGCTTGACGGTACTATTCCGCCGGAGCTTCATGAAAAATATCTGAATATACTTTTATTTGAGACAGAGCGTTTAAATAAGCTTACGGGAAGTCTTTTGCTGTTAAATACATGGGATTCAAAAGGCACAAAACTCGACCTGTCAGACTTTGATTTAGTACCCCTCACCAGAAATATTGTCGCCAGCTTTGAGGGACAGTGCAGCAAAAAGAAAATTACTCTCAATGTTCTTTTTGGCAGCAAGTCATATATAGTAAATGCAGATCAAATGAAAATACAGCAGGTGCTTTATAATCTTATAGATAATGCCATTAAATTCAGCCACAATAATTCAGCCATAGACATAAGCATAACAGACAAAAATGATAAAATATTTGTATCCATAAAGGATTTTGGCATAGGGATTCCTAAAGATAGTCTCAACAAAATATGGGACAGATTTTATAAGACGGATCTGTCAAGAGGAAAAGATAAGACAGGCACCGGTCTGGGCCTGTCTATAGTAAAAGAGGTTATTACAAGTCACAATGAAAACATTAATGTTATAAGCACTGAAGGTGTAGGCACTGAGTTTATCTTTACACTTCAAAAGTCAAAAAAGCCCTTACTGCCAATCGTAGCCTCTTAAGTGCCCTTGAAGCTCCATTCCTTCAAAGTTATTTTGCCGCAATGCCTCATACAACACCACAGCAGCGGAATTTGCCAGATTTAATGAGCGTATCTCAGGATTCATGGGAATTCTCACACATGTTTCCTGATTATTTACAAGTATATCCTCAGGAATTCCACCGCTTTCCCTTCCAAACATTATGTAGCAGTCCGGCTCATAGGTTACATCTGTATATACATTTGGTGCCTTTGTGGTTGCATAGTATATCTTTGCACCGGGATTTTTCCTTAAGAAATCTTCATAGTCCTCATACACTGTAACATCAAGATTCTTCCAATAATCCATTCCTGCCCGTTTCAATGCTTTCTCGCTAAGTGAAAAACCTAACGGCTCTATAAGATGAAGCCTTGTTCCCGTTGCCACACAGGTCCGTCCTATATTTCCTGTATTTGACGGAATTTCAGGCTGATGAAGAACTATATTTAACATTTACTCTGCCCCTCTGCCTCCAGCTTTTTTACAAACCTTGCCATACGTCCCAGAGCCTCCTTAAGATTTTCTATAGAATAGGCATATGATATTCTCAGATATCCTTCTCCGCAATCACCAAATGCAGTTCCCGGCACTACGGCAACCTTTTCCTCCTGCAAAAATCTTCCTGCAAACTCTTCTGAGGTAAGACCAAATTTTTTAATATTAGGAAACGTGTAAAAAGCTCCAAAAGGCTCAAAGCATTCTACTCCCATTTCCTTAAAGGCATTAAGAACAAATCTTCTTCTCTGGTTATAGGACTGACACATTTTCTCAACATCCTCATCTCCGTTCTTAAGGGCATCCACCGCAGCATACTGACTTGTGGTAGGTGCACACATAATGGCAAATTGATGAATTTTAAGCATCTGTGACAGTATATTTTCCGGTGCACAGGCATATCCAAGTCTCCAGCCTGTCATGGCATATGACTTTGAAAATCCGTTTATTACCACTGTTCTCTCTTTCATTCCCGGTATCTCACCTATAGAAACATGTCTTTTTCCTATGTATGAAAGCTCTGCATATATCTCATCAGATATTACAAATATGTCCTTCTCTATGCATACCCTGGCTATATCCTCAAGGTCTTCCCTTGTCATTACTGCCCCTGTAGGATTATTAGGGAAGGGAAGTATCAGAACCTTTGTCTTATCCGTAACAGCCTCCAAAAGCTCCTCCTTTGTAAGCCTGAACTGATTCTCCTCCTTAAGCTGTATAATAACAGGCTTTCCATATGTAAGCTGTACACATGGAAGATATGACACATAGCATGGCTCAGGTATAATAACCTCCTCACCGGGATTTACCATTGCCCTTAAGGCTATATCTATTGCCTCGCTGCCGCCTACCGTAAGCATTACCTCTTTTTTATAATCATATGTTAAATTAAATCTTCTTTTTAAATATTTGCATATTTCTTCCCTAAGCTCCATTAAGCCTGCATTTGAGGTATAAACAGTTTTTCCTCTCTCTAAGGTATATATTGCCTCCTCTCTCACATGCCACGGCGTATCAAAATCAGGCTCTCCTACGCCAAGTGAAATAGCATCCTTCATCTCACTTACTATATCAAAAAACTTTCTTATCCCTGAAGGCTTTATATTAACTACTGCATCTGACAATGGGTTTCTCATGGTGTCACCAACATCCTTTCATCCTGCTTTATATCACTTAATACGGTTCCATGGTCTTTATATTTCTTCAGCACAAAGTGAGTTGCCGTTCCTCTTACCTCATCCAGTGTGGAAAGCTTTTCGGAAACAAACTGTGATACCGCCCTCATTGTTTTTTCCTCAAGCATAATAAGGAAATCATATCCTCCTGACATAAGGTAAATAGCCTTAACCTCGCTGAAATTATAAATTCTCTGTGCTATCTTATCAAATCCCACTCCTCTTTGAGGGGTAACCATAACCTCTATCATTGCAGTTACTTTCTCTTCGCTTGTGTTCTCCCAGTTAATAAGTGTATGATAGCCGCTTATAATATTCTCCTTTTCCATCTGTGCCACTTCGTTGGCTATCTCAGCCTCTGTGGCCCCAAGCAAAACTGCGAGCTCCTTTAAATCTATTCGGCTGTTTTTCTCAATAAGTGCCAATATCTGCTTTCTTAATTCACTTAACTCTATCATTTTTAACAATTCCTTTCCCTAATATATCCTTTAATAATCTCCATTCCGGAGCTTATTTTCACACTAATCTTTGCGTTTTGGCAAATTATATCCCGTATTCCGGATTTCCCGCCCTGTGAGGCTCCAAAAACCTCTTCTCACCATTATTAATTATGGCTTTGTCATGTCCGCAGGTAGTATATCCGATGATTTCTGCCCTTTTTCCTGATTTCCTTATTTCATGGACCAGTGCCTCACCGTTTTTTGTCACTATAATAAGCCCTCCCAGAGACGGAATAAAATAGGGATTCATATTAAAATACTCACATATCTCCACCGTCTCCTGTCTTATTGGTATAGATTTTAAATCTATATTCATACCGCATTTTAAATATTCCCCCAGCTCCCACAAGGCTCCGAATACGCCGCTTTTAGATGTGTCATGCATGGCTGTCGCACCATGCCGTACCGCGACTGCTGCCTCATTTACGGTAAATATTTCTCTTAAAAAATCTTTGGCCCTGTCAATATATCCTCCGCTAAATCTTGCCTTAAGCTCCTCCTCACTTTTTAAGGCAAGAACTGAAGTTCCCTCAAGTCCTGTCTCTCCTGCCATTACTATATCCATACCCCGGATATTATCAGAAGCCTTATCCTTCACTTCAATTTCCTCATACATATACCCAAAGGCATTTACAGTAACCACAGTATTATTAATATTACCTGCTGTTTCAGTGTGACCTCCTGCTATTTGCACCTTAATCATTTCTCCAAGGCTGTTAAGCTTTGCCACAGCATTTCTTAACTCTATTTCCTTCACCTGCTCCGGCATCAGTATGCTTACCATTACACCCACAGGCTTGGCTCCTTTTGCAGACAGACTGTTCACTGCTCCCCCAAAGGCTCTTACTGCCGACATTTTAATATCACCGGCATATGACGCCATTGAGACTGCCATATCTCTGCCGCATGATGCAAAAACAGAAGCATCATTTCCCACAGCAGCACCCTGCTTTACATCTTTTGTCTTATATTTAATTTCCTTTATCACAGTCCGCTTAAGCACGGGCTCAGAAAGCTTTCCTATTTTCATATACTAATCGCCTTTTTGTTGACATCTTACCTGTTTATTATTACAATTATTAATGTATCAGCTTATAGCAGCCAAAACAGTTGTGAGAACCATTGCAAGTATAAGCACTAAGCATATTATAATTGTAAATGTTCTTCTCTGCTTTTTGTTATAAATATTAAACATAATAAACCTCATTTCTGTGCACTTTTTATACATAACCGGTTTTGTGTCAAGTGCACACAGACACAAACAACGACAAATGCTATACTGCTTTCATTATGATGGGGCAGTGCTATGCTTATAACGAAAGGATTGAAATAATGTCTGTTTCTGATTTTCCAATATTCATATGCTTTCTGATTTTCATCATATGGTTTACATATGAGAGAAGAAAATCAGAAAAAATACAGGAAAAAAAGGAAAAGGATTTTTGGAGCCGTGAAAGTGAAGCTAACTTTTCACGCCGTAAAAATCTTGATACCATTACTTATATAGTAATACCTTATGATACATTTCCTATTAACAAATATTCTGATGCTTCCGTTAAGGAGGCTGAGGAACTGCTTTTATCCCTTAAGGAGAAGCGTATCTTAAACCTTACGGGAAAAACCTCTACTGAGCTTAAGCTCATGTACGGTGCAGCAAATCTTTCTGCCCTTAATGAATATGATGAAAACTTTGTCACCATGATTAAAACTCTGCATCAATACGGAGAAGCCCTATATAATTCAGGACACTTAGATGATGCCCAAACAGTTCTTGAATTTTCCGTTTCCTCAGGCTCAGACTTAAAGTCTACCTATATACTCCTTGGAAATATTTACATATCTTTAGGTCTCTCTCATAAAATACCTGAGCTTACAGATATTGCACAAAAGCTGGACTCTCTTATGAAGTCTCCTATTATAAACGCCTTAAATGAGCTTTATAATGCAGCCCTCCCCAAGGAATAGGACTCACCTAAGAATTTTTTTGATTATATCAGAAAATCCTTCCATATTCAAGAATTATCTTATCTATTATTCTTGACGCTTCATTTTTTGTAAGCTTATTAACATCATACTCCGGATTAATGCCGTGGCAGGATATAAGGTCTTTTAAGTATTTAGCCTGCTTTTCAGTTATGGGGCTTTGCTTCTTTGCCTTATATATAAGCTCATATGGCTTAAATTCAATGTTATCCTTCTCATACCGGGTGCAAAGTATCTGATACAGCTCTCTTGTTGCCGCCGCATCATTTACTGCCCTGTGGTGGTTTTCATCTGATATATGAAAATATTCACAAAGGCTGTCAAGTCTTCTGCTCTCTAAATCACTTAAATATACCCTTGCTATTTTAAGTGTGTCTATTCCCATTCTGTCAAAAGTAAAATTATTGTTTATGGCATTGTGCTTTAAAAATCCATAATCAAACATAAGATTATGACCTATTATGCTGAGATTTTCCGTGTACTCTATAAAGTCTCCTATTATTTCCTCTATATATGGCGCATCCTTAACCATAATATCCGTAATTCCCGTTACCTCTGTTATTCTCTCCGGTATAATTCTGCCCGGATTTACAAATGTTTCATATATTGACTCTACCTTTCCTCCCTTTACCTTGACTGCACCTATCTCTATTATTTTGTCAAGCTTAGGGTTAAGGCCTGTTGTCTCAAGGTCAATCACTATGTAATCCTTAAGCATTTTTATTTCCTCCTTCCGGCACGCAGCAATACATCAGACAGCTTCCGTCTCCCGTGAGAGGATTTCTGTTTTTATAGTCAAACACGAAATATCTCCCCTTTATTCTCTCACTGCTTACCCTTTTTACGGAAGAAAGTCCGCCGTTTTCCTCTAAAAATTTTATAATATCATCACTGGCAGGCTCTATATGCTCTGACCTTGTAAGCTCCATTTCCCTTGCAATTACACGGATTTCTTCCCTGTATTTATCCATAGAAACGGCAAATGGCGGTCTTGTGTGTATATTTTCCCTTAAGTAAATATCATATGTCATAAGCTCCCTGAATAGCTTTATTCTTTCAGGGGACTTCTCCTTTTCCTGAAAATAATTATTAAGAATATTGTACCTGTCTATTCTTGAATGCTTAATATTGCTTGGGAATCTGTCCTTATAATATTTCCCAATCTCATAATACATCTTAAAAGGCTCATAAAAATAATTCTCAAGGAATTTTACCGTATATTTAAACTGTCCGCTGTTATAATATATTTCCACCGCTTCCTCCACCAGCTTAAGCTTAAGTATTTCGTCATATGACAGCCATTTAGTATACAATACTTCGTACGGCGGAAACTCCTTGTATGCCATTCCATACCTTTCCGTATTATTAGCCATATAGGAACCTGTAAGAACCTTTAGAAAGCCAAGCTGAAGCTGATTAGGCTTCATATTGTATACCTGATTAAAGGATTTTATAAAGGAGCCGTAATCTTCATAGGGCAGCCCTGCAATTAAATCAAGATGCTGATGTATATTTCCCTTTTCCCTTATCCTCTCCACTGCCTCTTTTGCCTTAGACAAATTCATTGTACGCCGTATCTCCCGTATTGTATCACTGTTTACAGACTGTATGCCTATCTCTAACTGAATAAGTCCCGGTCTCATTTTGCTAATAAGCTCTATCTCGTCATCAGTCATAAGGTCTGCCCCAACCTCAAAATGAAATCTTGTTACTCCGTTATCATGGTCATATATATACTGCCATATAGCCATGGCATGAGATTTTTTGCAGTTAAAGGTTCTGTCCACGAATTTTACAAGGGGAACCTTTTTGTCTAAGAAAAATTGCAGCTCTTCCTTTACAAGCTCAATATCCCTAAACCTTATTTGTTTTTCCACTGATGACAGACAATAGCTGCATGAAAATGGACAGCCTCTGCTGCTCTCATAATATATAATCCTGTTTTCAAGATTATCAATATCCTTATAAGGAAAAGGAATACTGCTTAAATCGGCGGGCTTTCTGTCACCTGTTTTAATAAACTCCCTGTTCCCCCTCCTGTAGGCTATACCCTCTATATCCTGTGAAAGTGCTTCCTTAAATTCTTCTTCTTTTTTGCTATCCTGCCACAAATTATAAATCCTGCACAGGCTTAAAAAAGTTTCTTCCCCCTCGCCGCACATAACAAGCTCTGCCTGCGGCAATTTCTTGAGCACCTTATCAGGGCTATAAGATACCTCAGGTCCACCAAGCCATATATGTATTCCGGGCAGCAGCTTTCTTAGCTCCGGTATAAGTCTGTACACATATTCTATATTCCATATATAGCAGGAAAATGCTGCTATATCAGGCCTTCTTTCATATATTTCATTAAGTATATCCTCAAGCCTGTTGTTAATAGTTGTCTCAAAAAGCTCTATTCCCTCTATATGTCCCTTTTCCTCACAGTAAGACTTTAAGCTGTATACTGCAAGGTTTGAATGTATATATTTTGCGTTTATTGCTATTAATAATGCTTTCATTTTTCCTCAAATAAAGAATAGCCATACCATTGCTTTGGAGGTATGGCTATATTTTTCTTATATGGTTACTGTAACTCTTTTGTTTTCTTTGTAATTGCAAATGCCAGTGCCCCCGGTCCTATATGACATGAAACGCTTAAGGACAATGGGTTTATAACTATATCCTCCTGAGGATACCCCGGAAATGCTGCCAGTATTTCTCTCTTAAAGTTAAGAGCCTCCTGATAATTTTCCGTGTGGGCAATTTGGAACCATGTGTTATTCATATCTGCTCCAAATCTTTTCTCAATATCTGCTTTTATGGCATTTATCATCATTGACTTTGCCTGGTTTATTGTTCTTGCCTTTGCGAATGCATCAAGCTTTTCTCCCTGAATCTGAAGTACAGGCTTAAGCCTTAATATTGTTCCCAGTGCAGCCGCCGCAGGTGTTATTCTTCCGCCTTTTTTTAAGTATTTAAGAGTATCCAGCATAATATAAATGCTTGCCTCCAGCTTATCACGAATCAGAATATTATAAATTTCCTCTGCTTCCATGCCCTTATCAGCCATTGCCTTTGCATCTATAACAGACTGTCTCTGTGTAACAGATATCCTTTGATTATCTGCAACAAACACACGTCCCTCATACTTATCATCCTTTGAAAGCATTACTGCCGTCTGACATGAGCCTGATAACCCGCTTGACATAGGAATGTGGATAATGCTGTCATACTCCTTTAAAACACTGTCCCAAAGCTTTAATACCGACTCCGGCGAAGGCTGTGTTGTGGATATGTTTATATCCTCCTTAAGCTTTTCATAAAACTTCTCCTGAGTAAGGGTAATATCCTCATAATATGTTTCTTCTCCTATAATAAATGGCATCGGGAGAACAAACACTCCCAGCTCCTTTGCCTGCTCCTGAGTAATTCCACTGTTGCTGTCTGTAGTAATTGCTACTTTAGCCACTTTTCATACCTCCGTCTTTTCTTTCCTATAGGTTAATATTGATTTTATCATATATACTATCTGTTGTCCACCTTTTCAGGGTACATATCATGGTTTGCCATACGGCTTTCTGCCATGTTTTCCCATTTCGTTCCGGGCTTTCCGTAATTGCAGTATGGGTCTATTGATATCCCCCCTCTGGGAGTAAATTTCCCCCATACCTCTATATACTTAGGCTCCATAAGCTTTATTAAATCCTTCATAATAATGTTTACACAGTCCTCATGGAAGTCACCGTGATTTCTAAAGCTGAAAAGATATAATTTAAGAGATTTGCTCTCAACCATCTTTATATCAGGCACATAGGATATAGTGATGGTGGCAAAATCCGGCTGCCCTGTTATGGGACAAAGACTTGTAAACTCAGGACAGTTAAACTTTACAAAATAATCGTTATCCTGATGCTTATTTATAAATGTTTCCAAAACCTCCGGAGCATAATTGTCAGGATATTTTGTTCCCTGATTGCCTAAAAGGGTTATTCCCTCTGTTTCTTCTTTGCTTCTTCCGCTCATTTCTATCTCCATTCTATTCTTATTATTTATCCCAATTCTCCACTATTCCGTTTGCCTTAAAGGCTTCCCTTCTGTCTATACAGGTTCCGCACACGCCGCAAGGCTTATCCTTTCCCTCATAGCAGCTCCATGTATATTCATAAGGAACCTTAAGCTTTAAGCCTATTGCCACAACCTCTGCTTTTGTCATATTTACAAACGGGGCTTCTATTTTAAGGCGGTTTCCGCTGCCTATATATATAGCGTCTCCCATTGCCTTATTGAAATCTGACGAGCAGTCAGGATATGCATTCCCTGCTGCATCATCTGCATGAGCTCCGTAATATATTACATCACAGTCTCTTGACAGTGCTATGCTTGCTGCTGATGATAAAAACAATCCGTTTCTGAAAGGAACATAAGTACTTACAGGTGAACCCTGTGTGTGTTTTAACTGCTCTGAATACGATTCCTTTGGTATTTCCTTATCTGAATGACTCAAAAGAGAGCAGTCACTATACTGAAATATTTTTTCAAGGTCAAGGTAAATATGCTCCACTCCGTAATACTTTCCTATTCTATCCGATGCCTCTATTTCCTTTGTATGCTTTTGCCCATATGATACGGACAATGCGGTTACGTTGTCTTTTCCGTATTTATCTATTGCCATGGCAAGACATGTTGTACTGTCAACTCCTCCGCTGAATAAAACTAATGCTCTCATACTTTTACCTCTTTGCTGTGTATTTAAAATTTATTTACTGTATATTCTCATTTGGAGATTTGTATCCTCCTTAAATTTCCCTCTAAAGGTTGTTGTATATGTTTTGGCATTTGATTTTTTTATACCCCTTGCACTCATACAGCTATGGCATCCCTCAATAAGTACTGCAACGTCCTTAGAACCTGTAACCTCAGTCATTATATCTGCTATGTCAGTTCCTATCCTCTCCTGAAGCTGGAGCCTCTTTGATACCATATCTGCTATTCTCGCTATCTTGCTAAGCCCTATAACCTTTCCGTTTGGAACATAAGCAACCGTCACCTTCATATCATACATTAAAGCCAGATGATGCTCGCAATAGCTGAAAATATCAATATCTCTTACCACTATCATATCCTGGCCTGACGGAAGAAACTCCAAATCCTCCTCAAAAGTTTTATTAAACATTTGTGCGATTTCATGATTTGTATATTTTATCCCTTCAAACACCTCCTCATACATTCTTGCCACTCTGTCCGGAGTCTCCTTAAGTCCCTCCCTGTCAGGGTTTTCTCCTATTGCCTCAAGCAGTCCTTTGATATGATACTTTACTGCCTCACTGTCTATTTTTTTCATGACTCATACCATGCCTTTCTCGTTTTTATAAAATAAGCTATACTCCTTTTTTGTCCGGCTCCCAGATAAACTTATGCATCTGAAGCTGAATATTAACATCATTCATTTTGTTTGACACCATAAATTCAACTATCTGTGAAGGCTCTATACTGCCAAACACAGGACTTATATATACTCCGCATTTTCCTCGCAGCTTGTATTTTTCCATTATCTCCTTTGCCCTCTCAAGATCCTCCATGGTTCCCGAAACAAACTTAACCGTATCCCTGCTTTTTAGAATATTAAAGTTTGACAGGCACATATATCCTTCCATTCCGCTTGACGGCTGTTTGTAATCCATGGTAAATGATATTCTGTCGGAAATATCTCTAAAGGGTGAAATGTCTATGCTTCCGTTAGTTTCTATCTCTATGCTCAAATCTTTATTTTCGGACAAAAGCCTGAGCAAGGCTTCCATTCCCTCCTGAAGCAACGGCTCCCCCCCGGTAAGAGTACAGTTTTTAACTCCCGTATGCTTAACATAATCAAATATCTCTCTGTCTGTCATATAAGTAAATGGAGCATTCTTATCATTTGCCCACTTTGTGTCACAGTAGCCGCACCTTAAATTGCAGCCTTTAAACCTTACAAAAGCTGCAAGCTGACCTGCCCTCTTTCCCTCTCCGTTTATGCTTACAAATTTTTCAACTACCTTGTATTTACTCATGGCTTCCTCTCTTTTCCTTCCCACTGTACCACAATGCTTTAAAATTCTTCATAATAGCTGGCACAGTTTGAAGGTGTTTCGTACACAGTAGCACATTTTACCATATACCCTCTGTCCTTAAATCTCTCATAGAAATACTTTGCCAAATTTTCTGCCGTAGGTCTGAAGTCAACCACCTTAAGGTTAAAGCCTTCTTCAAACAGCACCTCCATGGATTTTTCCCTAAGTGAGCCTCTCTCTATAATAAGAGCATGGTCAAGATAATCTGTCTCCTCCTTAAGCTCTGCCTTTAATGTGGAAAAATCTACACACATTCCTCTTAACTGCCTGTCTGATTTCAGCTTTTCACTCATAACCTCTATTTCCACTACCCACCTGTGACCATGTATATTTTTACACTTTCCATCATAGCCTGACAGAAAATGTGCCGAATCAAAATTATTTTCTGTTTTTAATACATACATAAGCTGCTCCATTCTTATATTGAAAGTTAATATATAAAAGGCTTGGCACCTTCGCACCAAGCCTATATATGCACAATGATATACATTTTACACTGCATCATAATAGTCCTGGTTTTGTTTATAGACAGGATGGTACAAACGAACTGTCTTATTTCATTATTTATCTCCGGCTTGCCGGTTCAATTCTTATCAGGTGAAAGTATACAATGTAAACTCCCTTATGTCAACTTATCTTTTCATGTTTTACTACATATTCATAAAAGCTGTTTTCCGGAACAGGTCTTTCATAATAGTATCCCTGTATCATATCGCAGCCTATTGAGGTTAAAAATGCATTTTGCTCACTGCTCTCCACACCTTCACATACTGTTCTCATATGAAGCTTTGATGCCATTTCCACAACTGACTGTATTATTATCTTCTGACTGCTGCCAAGCATCTTACTGTTATTTCCCAAAAATACCTTGTCTATTTTCAGAACATCAATGGGAATATTATTTAGCATATTCAATGAGGAATAACCTGAACCGAAATCGTCCATTGATATCTTTACCCCCATTCTTTTAAGCTCCCTTATGAGCTTTATGGCATTGTCATAATTTTCCATGTATACACTTTCCGTCAGCTCAAACTCAATGTATTCCGGCGGAATACCGTATTTTTGAAACAATCCTTTAATATACAATATAATCTCACTGCTTTCCAAATGCACCCTTGATATGTTCATAGACACAGGCACAGCCATAAGTCCTGCTTCAAGCCTTGCCTTTATGCTCTTAAACACCTCATTATACACATAATAGTCAATATCAACTATAAGTCCGCTTTCCTCAAAATAGGGAATAAATTCATCCGGGTATACAAAGCTTCCGTCCTGCTTCTGCCACCTTACAAGTGCTTCTCCTCCTGCCACTCTTCCCGTAGTACTTTGAACCTTTGGCTGATAGTATACTTTTATTTCTTTGTTTTTAATTGCCAATGGCAAATCAGAGGCCAGCTTCATTTTATAATTGTAATTTGCCTTAATATTTTTTTCATACACTACCATGGTAATGCTTTTAGTTTTCTTTGCTTCCTTTCTTGCAAGGTTAGCATTATATACTGCTGTCTGTGCATCTGCCACATCTGCGTCAATAACACACACTCCCGCACATATTGACACTTTTTTATTCATAAACTTTGTCTGAAGCTTTAATGCTATGTCATTAATACCTTCCTGTAACAATATAAGATTTTCTTCATCCGCTGCTTCATTGTCCATATAGCACACTGCCACTATATTGTCAGAATACACCCTTGATAAATACTGAAAGCCCTTAAGACACTTCCTTATAAGTCTGTAAAACATTCTTAAAAGCCTGTCCCCTATTTCATACCCAAAACGTTCATTAATATAACGAAAATTTCTTATATCAGCATACACCAGAGCCATTTTTTTGTCTTCCGACTTCATATCCTCCTCCAGCATATGCATAAATGTGCCGTATGGATAAATTCCTTTAAGCCTGTCCATGGCTGTTTCCTTTACCAGCTCGTATTTATTAAATATTTGTTCTTTTCCGGCAATCTCTTCTCTGCCAATATTCTCCAGTCCGTACCCTCTCATCATTGCCTCCAATACATTAAAATTTATTTAATATCATATCATATTTTATTTAATTTTTCCATATATTTATTTAAAAAATACGTGCCTTATTCTTCATTTCACTATACTATGATTGTTCCTCCGCTGCTTTTTCATTCCGTCCGTAATATGATAAAAGCAGAATGTCTTTTTTACAGACGGCATTCTGCTTTTTAACTTTACTTATATTTTTATTATAATGTCCAGTTAAGACTTTCGTTCTGAAGCTTTACCATATGAGCATAGATTCCGTTTTGTTTTGCCAGTTCAACCGGTGTTCCCATCTCTGCAACTTTTCCCTCAGACAGAACTACTATTTTATCTGCTCCCTCCACAGTTCTCATTCTGTGAGCTATAACAAGAACGGTTTTGTTCTTTATCAGCCTTGACAATGCCTGCTGTATAAGGGTTTCATTTTCCACGTCAAGGGACGCTGTTGCTTCGTCAAGAAGAATAACGGGAGCGTCTTTTAAAAATGCCCTTGCTATGGATATTCTCTGTCTTTCTCCTCCTGAAAGCTCACAGCCGTTTTCCCCTATTCTGCTGTTCCACTTATCAGGAAGCTTTTCTGCAAACTCATCACAGTTTGCAAGCTTTGCCGCTGCCAGTACCTCCTCATCTGTTGCATCCTTTCTTCCTATTCTTATATTTTCCATAATAGTATTATCAAACAAAGTTACATCCTGAAATACTATTGAGTACAGCGACAGCAGTGTTTCCGGCTCTATGCCTGATACATCCATGCCTCCTACGGTGATTGTTCCCTTTCCCGCATCCCAAAATCTTGCTGCAAGTCGTGACACAGTTGTCTTTCCTCCTCCTGAAGGACCTACCAGAGCCGTTACTTCTCCCTGCTTTGCAGTAAAGGATACATCTTTCAGAACCGCTTCACCTGTATTATAAGAAAATCCCACATTTTTAAATTCTATATCAACATTCTTGTTTGTAAGTGTGCTTGAGCCTGTCTGAACAGGATAGTCAAGTATTTCCTTCATTCTTCCTATATTGGTTCTTGCGGCAATAATAGCTGCAAGGTTTTGTAATGCCGACTGAAGCGGATCATACAGCCTGGAAACCACTAGAAGGAACATAAAGAATGTAAGCACATCTATCTCTCCATTTATTAAAAATGCAGATCCTGCAAGTGCAACAGTTACTATTCCAAGCTTTAATATAAGCTGTGCGGACACTACAAAGGCTGCCGTACCGAATTCATTTTTTACGGACCGCCTCTCCACTGCCCTTATTTTTTCTTTAAGTCCCTCAAGATACTTTTCCTCTGCATTATTTGACTTTAAATCCCTAACTGTTTCTATGCACTCCTGTATGCCATCGGCACAAGCCATTTTCACTGCCATTGCTTTTTTGCTTAATTTCTCCTGTACCTTTGCGGAAAACCATACTATGGCAAAGGACACAGGCATTACCCAAAGTGCGGCAAGTGCCATTTTCCAATTTATAAACAAAAGAGAAACTGAAACAATAACTGTTGATGTCATAGCTCCGAAAAGCTCCGGTATAAAATGGGAAAATGCCGTTTCAAGAAAAGTGCAGTCTGCCATAATTGTACTTGTCAAATCTGCCAAATCTCTTTTTCCAAAAAAAGACAATGGTATTTTTCTAAGCTTTTCTGCAAGGGTAATTCTTCTCACGCCGCTTTCTATATATGTAGCAAAATACGTTGAATTATACTGAAACCATGTGGCTGCAAAAATAAGCACAAGACACAATATGCAGCCTGCTATATACAGTATTACACTGCTGCCTTCCACACCTCCCTCTAAAAGAGCCTTTACAAGAAGATATAAAATTCCCACCGGAAACATAAATGTTATATTTTGCAGTGCACAGGCTATACAGCCCTTTATCAAATCCTTTGCCCCCTGCCTTGACAGAGCATACTTTTTCATAAGCCTTTCTACCATTACAGTGACACCTCCTTTTCCACCTTCCACTGCACAGATGTTTTATAATTATTCCACATTTTTTCAAACAGTCCGTTTTTTTCCATAAGCTCACTGTATGTTCCGCTTTCCTCTATTTTTCCGTCCTTAAGAACAAATATTTTATGAGCGTTTACCACTGTTGACAGTCTGTGTGCAATCACAATAACCGTCTTGCCCTCCGCCATTTTTGAAAATGCCTGCTGCACCCTTACTTCATTGTCCGGGTCTGCAAAGGCAGTAGCTTCATCAAGTATAATTATAGGTGCATTTTTAAGTATTACCCTGGCTATTGCAATACGCTGCATTTCTCCGCCTGACAGGTATACGCCCTTTGTCCCTATAACCGTATCAACACCGTCAGGCAGCTTTTCTATAATATCCATGCACTGTGCATCCTTAAGAGCACTCATAACCTCCTCCCTTGCGGCATCAGGTTTTCCCATGCGGACATTTTCAAATATAGAAGCCTTTATGAGCCTGCTGTTTTGGAACACAAAGGATACCGTATTCATAAGTTCCTGTTTATGTATGTCCCTTACATCAACTCCCCCTACAAGTACTCTCCCCTTATCAGCATCAAAAAATCTTGAAATTATATTTGCCAGCGTTGTTTTTCCTCCTCCCGACGGTCCCACAAAAGCCACCGTTTCACCGGCTTTTATATGAATTGAAACATTGTCAAGTGCAGGCTTTGTTCCGTCATAGCTGTATGTTACATTTTCAAGCACAACAGAGCTGTCCTTTGGCACCTTGGGAGCTGACGTTTCCTTAAGAGGCTTCATAGCCAAAACGGTATCTATTCTTTTAATTGCATCATCAACTATCATGGCATTTTCACTCTGGAACATTATTTTTGTAAGAGTAACTGAGATAATCGGCGTTATTATTATATAAAACAATATGTTTAACAAAAATTCCTCTGTCACTCCATTCCTTGTAAATATCAATGCACCTGCCGTGAGAAATGCAAACACGCTGTTTATTGCCGCAGTGTAAAAGAGCATAGGCATACGAAGCTGTTTTGTATATGCAATAACCCATACACCATACCTGTCTATGGAGTCCTTAAACTTTTTAAATGAAAATACTGTCTGGCCAAAGGTTTTTACAACGGGTATTCCCCTTATGTACTCTACCGCCTCATTTGACATATCATCAAGTGCATTCTGATATTCCTTCATTTTCTGTGCCATTCCCGCACCTGTCATACTCATCATTATAAGAAAACCAAGAACAACAGGAATCAGGCTTAAGAGCCCTAATCTTAAGTCAAAGGCAAAAAGCATTACTATCAGCCCTATAGGTGTTGCTATTGCCCCCGCCTTATCAGGAAGCTGATGTGCAAGATATGTTTCCGTTGCACCACTTGACTCATTTACTATTTTCCTTAACCTGCCGCTTCCGAAATCCTCAGGAAACCCAAGGGGAAGCTTTACTATATGCTCCATAGCCTGTATCCTTATATTTGTGGCAACCCTGAAGGCAGCAATATGCGAGCACATAAGTCCAGCTACATATATAAACATAGATAGCACGGCAAAAATCACTGCCATCCATCCGTTATGCACAAGGTTTTCCGCCTTGTCAAAATCCGGATATACATTAAGCACCTCCTTTATGATTTTCCAAATATACCAGTATGGTACAAGTGCAATTATTGCACTTATGGCAGACAGAATCCATGATGTGTATGTAAAATATCTGTACTTTCCTGCATATTCCATAAGCCGTTTTAGATTAGACTGCTTTTTCAATTTATTCCCTCCTTTGGTTAGCTAATGCTAACTATTTAGTTAAAAATTATCACGCCTGTGCGTGATGACTTTTTAATATATATATTGTTTTCTTTATAACCATACCCCCATATCCTTTTTCTGTCAATATACATTATTGACTATAAATTCTCATTATTCTTTATTTGTCTTTCCCTCTATTTCCATTGTATCCATATCTTCCCTGCTGATTCCGTTTTTCATTCCCATTTCCGTCCAATACTTTGATGAAGCCTTTATAAACATATTTTTTGTAAGCATCATTGATGTTTTTAACCTATATGACTGACCTTTTCGTATGGCTGCTGCCATTTTCTTTATTTTCCTCTTTGCCATAAACGCAAAAGGAGTATCCAGTATCGCCTCTCCACCGCCAATGCATAATATCATGCCAAGAGGATATCCGTTCTTTTCGCAAAAAAGGCCTATCATATCTGCCGCCACATTGTTTTGCTCCGGCTCTAAAAATCCGCAGTTTATAATTGCATGTACAGTGGGCTTATGCTTATAGCTGCTTTTTTCAAGTTCCTTTAAAAACCCTAGCAGCACGGCAGGAATGCCATCCGCATACAGTGGAAATATAAACAAAAGCTCCCTGTGTTTCTCCACACACATACATATCTCCCTGTATCTTCCTGATATAACATTAAATTCCTCAGCAGAATCTCCCCAGTAACCTTTAAATATTTCCCCGTATCTCTTTGAATTTGATTTTACTGCCCTTGGGCTTCCATTGATAATTACTAATTTTCCCACAAATCCAACTCCTTTATAACAGCCTCATCAACTTCATTTTCTTCCACAAAAGAAATTCTCCACCTTTTAAATGACATATTTTTTGCATTTCTTTCCACAAGGTTTTCAAACAAATTTTTTTCTTTTTCCGAAAGATTACCGTACCCTATTATAACAGCTTCCTTTTCCTTTACATCTCTTTGTACATGATGTGTTTCCCCGCCATGAATCCTTATAAATGCCTTCTGCACCGGGATTGCCCTCTCCAACATTATTTTCATGGGAATATCATAAGAGCCCAGATATATTCTGCTTACATAAATCAGCTTTTCGCTCTGTGCTATAAGAGGGTATATTTCCGTTGCATCATCTCTTATTACACATTTTCCAGGCGTCCTTACCCAGCACCCGAAACATCCTGTACAATTATGAATCTTTTTTTGCACGAGAGAAATATATTTATAATCTCCCCTTTTCACCAGCTCCGCCGGAAGCTCTCTGTCACTCAATAACAGCTTCACTTTTTTCCTTTCCTTTCTTTAACCTTAATGCCTTTTTGTATAATAAAAAAGCACGAGACGGGACTCGAACCCGCGACCCCGACCTTGGCAAGGTCGTGCTCCACCAACTGAGCCACTCGTGCAGATACCTATTTTTAATATATATATTTATATAATTATGGGTTAAAATGCCCAGTTCCGGAATCGAACCAGAGACACGAGGATTTTCAGTCCTCTGCTCTACCAACTGAGCTAACTGGGCATATCTATTAACACGCAAGTGGTATTTTACTAAAAATACCACTTATTGTCAACAGTTTTTTGTACTACTGTGTTTTACCTCTCTACCTTTGATGCAATATACTGCTGCACCTTATCCTTATCCATATGCAGTGCAACGGCTAATTCCCCATACAAGTAATCCTCTGCCGTCCTGAGATATTTTTCATCACTGTTTATTACTTTTTTTCCGCTTTCCTTTCGGTCTTGTATCCTTAGATAAGAGGTTCTTATAATTTTTATCCATTCCTCACATTCACATGTTCTAAGTGCCTTTTTATAATATTCCTCTCTCTTTTTCTCATCATCTACCCAAAGGGTTTCAACCGTATTAATGTTTTCTACAAGTCTTTCTGCCTCTTCTCTGGTAATTACACTTCTCATCACTACCTTTTGATTATCTACAGGTGTATATAAAGTACTGGACTTTGAATATATTGGAGCAAGTGTATAATAGAGCTTATCATCCCCGGAAATGCTGAGTTTTCCCACAGATGTTACCTTACACACTCCACTGCTTCCATAAATAATATAATCACCCACATTAAACATATATTACCTCCATCTTGATTCACACAATTATGGCTACATATATATTTTAACACTTTTTTTAATTTAATGTCAGTGTTTTTTACCTTTTTTTCATTTTTGCCTAAAATTTATCAGAATACAGCAATAAAAACAAAAAAAATAAAGAAAAAGCTGATTTTCAGCTTCTTCTTTACTTAAATACTACTGCCGGCGACCGGAATCGAACCGGTACGGGAGGTAAGTCCCGCAGGATTTTAAGTCCTGTGCGTCTGCCAGTTCCGCCACGCCGGCATACTTACAGCACATTTATTTAAATACTGTAAGGCAATGGGCAGAGGTGGATTCGAACCACCGAAGCAAATTGCAGCAGATTTACAGTCTGTCCCCTTTGGCCTCTCGGGAATCTGCCCATTTGTTCTCACAATGTTAAATTATATCATAGCCGGTTTTATATTGCAAGAACTTTTTACCCTTATTGTCTTATGCTGCCATGTAATTTCTTTGTCCTTTATGGGTTTATGTTTTAACTGTATAAATGAATATAATATTACTCATGCCTTACAATCTCTCTCAGCACAACTGCTGATTTACCCTTAACTGTAATATTAAGATAATAATCCTTCACGCTGCACTGTTCACAGTATGTGCTGTAGCCTATCTCCCCTGTTTCCATAAGTTTTTCCATAACAGCATTTGCTTTCACGCCAATATTAAAAAGCTTTATGGCAGTTGTAATCTGCTCCTGATTATTATTTATTATAACAACAATTCTATTATCCTTATAAAATCTTCCGTAGGCAAGAAGATTATGTTCTTCCTTTAAAGGACAATAAGAGCCTTTCTTAAGGGCGGGATTTTCCTTTCTTACACGTATCATATCCCTGTGGAAATTCACAAGGTCATGATCCTCCCTGCCCCACGGATACGTCCTTCTGTTGTCAGGGTCAGTCCATCCGCATACGCCTGCCTCATCACCGTAATATATGGTAGGTGCCCCAATCCATGTCATCTGCATAACCACTGCCTCTTTAAACACAGCCTTTGACACACCTTCTTCCGCTGCCTCGGGACCTAAAACTGCCGTTCTGCCAACGACCCCGTTTGTTCTTGTTAAAAACCTTGAGTGATCATGGTTTGAAAGCTCATTCATTGCCACCATAAGAGAAGGTGTGTGAAACTTAGCCATATTATATTTCATTGTCTGCACAAACCATGCCGAGTCACCTATAAGATTTTCCTGCTTGCCGTCACTGTGCTTTTCCATTCCGGTAAGATACCATGTAACAGGCTCCATAAATGCATCATAGTTCATTACCGTATCCCACTGGTCTCCCTGAAGCCATGAAGAAGGATCTCCGTAATGCTCCGCCAATATAATTGCCTCCGGATTAGCTTCCTTTACGGTTTTTCTGAATTTACGCCAAAACTCGTGATTATATTCCTGATTATATCCCAAATCTGCCGCAACATCAAGACGCCAGCCGTCAGCATTGTAAGGGGGGGACACCCACTTTTTGGCTACACCTAATATATATTCCTCAAGCTCCTTAGAGCCTTCATAATTAAGCTTCGGCAAGGTATCATATCCCCACCAGCCGTCATATGACTTGTTCTCAGGCCACTTATCATCTTCGTTCTCTCTGAATTTGAAAAAATTATGATACGGACTGTCCTTTCTTTCATAAGCTCCCGTTTTATATTCATCATTATCCTCGTATATATGTTCCTTATCCATCCACTTGTTAAACGAACCGCAATGGTTAAAGACTCCATCTATAATAACTTTTATTCCACGTCTGTGTGCTTCCTCTACCACCCTTGCAAACAATTCATTGCTTGCACCAAGATTCTTCTTGTTAGTTACACGGTTTACATACTTGGTGGCATTTACATTATTTAAATCGCCATCTTTAAGAATCTCCCCTGAATCATCCACTATCTTTCCATAATGGGGATCAATATAATCATAGTCCTGTATATCATATTTATGGTTTGACGGAGATACAAACAGAGGATTAAAATATATTGCCTCTATTCCAAGACTGCTTAAATAATCCATCTTGTCAAGTACGCCCTGCAAATCTCCTCCGTAGAATTCCCGTACTCCCATTGCCGCAGGATATTTATCCCAGTTGTCTACCTTTGTTGTGCAGGCTCCTATATATGAATACTCGTTTGTTTCAACATCATTCGTCTTATCTCCGTTATAAAATCTGTCCACAAATATCTGGTACATCACTGCACCCTTAGCCCAGTCAGGCGTCTTATACTCCGGAACCAATGTAAAAAGATACTCTGTGGGCATTACATCTACACACCCTAACTTGGTATAGTAACAGGTTTCAAAGCCGCTGACTATCTCAAAATAATAGTCCAGTCTTTCCGTACCCATTTGTATTTGGGTTTCATATATATTAAACATTTCCGTTCTTTGTGCAACAGTCATTTCCACCTTTATATCATAAGCACAAAGATACACCATATCAGGGTTATTCCTATACGTTCTAAATCTTATGGTTACCATATCACCAGGTGACGGCTCGCTTGGTGTTACAAACTCTTCGGTACAATCACTAAACAATACGTCCCGCCTGATAACAGCTCTCATATTGTTTACGTAAAGTAAAATCTTGCTAGCCTTATTTAAACTGTTGTAAGGTGCCATATGTCCCTCCTAAAAAAACGGTTTACAGATTACATATATTTTAATATACACCGATATTTTTGTCTATATTGAAATTAATAATTTTTCTGCAAAGTAAAGCAGACAGCCGAAGCTGTCTGCTTTAGGAGAAGGTATTTTGTTTTTATGGGGTGTAGCAAAAACTATATAATGTATTGGGGGGTTTTTACGTTTCATAGTATAACACCTGTGTGCACAAAAGTCTGCACAAATATAACAATAATTTAGTTTTAGTTTTGTGCATATTTTACATATTGCCGTTATTTGTTTTGCACAAAAATTTTCATATACATGCAAAGTAAAACAGGCAGCCAAAGCTGCCTGTTTTAGGAGAAGGTATTTCGTTTTTATGGGGTGTAGCAAAAACTATATAATGTATTGGGGGGTTTTTACGTTTCATAGTATAACATCTGTATACTCAAAAGTCTGCACAAAGTTACTTTTTTTTACATTTTTCTTTTGTGCATTTTGTATATATCTTTTCCCGCCTTATTTATTTTAACAATTACAAAAGAATATATTACTATAGCCTTAGTAATTTTTACATAGTATTTTTAAGCCTCTGCTCCTCCTGCATCAAACAAAGCTTCAAACTCCTCCTGCCCTATTTTTTCCTTCTCTATAAGAAGCTTTGCGCACTTTTCAAGCACGTCTGTATGCCGGTTAATTATTTCTTTTGCCTTAATATAACAATCATCTACAATATTTTTAACTTCCTTATCTATTGTTGATGCCGTATCCTCTGCATAACCTCTTCCGTGTCCAAGGTCACGTCCAAGGAATACCTCTTCCTCGTCATTTCCATAACATATAAGTCCCAGATTATCTGACATACCATACTTTGTAACCATTGATTTGGCTATGGCTGTTGCCTGCTTAATATCCTGTGAGGCTCCTGTTGTAATATCGTCAAAGGTCAGCTCCTCTGCTATTCTTCCTCCAAGGCTTACCATAATATTCTGAAGCATCTTTCCCTTTGTATTAAACATTTCGTCCTTTTCAGGCAGAGGCATTGTATATCCTGCCGCTCCATTTCCCGTAGGTATGACAGACACCGTATGAACAGGTCCCACATCAGGAAGCACATGGAACAAAATAGCGTGACCTGCCTCGTGATATGCAGTAATTTTCTTTTCCTTCTCTGATATAATACGGCTCTTTTTTTCTGTTCCTATGCCGATTTTTATAAAGGATTTATCTATATCCTCCTGTATAATATACTTTCTTTGATTCTTTGCAGCATGAATTGCCGATTCATTAAGGAGATTTTCAAGGTCTGCTCCCGTAAAGCCTGCTGTAGTCTGTGCCACCCTCTCAAGGTCAACATCATCACCTAACGGCTTATTCTTGGCATGGACTTTAAGTATCTCAAGACGTCCCTTTACATCAGGTCTTCCCACATGTATCTTTCTGTCAAAACGTCCCGGTCTTAATATTGCAGGGTCAAGTATATCCACCCTGTTTGTTGCAGCCATAACAATAATTCCCTCATTAACGCCAAAGCCGTCCATCTCCACAAGAAGCTGATTTAAGGTCTGCTCCCTCTCGTCATGTCCGCCTCCCATTCCTGTTCCACGGCGTCTTGCCACAGCATCAATTTCATCTATAAACACTATACACGGTGAGTTTTTCTTTGCCTCCTCAAATAAATCTCTCACTCTGGATGCACCTACACCTACAAACATTTCAACAAAATCGGAGCCTGATATACTAAAGAAAGGAACTCCCGCCTCGCCGGCTATTGCCTTTGCAAGAAGAGTCTTACCTGTTCCCGGAGGTCCTACCAGTATAACTCCCTTAGGTATTCTCGCACCTACCTCTATATATTTTTTAGGCTCCTTCAGGAAATCAACTATTTCCTCAAGCTCATCTTTTTCCTCACTTAATCCTGCCACATCCTTAAATGTAACTTTTTTGGACATATCGTTCATAAGCTTTGCCCGGCTTTTTCCAAAATTCATCATTTTGCTTCCGCCGCCGCCTGATGCCGCCTGGCCATTCATCATAAACATAAACACCAGCACTACACCGGCTACTATTATTACCGGAAGAATAGTAGTAAGAAATACGCTGTCTCTCTCTACATCTCCCAAAGTATACTCTATGTCTGCCTCATCTGCTATTTCCATAATCACATTAACATCTGAAACATACATTTTTTTTACATCATTGCTTTTTAAGGTTACTGAAATATATCCCGTGGGTATTTCCTTGTTCTGGGATATTACGATTTCCTTTACCTTTTCTTCCTTAACATCACTCCTAAAATCCTGATAGGTATAGGAATTGTTTGTTGTCAGTGATAATTTTGCCAAGGTATATACTGCAAAAATTACTAACAAAATTGCAATATAAAAACCAAAGCCCTTTGCCTGCTTATTCAATTTTCTACCTCCTAATTAATTTCTGCCACACCGATATATGGCAAATTTCTATATTTTTGAGCATAATCAAGACCATATCCCACAACAAAGCTGTCGGGAATAGTAAATCCTGTATGATTAACTTCCACTTTACATACCCTTCTGTCCGGCTTATCTAAAAGTGTACACAGCCTGAGACTTTTTGGTTTTCTGCTTTTTAACATTTCCATAAGAAAGCTAAGGGTCTTTCCTGAGTCGATAATATCCTCCACTAAAAGAACATTTTTCCCCTCAATAGGTTCGTCTAAATCCTTAATTATTTTAATCCTTCCGCTGCTCTCTGTTCCTGCCCCGTAGCTTGACACAGCCATAAAATCCATAGATACGGGAACCGTTATTCTCTTTGCCAGCTCGCACATGAAGAATACCCCTCCCTTAAGCACACATATAAGATGCAGCTCCTCTCCGGCGTATTCCCTGCTTATGGCTTCGCCCATTTCCCTTACTCTTTTATCTATTGTATTCTCATCAATTAACACACTTACCTTTTCACTCATACGTTTCTCCGTTTCTTTTATCTCCTATCCTTCTGATTCCATATCACTGACAGTTGTCTCCCTGTAATCTACTCTTACAATTTTCTCTGTTTTATCTGTAATCTTACAGCGTTCACTCATTCTGCCACCGGCAATCCACAAAATTTCTGAGTCCTTTGCCAAAAGCACCAGCTTATCCCTGTCCTCTCTGGGAACTTTAGTATCAATCAGTATATCCTTTAGCTTTTTCCTCTGCCCATCACTGCCTATCACCATGTAATCTCCCGGTTTTCGGCTTCTGATTGACAGATTACCTTTTAGTATATCATAATCCATCCATTTAGTATACAACTTTTCCTTTAAATCAATACTTTTGTTTTTCTCAGTAGTAAATATGAATTTCATATTATGATTATCCGTATCATCAAGCATATCGTCCAAATCAAAATTTATGCCGGGTACACACTCCCTGCTTCCACTGTTACATGGCTTATTCTTTTCAAGCCTTACCCCGTCATATGTCCTAACAGCTCTTATTCCGTAAGGAATGTTTACGGACTTGGCAACAGTATTGTTCCCAAGTCCTGCAATTCCATCAATATGTGCCCATGTAATGTCTTTAAGCTTTTCTGCTGCTTTTAAAACAGCCCTTCTTACAACCATCCGCACTATGACCTGCTCCTCCTGCCACAGCTCATCCTTAATGATATATGTTCCTTTCTGACACTCAATGTATTTTTCCGCTGCCTTATCACACTGCAGCTCCATATAACTGCTTACATCACTTAGCATTACCGCCGCCCTGTTAATATTCTCCATTGCCTTTTCATTTATGTTTTTCCTTACATAGGGCATCAGCCTTAACCTTATTTTATTTCTTGTATAATCCGTTTCCTCATTTGTACTGTCTGTTCTGTACTCTACATTTTTCTCCCTTAAATATGTAAGTATTTCCTCCCTCTCAAGACACAGTATAGGTCTTATAATATTGTCTCTGACAGGCTGTATTCCTGCAAGTCCTAAAAGCCCTGTTCCTCTAAAGAGATTTAAAAGAAAGGTTTCGCTGTTATCATTCATATTATGTGCCACAGCTATTTTTCCCTTTCCTCCTTCTTCCTTAAGTACTATATTAAATGCCTCATACCGTTTTATTCTCCCTGCTTCCTCTGGTGACCAATGCTCCTTTTTTGCTATTTGGGGAATATCATACCTTATGCCGCGATAATCTATGTTATGCTCCACGCAAAAGCTTTCAACATATTCCATATCACACTCTGCCTCTTTTCCACGTATGCCATGATGCACATGAACAGCCACAAGTTTGATACAATATTCCTCTTTTATATCCATAAGTATATTTAAAAGACACATAGAGTCGGCTCCTCCCGACACTCCCACCACTATAATGTCCCCATGCTCTATCATTTTATTTGCCTTTATATATTCAGATGCCTTTTTTCTTATCGCATATAATCTTCCCATCTTTCCCTTTCCTTCCTTCTCACCCTCTCTTTACCGTCTATAAAATTTTAATCTATCACGCCTTTAAAATCAAGCACATTTATCCCACACACCTGCAACCATAACAAGCATATCGTCTTCCTCCCTGCTCCCCGACTGTTTTAATATATTTTCTAAAATTTCCTGTGCCATTTCCTGGGGATTTACGCTTGATATATCCATAAGTATTCTGCTTATGGACTTTTCCTTATCCTCACCCTCTATGGCCTCCACTATACCGTCAGATACCATTATGACAAAGTCACCGTCATACAGCTTTTTAGACGTTGTTTCCATATCGACAGAAGCTTCTGCTCCTATTGGCATTGTGTTTGACCTGATTGCCTCTATCCAGCCTCCACGCTTAACAAATGTAGTTGCCGCACCTATTTTCATAAAATCACACACCCCTGAATAAAGGTCAATAATCCCCATATCAACAGAGGCAGGACATATATCACTGTCATCTACCATAAACACTGTATTAATAAGCTTTAGGGATGCCTCCTCGCTAAATCCCCCCTCCATAAGCTCCTCCAACAGTGACAATACCATTTCACTTTCTCTGTATGCCTTCAGTCCATGCCCCATTCCGTCTGATACACTCAAAAGAGTCTGACCTGACTGAAGCTCCATGCAGGTAAAATTATCTCCTGAGATGCTGCTGCCGTCCTTTCCTCTTTTTGCCGTTCCGTGAAGCACAAAATAATTCGGTTCCTCAACAAAATTATATGTAGCATATTCTCTCTTTACTATATTTCCTTTATCCTTAGATACTCTGTACCGCTTTCCAAAGCAGTCGCTTATGGCACTCTCCAGCTCCCTTACCGTTATGCACCGGCTTTTTACTGTCTTTAATGTTATATTAACTTCATTTATTCCTCTCCTGTTATTAAGCACCACTACTTTCTTAACAGACAGCCCCATATTTTTCAGCTTAAGCCTTAAATACCTTTCCCTCTCCTCACTCATATGTACAAACACATATGAAGATGATGTGCAATCCTTTAATATTTTTGACATTTCCCCAAGCTGTAATGCTATTGCATCCCGGCTCTCCATCATTCTTCCCCGCCATATTTCATTTATCATATCCGTCTGGGACACTGTCATGTCACTGCATGCAATACAATTTATACTGTCCTCCGCTGCATTTTCCCGGCTTGTCCTGTTCATTGTGGTTATATATTTCGATATTTTTTCAAAGGAAGATGCTATCATTTTTATTTTTTCTTCATACATATTGTCTACAGACTTTTCCAAATGTCTGTCCTTGTCTCTGTCCATCTTTCTGCCTGACACGGTTAAGGCTTCTATAATTTTGCTTATTACTATAGATGATGAAAAGGTAAGGACTGCCACCACTGCGATAATGCTGTAATCTGCCCCGCCTCCTCCTGCCATTATTTTATCCGTAGCTTCCATAATTCCGTACAGACCCGCTCCTATTACCGCTCCCGTCACTTGGTTTACACGGCTGTTTTTATCCCTCGCCATTGCCATAAGTGCACAGGCGGCCGCCATTACCAGTGTATACTTCACCGTATCCATTATATCCCAATAAAATAACATGCTCCCTGCCATAACAAATATAGTAGGCCATTTTATAAGCCTGCTTGACATTATTGCAGTAAACATGCCAATACCTATGGGATTAAACCCATATACACTTATCCTTGCAGCAAACGCTCCTGCGGTCTGCACCAACACTGATTTTAAAAACCTCTTACTCATATCTATATCCTCCATTCTGCCGTTTCCCTTCCGGCAGAGTGGATTATATACGCTTTTCCCTTTATTTTTTGTCAAAAGCTAGTCCCTTTTTCATTAAAGTTTTTGACACTATCCTGCTTTTGAGCTTTTTTTAATCGAATCGAGGGATTTAATTTTCTTAAAGAAATTAACGCCAGTATATACATATTAATTATCACTTGGTCTGTATATTATCTCATCAGGATACACAAGCCCAAGCTTCTTTGCCATTTCCTCCACATACATTTTTGTCTTAACATATACCTTTTTCTCCTCAAGCTCCTCTGAACGCAGCTCCTCCTCCTTAAGCTGCTCCTCCAGCTTTTGCATATCCCTGTTAAGCTCCTCTATCTGCCCCTGTGCATCTTTAGTTCTTACATACATTACTATTCCAAATATTATAACCACCAGGCATATGCCTGCAATACCTAATTTTCCTTCATTCTTCTTTTTTCTTCCCAAGCCTGCCATATACCCTTTTTATTCCTTTCTTTAAGTATCTTACCGGTTTCATTATTACTATTTTAACTGCTTTTGCAGGTTTTTTCAATACTAATGTTATTATCTTGTTCAATACAATAGATATATATTTTACAAGAAAGCCGCTAAAGCTCTTAGTATAAAGCAGACCTCCTATTATTACCCCTGCAAATACATATCCTCTCACATTGCCGTCATTATAATTAAAAATAAGTGCAAACAGTATAACTCCCCAGACCACCCAGAATAAATAATCTTCTATGTACACAATAATATTTTTATGCTTTACAATCCTTCTTAATATTCTTATAACATCATAAGACATTCCAAGCATCATTCCATACCATGCCGACTGTAAAAATAAGTCCACCTCATTCCATATAAAAGCTCCCATTTTATTTAAACAGCCTTCCCATCAAGGATTCCTTGCTCTTTTTGTACTTTTTCAGGTCTGAATATATAAAACTGTCTGTCTCACCTTCTATTTCTATCTCTCCCTTGTCAAGGCTTAATCTCTTAACATGAAGCTCCTTTCCCTTTATCTCCATCATTCCCATATTGGTCTCAAGTATAATCTCGTTAAGGTCAAAGGATACCACATCTATAACTCCTGTTATAATACCCTGCCTGCGGTTTATTATCTGCATTCTGTGATTTCCCGTCTGCTGTCTTTCCTCCATAAAAAAGACCTCCTGATATTACACTAAATAGTATTTATTAATGTATATTAGGAGGGACCCCTATTTAGAATTATAAATACTTATACATTTCCCTTGCCTCTTCTTTTTTTATGGTTTCCCTGACACTTGTAACCTGTACTTTAACATCTCTTGTTCCAAATTTTATCTCTATAATATCTCCTTCCTTCACATTCACAGATGCCTTTGCAATCTTGTCATTTACAAGAACTCTTCCCGCATCACACGCCTCATTTGCCACTGTCCTTCTCTTAATAAGCCGTGATACCTTTAAATATTTATCTAATCTCATAATTTTATCTCCTTT
Source organism: uncultured Lachnospiraceae bacterium (assembly GCA_944384155.1). Lineage (GTDB taxonomy): Bacteria > Bacillota > Clostridia > Lachnospirales > Lachnospiraceae > CAG-303. The sequence continues at coordinate 35,780 of CALWSG010000045.1, read as the reverse complement.
AGAATAATTTTATATGCCCTTATCCTGCTTTTGTACCTGAAACACCAAATGGGGCATATCCATGCCATAGTAATGCTTTGTGAACCTTCCTGTCGCCTTCATTTCGTTTCTTATGGCAACATTTTGAGAAGCCTTATTATTGTCACGTATAATAGAAAATACCTCTTTAACATTTAATGTATTAAAGGCATAATCTTTACAGGCAATAGCCGCCTCAATTGCATATCCCCTGTGCCAATATGCTTTTTTAAAAAGATAACCAATCTCAAGAACCTGCCTGTCAATACACTCCTGCATTGTAAGACCGCACTGTCCAATCAGCTCTCCATTTTCCTTTAATATAACTGCCCACAGACCAAAACCATAGGTTTCATATCTTTTAAAATTCCTGTTAAGCCAGTCTCTAACCTCTGCGTCATCAAAGGGATGCTCATATGCATACATCACGTCCTTATCCTGCAATATTTCGCATAAGGAATCATAATCCTCCTCTTCCATTTCCCTAAGATACAATCTCTGTGTTTCAAGTATTACCTTCATAAATTTCTCCTTACAATTTCCTAAACGGCCTTCCGTCTAATTAAAAAGAAAGCCCTACCTATACCCATAAGTAAGACTTTCTTTTCTTTCAAGAATATCCATAAGGACAAAACTTATTTGTTTACTGTGTCCGTTAAAGCTTTTCCTGCTTTGAATTTAGGAGCCTTTGAAGCAGCAATCTTCATTGACTTTCCTGTCTGCGGATTTCTTCCCTCTCTGGCTGCTCTCTCAGCAACCTCGAAAGTACCGAAGCCTACTAACTGAACCTTCTCACCTTTCTTAAGTTCTGCTGTAACAACATCGATAAAAGCTTTTAATGCTTTTTCAGAATCCTTTTTTGATAATTCTGCTTCTGCAGCGATTGCTGCAACTAACTCAGCCTTGTTCATGGATAAACTCCTCCTCTGTTATAATAATTTTATAATAACCCGCTGTGCAGGTCTGTTTCGGGCTTTTGCTGTTCTTCTGCTACCCATAGTATATATATAAACTGTTTATTACTTTTTGTCAAGGAATTTTACACCTTTTCCGGCTCTACAAAACCACTTTTTCACAAGTTTTGTTAGATTTCACTGATTTTATTTCAATATTTTTATTAATATTTTAGTAACAAAAATATATTATTTTCTGTCAGCTATTATGAATAATTTTTTGTGCCTCCATAAGCTCCTGTGCTTTCTTATTAAGACCCTCCATAATTTCCGCAATACCGTCAACATTATGGTTATTTTGTATGCTTCTTTCCAATGTCTCGTTTGCCCCTGCCGTCACCTCCTCTGTAATTGCAGACACATTGCTTACACTTTCACTTATATCTTTATTCGCCTCATCAACGGCATTTACCGTTTCCTTCAATCTATTCATTTGTCCCGAAATCTCGTCAGTACTGCTTTGTATTTCTTTAAAACTTTTAACGGTTTTTTCCACATACTGATTCTGCTTTGAATTGCTTGAAAGAAGCTCCTCTACGGAAGCTGCTACCTTTTCAAGGGACATGGAAATACTTTGAATCAAAGAATTTATATCCTCTGTTGCACTTCCTGTCTGTCCTGCCAGCCCCGATATCTCTGATGCTACCACTGCAAAGCCTTTTCCTGCCTCTCCTGCCCTTGCCGCTTCTATACTTGCATTTAAGGCCAAAAGACTTGTCTGTGATGCAATGCTGCTGATTACACTCATTATTTCCTGCATTTTACCTGCATTTTCCTTTAATCCCCTCATTTCACCGCTGACAAGGCTGCTTAGCTTTTTAGACATCTCCACCTGCTCTGTCAGCTCTTCCATTATTTTATTTCCATCATAAATCTTATCGCCCGTATCTTTTGTATTTTCAATAATAGAATCAGTTACCTTTCCTACCTCCATTATTCTCTTATTAATCTCTTCCGTACTTTGCTGCTGTACTGCAATAGCACTTACTGCATCTCCGGTTCCTTCAGTAAGCTCCTCCATAGCACCCTTTGTTGCTTCCACAGATACCTTAAGGCTTTCCGTCTCACTGTTTGCCTTCTCAACTCCCTCTGCCATCACACCTGCAATTTTCATTACCGCAGCCAAAAGCTGCTCTGACTGCTTTTTCTCATTTTCTGCCTTATCAATATTTGCACTGTTAATTTTCGATATTTTTGACAGAGACATAACTGCAAAAAGGCATGAAAGAAGAAGACATGCTATAATAATTTCCGTCTCTGTTATTTCAATAGCAGTAAGCTTATTTGCTGACACTCTTATTATAATATCTGCCACATTAATAATAACCGCACACGCACTAATGCATATAGACAGCTTCATATCCGCATATACCGTTAATATTATAAATATAACTATAACATAGCAAAACACAAGACTGGTTGATTTTGTAAATATGACATAGGCATAAAGTATAATAAACCCTATACTTCCAATATACCTGACTGCCACAGTATCCTTTTTCTTAAAATACGCCAATATTCCAATAAGCATTGGAAGTATACACATAGCCGCTACTAAAGCATATGATTCTATTGTTCTTACACCCTTTACTAATTCAATAAAATATGCTGCTGCCAATATGAAATTCATAATTCCCATACCTATAAGAGCTGTAATATTTCTGCTCTGCTCAGCCCGTCTCTTATCCGTCAAATCGACTCCTTGGTTTCTCATTATTTGATATTCCTCCTTGAGTATATTCTCCTTATAACAAATAACACATATATTACTTCATGTATAATTATTATAAAAATTTTTAACTTATCTGTCAATCTTTCCTATTTTACTGACTCTCCATCTGCTTTCCAAGAAATGCTGCTGCAACAGAAGCCAGTCTCACATCTGCATCTCCCAGAGGAATACTGCTGTCCTTTCCCATAATAATAACAGAACCTATTATATCACCATCACATACTATTGGACATATAATCTGACTCAGCCCCTCGTATCCGCTTTCATCTGTCACCTTAATGCCTTTCCTTCCTGAATCATTAAAAATTATATCTCTCTCCACCATAACATCTTCAAGCTCTTTAGTTATTCCCCTGCCCTGATAATCTCTCTTAACTCCCCCTGATACCGCTATAATCTGGTCTCTGTCGGTTATTATAACCTTATACCCTGACACTCCTGCTATTGCCTCTGCATATTCCCTTGCAAAATTAGTAAGCTCACCTATAGGTGAATATTTTTTCAGAATAATCTCTCCTTCTTTATCTGTATATATCTCCAAAGGGTCACCCTCTCTTATTTTAAGAATTCTTCTTATCTCCTTAGGCACAACAACTCTTCCAAGGTCATCAATTCTTCTAACTATTCCTGTTGCTCTCATTTTATATTTCCTCCATTTACATTTTTGTATTTCTAGTATTTGTAAATGTTAGATTATTATACCTAAAATTCCTTAAAAAATCGTCGCTCCAACCCTTCTTAATATATGCCTTATATCACTTCTTATAAGGTTTATAAAGTAAAAAGAGCAAAGAAATTCCTTTGCTGAACCTCTTTGCTCTTTGATTAGTCTACTCCATGTCTGCATATTCCATCGTAAACAATACTGTAACCTGTAAATGAAAAATGTATGCCGTCGCCACTGTCATAAACTGACATAAGCTGATTATTGCTGTCCTTCATGGCATCCGAAATATCCAAATAAAAAACTTCCTTTTCCTCCGCTATCCTTAGAAGTTCCTTATTCATGGCATCAATATTACCATTATTTAAATTTTTATTGGTACCTGTATATGTGCTTTCATTAACCGGCAGTATACATTGTATCACAATAATGCTGTCAGGTGATGCTGCCATAAGACCGTCTATAAGCTCATTATACTTTTGGGCAAATGTTGATTTGTCTATAAATGCCACACCGTTTACTCCCAGTGCTACATATATTCTCTCCGGCTTTCTTGCCTTCACTATGGTAAATATATCACCGGTCACTCCCGTAACAGAATCAGTAAATTCATATGTCAGAAATGACAAATGGCTTATGCCGTTTACCGCAAATGTATTTTCCTCTGCTATAAATCCGTTATTTTTAAGTGCCACTGTTCTTGAATCTCCCAAAAACAATGTATTCTCAAAATAATCTGATTTCACATAGGAGGTTTCCTCAAGCTTTCCCGATGCCACATTATTATATTCCTTAGACACCACCAGTGGATTTACAGCTTTTGTCTCATCATCTGCCTCATATACCTCCTGTGCCTCATCATCACTTGATGTCTGCTGCAATACGCTCTCCACAGATTTATTTTCACTGCTTTCATTTTCTGATACTGTATCCCCTGTTTCTCCTCTTATATCATCGGGACTGATTCCCGCCACAGTCTCTCTTTCTTCCAAAGTTTCTGTTGCCTTAAGGGTATCAATTTCGCCGTACTCACTGCTGCCCGCAGTATTAGTAACAGTTATGACAGCAACTGCCGAAGCTGTAATTGCTGCTATACTTATAATATTTATAAGTCTTTCTGTTTTTCTTCTTTTTTTTCTGCTCAAATCATCACCAACTATTCATAATCTGTTTTCAGTTACATTCAATAATCTACTTTATATTACCTTTTTTTATTTTTGTCAAGTTATTTAAAAATTATACCCGTAATTTCGCAAAAACTTGCATAATGATTTTGGGTATTGTATATTAATATATATGTTGCAGGGAGTACATATATAAAACTATACTTCCCAAACCATACTTTTATGAATGGAGATTTTTATGACAATAAAACAATTATCCCCTGAAGAATTTACTGATATATATAATAATTATATGATAAATGACTTTCCAGCCTCAGAGCTTAAGCCCTTAGAGCGTATACTTTACACCATGTCCATCGGACTGTGCTGCTCCTTCGGATTATATCACTGCAATGAGCTAAAAGGATATTGTGTATTTATAATTCCTCATGGCAGTAATTACTGTCTTCTTGACTACTTAGCCATATTAAAAGGCAACAGAGGCTCCGGCTTTGGACATCAGTTCTTTCAGTGCCTTAAGTCCTTCTTCAATGATGCCTTCCCTGCACTTAAGGGTATATTTATCGAATGTGAAAGCATAGACAGTGCTTCTAACCCAGAGGAACACACACTCCGTACCAGACGTATATCTTTCTACGAAAGAAACGGCTGTGCTAAAACAAAGCTCAGTTCATGCGTCTTTAATGTAGAATATGTAATTTTATATTACAGTCTTTCCGGTGAAAATTTAAATGACGGCTTTAAAGACCTTAATTTCATTTACAAAAAAATGTTTAAGCCTCATCATTATAAAAATAACGTAAGGCTTTGGACAAGGCTTGACGAAGCTGCACTGTCAATGTCTGCCAAAAAGCTGGCTCCCTTTCTTATAGGAAAGCTTTTATGCCGCAAAACAGACGACGGCATTCTAAAATACAGAATAACAGAAACCGAATGCTACTGCGGTGAGGAGGATACTGCGTGTCATGCCCACAAGGGAATGACGGAGCGGACAAAAACCTTATATGAAAAGGGTGGAACATCTTATGTTTATCTCTGCTATGGAATACACAATCTGTTTAACGTAGTGTCGGGAACAGCAGGACATCCGGAAGCCGTTCTTATTCGGGGAGTAGAGGGATATAATGGTCCCGGAAAGCTTACCCGTGCCCTGCACATAGACAGAAGCCTTAACGGTATTGATATGACAAGCTCCGACCTTTTATGGCTTGAGGACGACGGCACAAGGGTTAAGTACCGCCGTGACAAGCGTGTGGGCATTGACTATGCCACCCCAAAATACCGTGACATACTTTGGCGTTTTATAGCTGTCATTTAGAGCTTAATTCCTTCTATTGCCTCTATTATGGAAGATATCTTTTCAAAGATATCTTCCATATTTTTAAGAGGTGACTTAGGCATATATTCAAAATAAGGCTCTCCTCCACCATAAAATCTTAAAGCCTTTCCGTATAATTCAGTTATTTCAGGTATTCTGCCTACATCTATTCTTGCTTTGGCATACATTGTTATCTTAAGCCTTGCTTTATCTCCCTTTATCTCCGTTATCCATGCATTATGTGCCTTTGACTTAAGCAAAGCTATCATAAGAAGATTTGACACAGGTTTTGGAATTTCACCGAATCTGTCCATAAGCTCATCCTGCATATCCTCATACTCTTCCTCATTCTCTATAGCTGCTATTTTTTTATACATATTAAGCTTTTGTATTTCATTTCGAATATAAGCTGCCGGAATATAGGCATCTGTCTTTAAATCTACTGCTGTTTCGTATTCCTCTGTCTCTTCCTTCTCACCCTTCATAACAAGCACTGCCTCATTAAGCATTTTGCAGTACAAATCATATCCTACTGCCTCCATGTGTCCATGCTGCTCTGCTCCCAATATATTTCCTGCTCCTCTTATTTCTAAATCTCTCATTGCTATCTTAAAGCCTGAACCCAAATCGGTAAATTCTCTGATTGCTGACAGCCTTTTTTCTGCCACTTCCTTTAACATTCTGTCCCTTTTATACATTAAGAATGCGTACGAGGTTCTGCTTGAACGTCCCACACGGCCTCTTAGCTGATATAATTGTGACAGACCAAGCTTATCTGCGTCATGAATAATGATAGTATTTACATTCGGTATGTCAAGCCCTGTCTCTATAATGGTTGTTGCCACAAGCACGTCTATATCACCGTTGATAAAATCATACATTATCTGTTCAAGCTTTCTCTCGCTCATCTGCCCATGAGCAAACACTACATTTGCATCAGGAACCAGTCCTGCTATTCTGCCGGTTATCTCATCTATATTATTTACCCTGTTATATACATAATAGACCTGTCCGTTTCTTGCAAGCTCCCTGTTTATCGCCTCACGTACCATTTCATCATTATATTCCATAACGTATGTCTGTATAGGAAGCCTGTCTACAGGAGGCTCCTCCAGTACGCTCATATCACGTATTCCTACAAGTCCCATGTGAAGAGTCCTCGGTATAGGTGTTGCCGTAAGTGTTAAAACGTCAATATTTTGCTTTAGCTGCTTTATTTTTTCCTTGTGGGTTACTCCAAACCTCTGCTCTTCGTCAACTATAAGAAGACCCAAATCTTTAAAGGAAATATCCTTTGACAAAAGTCTGTGGGTTCCTATAACTATCTCCACCGTTCCCTTTTTCAAGCCCTCTACAGTACTTTTTTGCTGTGCAGCCGTTCTGAATCTGCACATCAACTCAATGTTTACCGGAAAATCCTTCATTCTCTGAACAAAGGTGTTATAATGCTGCTGTGCCAGTATGGTGGTAGGCACTAAAAATGCTACCTGCTTGCCGTCCTGAACTGCTTTAAACGCTGCACGTATTGCTATTTCCGTCTTTCCGTAGCCCACATCTCCGCACACCAGTCTATCCATTATTTTACTGCTTTCCATATCCTTCTTTGTATCTGCTATAGCTGTAAGCTGGTCATCTGTTTCCTCATACGGGAACATTTCCTCAAATTCCTTTTGCCACAGTGTATCTTCACCATATCTGTAGCCTGATTTTGCCTGTCTGGCTGCATACAGCTCCACAAGCTCCTTTGCTATGTCCCTGACAGCTCCCCTTACTCTTGACTTTGTCTGTGCCCATTCCTTTGTTCCAAGCTTATTAAGCTTAGGCTTTTTTGCATCTGAGCCTGCATACTTTTGTATCATATCAAGCTGGGTAGTTGGTATATAAAGGTTTCCTCCCTTATCATACTCTATCTTTATATAATCCTTAGTGGTTTTATCAACCTCCATTTTCTCTATTCCCCGGTATATTCCAAGACCATGATTTTCGTGAACAACGTAATCTCCTATTTTTAACTGTGCAAAATCAGCTATTTTCTGACCTGAGTACTTTCCCTTCTTTCGCTTCTTTTTTTCTGTTCCGAAAATATCTGTCTCTGCTATAACAACAAATTTAATGAGAGGATACTCAAAGCCCTTATGGACATTTCCATATGTAACCATAACCTCTCCGGGCATTGGTATCCTGTCCTCTCCCTCTGAATAAAATGCATTAAGCCCAAAGTCGTTTAAAAGATTCTCCGCCAGCCTTGACCCTCTTGTCTGTGATGCTGACAAAACTATTACTCTGTATGCTGATTTCTTGTATTTCTCAAGGTCCTTTACAAGAAGCTCAAAGCTGTTATTGTAAGGATTTACATTTCTCATGGAAATATGATATTTATTATCTGTCTCCATAAACTTAAACCTTTGATCAAGGGTTGTAAAAAGCACTGTTCTCTCACATGAAAGCATGGCAAACAACTGCTCCGTATCTATAAGCACATCTGCCTGCCCTCTCAACATATAGCCCTTTTCCATACGGCTTATCATGCTTTCCTTAAACTCCTTTAATGCAGTTTCGCTCCTCTCATATGCCCTTGTCGGCTCCTCTATAAAATATATACTGTCCTCTTTTGGAAAGTACTCCATAAGAGATGATGTGCTGTCATAAAAGTATTTAAGGTAACTGTCAATTGATACTCCCGTCCTTGATATTAAAAGCTGCTCCGTAAATTCCTCTGCCGTTGTCTTTACTCTGTATGCCTCCTCTGTCTTCATCTGCCCTCTAAATGCCTTTTCCGCAAGCAGGGCATCCTGCTTTATTTTTTCAACACCTCTCCTTATCATTTCATCAGAAAGAATATACTCGGAAGCAGGATAAATCGTTATTTCATCTGCATTGTCTATTGTTCTCTGACTTACCGGGTCAAATATTTTTATTGAATCAACAGTATCATCCCAAAAATCAAGTCTATACGGCTCGCTTTCCGTAAGGGTAAATATATCCACTATGCTTCCCCTGACGGCAAACTGCCCCGGTGATTCAACCTGCTCACATCTTTCATATCCCATTTTAACAAGCTTAGTCTTAAGTGCTTCAGGCTCTATTACAGTATCATAATCTATGGTAACAACATTATCCTTTATAAGCTCTATAGGTATAAGCTTATCCATAAGACCGTCTATGGTAGTGACAACACACACATCCTCCCCGTCTATAATTGCCTTTACTACCTGAAGTCTCTGGTTAAGGGTGAGATTTCCATGTATGTCTGCACTAAAAAAAATGAAGTCCTTAGCAGGGTAATAAAATGTATTCCTACAGTAAAACTTCATATCCTCATATATTTCTTTTGCTTTCTGCTCGGTAAATGTAACAAAAATTCTGTATTTGTAATCTCCACCTATTACGCCTGCCATATGAACCTGTCCTGAATCGATTGAACCTGTTATATGAATAGGCTTTTTCCCTTTTTTCAGTTGTTCCTTAATCAATGAAATCTCCTGCATCTGCTCCATTGGTTCTGTCATGGCACGCTTCATAATTTTAACTCTTTCCTTCCATATTAATTAAACTTATTCATTGCTCTGTCAAAGCCCTCCTGCAAAATAACCTTAACAGCCTCTCCTGCTCTTGTAAGAGCATCATCTACTTTTTTTCTGTCTTCTTTATTAAATCTCCCCAAAACATAGTCAGCCAAATCCCAGCCTTCAGGCTTTTCTCCAACTCCCACCTTGATTCTTTTAAATCCATCGGTTCCTGTCATTGCTATTATATTTTTTATACCGTTATGACCTCCCGCACTTCCCTTTCTCCTAAGCCGCAGCCTTCCTGGTTCAAGGCTGATATCATCAAATATAACTATAAGCTCCTCCTCAGGATTTATCTTATAAAAATTCACCGCCTCTGCTACTGCCTCTCCGCTTAAATTCATATATGTCATGGGCTTTATTAAAACCACCTTTTCTCCCCCTATAACACCGCTTCCGCAAAGTCCCTTATGCTTTATGGTATTAACCTTTATTCCATATTCCTTCGATAATATATCTATGGCATCAAATCCCACATTATGCCTTGTCCTGTCATACTGAGATGTAGGATTTCCCAGTCCTGCTATTATATACATAATCCTTTTTCCTTTCATTTTGTTCTTATTTAGATAATAACGCCTATATCCCTATTGCCTGTATACAGGACATTTAACAAAATGCTCTCCCGTATAATTTCCCTCATTGTCAAACTCTTCTTCATCCTTATATATAAATGCCGTAAGACAAACATTGCTTACTTCGTCTATTTTCTCACCACATGTAAGCTTAATGGAGGTTACATATGTATCCTCTGTTATCTGTTCCTGAAGAAGGTGACTGTACCATGTATTTGGAGGTACATTTACATCATCATAAATATATACCTCTATATAATCAAGAAACCCGTATATATCATCAGGCTCAAGTATTGTTCTCTTTATCTTTCCCCCATCCATGGTGTCAAACTCAAGTGTGTACCCTATCTTATATTCATATGCTTTCTCATATTTTTCCCAATATTCCTTCCAAACTACACTAAAGGTATCTCCCGATATTTCTTCCTCATCACATGCAAACACATCTATACTTAAAATATCCTTTCCCGCATTCCATGGTCCCGTAAATTCCGTCACAAGCCTTCTGCATCCTGCCTGTCTGTCAGATTGATAAAAATTAATAATCTCCGGTCCCAGATATTGCTCCGTGGACGGCTCCTCTGTTGTTACTTCTTCCGTAACCGGCTGACCCGCAGTTGTAACTTCCTCCTTTGTCATATGGGTGCTGTAGTTTTTATTATCATCATCTTGGCTTTTATTGCTGCATCCACACAAAGATGCTAATACAACTGTTACTAATACCAATGCCAAAAATATTTTTGTACTCTTGCTTATACTATTTTTCATTTTCCACACTCCATTCAAAAACTGCTTATCCTATATATCTGACCGCCCAATTATTGTACACTATTTTCCACCTTTTTTCCACAGATTTAATGGATTTTAGTTATAGGACAAATAAAAATATAATCTTGCCCTGCCAATAATTATATGATATTCTCTAAATAATAAGCAAATTAATTTTTACAGGAGGATTTTAATGGATTATAATTATCATACACAGCCTAAGACCTCTCACCCTGCACGGGCAGTTTTAGGTTTGTTTATCACTTTTTTTATTACAGGACTTTTAATAACCAACGGCTGTCTTATAGCTCTTAGAACCACCGTTCTTAAGGGTGATGACATAAATGCCATATTAAATAACAGTGGCTTTTATGAAGCTGTGCAGAATGCTGTTGTGGAGGAGCTTTATAAAAATACTGAGTCGCTTGGTCTGTCACGGGAAGCCCTAAATGAAATTTTCCCTGAGGATACATTATCCGCTGCGACCCAAACTATAACAGATGCCATTTCATCAAATAGTTCTGTTGACTTATCGTATTTGAAGGAAGATTGTATGGATATAGCACAATCCACATCAGAGACTGCCGTAAATATTGTTTTTGAAGCCTATGAGGACAGCTCTAAAATGTTTGATGCCAAATCCATCGCAGAAAATCCTACAATCAGACAGCTGGAAAAAAATTACGGTGTAAACGTGTCAGAAACACTTATAAATGAAGTGGAAAGTACCTTTGGTACTACCACTATAGATTTAACAAATGTGGATTCTAACCGCGTAAAAGAAACAGTTACAGACACTCTTACGGAACGGATTTATCCCACAATAAGTAATGCATTTGACTCCTACATAGATAATGTCAATGATATTGTAAATAAATCAATATCCACTATGAATGACCGGTATAATTTTAATGATTTATTTAATCTTATGGAAAACTCTCTTAAAATGCTTACATTTTCCATTATACTGTTTATAATACTTATTGTTGGATTTTTACTAATAGAGCTTCTTGTATACAGACATTCCCTTTACAGAGCATTCAGAAACTTTTCCATAGGTACATTACTCTCCGGAGCTGCAATATTTATATTAGGTATGTCTGTAAAATTTATTGAGGATATAATATTTGATGAGCTTTTTGACTCCTTTAATACCACAGAAAATATTATTAAGGAATTTATTGAAAGCAATGTAGCTGCATTAACCAACAGATTGATTGCCGTCGGTGCCGTATATATAGTAATATTTATACTATTTATGATATTATCCTCAGTTGCCAAGAAAAAATTATCGCCTCACAGAATTTAACTTACATTATTAAAAAGTAATAAAACAGCCATATACCTTATCACGGTATATGACTGTTTTTTATTTTGTCTAATATATCTATCCTGCTTATGCTAATTGATTATGCAATAATTATTTACTTTCAGGTAAATGCCACTGCCAATCACGAACCTCAGGAATATCCTCACCATACTCACCGATGTACTGCTTATGCTCAACAAGAGTATCGTTCATCTTCTGAAGTAAGTAAGCTCCCTTGTTTCCTAACTGTGGTAAGCTGTTAATTACATCAGCTACCAAGTGGTAACGGTCGATTTCGTTCTGAACTCTCATATCAAACGGAGTTGTAATTGTTCCTTCCTCCTGATAACCATGAACATGTAAGTTTCTGTTCTCTCTTAAGTATGTGAGCTCATGGATAAGAGTAGGATATCCGTGGAATGCAAAGATAATTGGCTTATCCTTTGTAAATAATGCATTGTACTCTGTATCTGTTAATCCGTGTGGATGCTTTAAGTGTGATTCAAGCTTAAACAAATCAACAACATTGATAAATCTAATCTTAACCTCAGGTAAATTATCCCTTAAGATTGTTACAGCAGCTAATGCTTCTAATGTAGGTGTATCACCGCAGCAAGCAATAACTACATCAGGCTCTTCTCCCTGATCATTTGATGCCCAATCCCAAATGCTGATACCCTGTGTGCAATGCTTAACAGCCTGATCCATTGTGAGCCACTGGAAGCTTGGGTGCTTAGAAGCTATAATTACATTTACATAATTTTTGCTTCTGATGCAGTGGTCAAAGCAGCTAAGAAGACAGTTAGCATCAGGTGGAAGATACATACGTACAACATCCGCCTTCTTGTTTGCAATATGGTCAAGGAATCCCGGATCCTGATGTGTAAATCCGTTGTGATCCTGCTGCCATACATTTGATGTAAGTATCAAGTTAAGAGATGCAATCTTTACTCTCCATGGAAGCTCTGATGTAACCTTTAACCACTTAGCATGCTGAGCACACATAGAATCTACTACTCTGATGAATGCTTCGTAGCTTGCAAAGAAACCGTGACGTCCTGTTAAAATATATCCCTCTAACCAGCCTTCGCACATATGCTCGCTTAAGTATCCGTCCATAATACGTCCGTCTACTGACATATACTCATCATTTGGCATATTATCTGCGTTCCAAGCTCTGTTTTCTGCCTCAAATACATGGTAAAGCCTGTTAGACTTTGTCTCATCAGGTCCGAATATACGGAAGTTCTTTGTCTCTGCATTTAACTTAAATACATCACGAACATACTCACCGAGAACTATCATATCCTGCTTCTTCTCGTCAGCCTTACCAGGTGCCGTAATCTGCACTGCATACTGCTTAAAGTCAGGAAGACGCAAATCACGAAGAAGCTTTCCGCCGTTAGCATGAGGGTTAGCTGAAATTCTTGAGTCACCTGTTGGTGCTAATGCTGCAATTTCAGGCTTTAACTTATAATTCTCATCAAAAAGCTCGTCCGGCTTGTAGCTTAATAACCATTCCTTTAATAACTCAAGATGCTCAGGCTTCTCCATTGTAATAGGTACCTGATGAGCATCGAAGGAACCTTCAATTACCTTTCCGTCTACTACCTTTGGACCTGTCCATCCCTTTGGTGTACGAAGAACAATCATTGGCCAGAAAGGACGCTTTGTATTTCCATTTTCACGGGCATCCTTCTGAATAGACTTTATCTTCTCGATGCAGGCATCTACAGCTTCTGACATCTTCTTATGCATAGCGATATGGTCTGAGCCATCATCCTCACACTCTACAAAGTGTGGCTCCCATCCACAGCCATGGAAGAAGCTTTCAACCTCATCATGTGAAATGTGAGAGAATACTGTAGGGTTAGAAATCTTATAACCATTCAAATGAAGTATCGGTAAAACGGCACCATCTCTTGCAGGATTTAAGAATTTATTTGAATGCCATGATGTTGCAAGAGGACCTGTTTCTGCCTCACCATCACCAACGATACATGTAGCGATTAAGTCCGGATTGTCAAATACTGCACCGAAAGCATGAGCCATTGAATAACCAAGCTCACCACCCTCATTGATAGAACCAGGTGTCTCAGGTGCAACATGGCTTGAAATACCGCATGGGAATGAGAACTGCTTGCAAAGTCTCTTCATACCTTCCTTATCCTGACTTACGTTAGGATAAATTTCGCTGTAATGTCCCTCAAGATATGAGTTTCCTACGAAGAAGTTTCCGCCGTGTCCCGGACCTGAAAGTAAAATCATATCAAGGTCATACTTCTTAATTGCTCTGTTCATGTGAACATATATGAAGTTCTGTCCCGGTACTGTACCCCAGTGACCAACGATTTTTTTCTTAACCTGGTCTCTTGTTAATGGTTCACGTAAAAGTGGGTTATCTAACATATAAAGCTGCGCAGCACCAATATAGTTAGTTGCACGCCAGTATGCTTCCATTTTCTCAAGATATTCCTGAGTCATTGGCTGCTTTTCTGGACAATCGTTCATGTTTGCCATAATAAAATCTCCTTATAAAATTAATATTTTTAGCATCAATACATTAGATAGATATTCGCTAAATATCTAGGTTATATTATAATATATTTCCTATAATATTTAAAGAAAAATATTTTAAATTTTTCTTTTTTCTATCTAATGCTACAAAAGAGTAGATATTTTGATATTTGTTTTGGCTATTTTGTCAAAACATTACCCTTTCTGCTCTTCCTTATATTTATTAAGTAATCTGTGAATACGTCCCACAGGATTAAGCAATTCACTTATAGATGCATCATGATTTAATGTATCTATTATCAGTGATATATACTTACTCATATCACAGCTTATATAATAAGGCTTTGTTAATAATTCAGGCGTCTGGTATGTAAGATTGGTTGTAAGGATTCTGTCTATAAGACCCTTCTCATATGCCTCATCAAACTTTGCCAGCCCGTTTGTAAACAGTCCAAAGGTTGTTGCTATAAACACCTTTGCAGCTTTTCTCTCTTTAAGGTCTTTTGCCACCTCAAGAACACTTTCTCCGGAGGAAATCATATCATCTATTATAATAACATCTTTGCCCTCCACCGATGAGCCTAAAAACTCATGTGCGACTATCGGATTTCTTCCGTTCACTATCTTGGAGTAATCTCTCCTCTTATAAAACATACCCATATCAAGTCCAAGCACATTTGCAAGGTATACCGCCCTGCTCGTACCTCCCTCGTCAGGGCTGATGACCATCATATGCTCCGCATCAATTTTTAAATCCTTCTCCTTATTAAGAAGTCCCTTTATAAACTGATAAGCCGGCTGTACTGTTTCAAAGCCCTTTAAAGGTATTGCATTTTGCACCCTTGGATCATGGGCATCAAAGGTAATAATATTTTCAACGCCCATATTAGTAAGCTCCTGCAACGCCATGGCACAGTCAAGAGATTCTCTTCCTGTCCTTTTATGCTGCCTGCTCTCATATAAAAACGGCATAATAACGGTTATTCTTCTTGCTTTTCCTCCCACGGCTGCAATAACACGCTTCAAATCCTGATAATGGTCATCAGGAGACATTCTGTTTTCATAGCCGCAAAGAGAATACTTCATACTGTAATTTCCCACATCAACCAAAATATAAAGATCCTGTCCCCTCACTGATTCGTTTATAATTCCCTTTGCCTCTCCCGAACCAAATCTAGGCACCTTGGCACTTACAAGATAAGAGTCCTTCTGGTATCCTGCAAATGCAATGGTATGTGTGTAAGCACCTGTTCTTGAGCTTCTCCATGAAACAATATAATCATCTACCTGCTCACCTAACTGCCTGCAATTTTCCATTGCCACAATCCCAAGGGGACCCACAGGAATAGTTTCTAAATTTTTCTCTTCACTTGGCATGAATGTCTCCTCCATAATTATCTTTTTGTTTATATGCTTTTCTACGACACCTTTTTTATCACTTTGTTAAGCCTTTGTCAAGCCTAAAGATGTTACAATTCTCAAATCCTCTCCGAAAACCTTCAGCATTGTATAATTGCTTGCAATTCTTGAAAAAATTCGCTCGGAATATATACTTTTAACATTGTTAATTGAAAGGTTGGTAGATATAATAACAGGCTTTCTCATAAGCAGTCTTTCATTGATGCAATTAAAAAGTGACGATGATGTAAAGGTGTTTACAAGCTCTGTTCCCAAATCATCTATAATGAGCAAATCGCAATCTCTGAAATCCTCACGGCTTTCCTTTCCATCTGATTCGCCTTTTCCAAACTGCCTGTCCGACAATATCTCAAACATACGAATAGCAGACACATAAATTACGGAATATGACTTGTCCATAATTTCCTTTGCAATGCAGTTTGTAAGGAAAGTTTTTCCCACGCCTGTATCTCCATATATAAACAGATTTTCGAACCTTTCAGGAAAATCATATGTAAATGCCCTGCATCTTTTTAAAACTTCCTTTATATTATCATATGCACTCACACCCATAACCTTATCAACAAAGCTTTCAGAGTACAAATCTATATTAAATGTATCAAAATTCTCTTTCTCCAGTACTTCCTTTAGGTTTGATCTCAAATACAGAAGCTCTGTTATTCTGCTTCTTAAGCATCTGCACTTTTCATTCCCCACATACCCTGTATCCTTACATATTTCACACACATACCGTGGCTTCAGATACCGGGGACTATAGCCATGCTCTTTCATTAAAGTTTCCTTTTCCTCTACCAAAGCTTCAATCTTATTATGAAGCTCTTGTCCCTCTAAACCATTCTCCCTATTCATTCCATACAGCCTGCTCTTCATACTCTCAACGGCTGCTGTTGATATTTCATCCTGTATTTCCTTTATTCTTGGGATTTTCTCATATATTTCCTTTACACGCCTGTCCAGGTCATGCTTTGCCTTATATCTTCGCTCCTCATATTCCCGCATTATTAAATTGTATTCGCTGTTAGACAATGCCACCTTTTATACCTCTTATCTTCTCTGTAAAAGAAGTCTTTCCAATTTTTCCATATCATCATTATCGTATGTTCTCTGACTGAAATTGCTAAATGATGATGTCTTTGACACAGCAGCCTTTTTTGATGCATTGGCAGCCTTTGTTTCCCTTGACCTTTCATATTCATCATCTATCGCCTTTAAATCCGCCACCGTCCTGACACCCTTCTTCTTCCACTTCTGCAGCACGGAATCTGCATACTTAAAGCTTGGATTAGCCACACTCATAATAGTTCTGTTGCATGCTTCCACTATTATATCAGTGCTAAAACCATACTGGTCTGTCCATTTTATAACAAACTCCTTTTCAGTCTCACCGAGATTTCGTCCTGATATCCCAAACGCCTTTAATATGGAATACTGTAGCTTTGAATAGGAGGTTGCATGCTTTTTCGCCTCCTCAACTGTGGATATTCCCTCCTCATGCCAGCTAATGGCAACCTTTTCTATGTACCCAAATGACTTATGATTGTTCGATACACAATACTCTATAAGATATTCTATAAGCTCTGAGGAAAATTTTAAGCCATCATAAAAATACAATATCTTATTTGTCTCTGAAGGTGACAGTGTCTTTCCCATATATTTTTGTACTATATATAAAAGCATCTTCACCTCATCATCACGCAGCAGCTCCGCCAGCTTATCTGTTGGCAGCTCTTTTTTTGTTTCCTTATCCTCTGATGCCTTTATATCACCACTGCTCTGCTCTTTAACAGGCTCATCATGCACCACTGTTGCCGCAATATGGTCTGTTTCATACTCTCCCAAGGTTTTTATCTCTATATATGCAATCTCCTTATTGTTATAGCCTACAGTAAGAAGCCCTTGTGCAGCCCAATATTTTATCGCTCTTATAATATCATTTTCCGTATGCTCGAGAACATCAGCCAAATATCCTATTGTAAGCTCCCTGTCACTTCCGGAAAGGCATCTGAGTAAATATAAGTATACCTTTACATATTCCCCATTTGCTTTAATCATATAGTTGTCCAAAAAAATATTTGATACAACCGTCACATTTTTTCCTTCGCCCTTTAGCACAATTTTCTCCATATCAATCCGCTGCCTCTCCTGCTTTGTCTTATCTTAATGTCGTAATTACTATAACATATTTTCACTGAAAAGAGAACTAAAATTTTCACTGTTTTCAAGGCTTTCAGCGTATTTTAGCCATGTGGAACATTTTGTGGATATTGTGGATAACTTGTGATTTTTCTTTCTTTTTCTTTTGTTTATTGCCAAAAAATATCCACACTATTTTCCCATAATTTGCAGGCTAATAGTGTGGATTTTGTGGATAAAATTTATTTTACCAAAAAATCTCCGATTTCTACTACATTTCCGGCTCCCATAGTTATCAACAAATCTCCCGGCTTACATTTTTTTTGCAAAAATTTTTCTATGTCAGAAAAGGAAGATATATAACTGCCCTTTCCTCCCCATTTTTTTATTTCATCCAATACATTCTCTGCACTTATTCCCAAATCATCTTTCTCCCTTGCAGCATATATATCCGTTAATATTACATAATCCGCCATTGACAGTGCTTCTCCGAACTCACTTAACAGAGCCTTCGTTCTGCTGTATGTATGAGGCTGAAATACTACCCACAAATCCTTATGAGGATAATTTTTAGCAGTCTCAATAGTAGCTTTGATTTCATCGGGATGATGTGCGTAATCATCAATAACAGTAACACCGTTAAACTCTCCCTTATTCTCAAATCTCCGCTCTGTTCCTTTATAGCCTGCAAGACCGGCCCCTATTACTTCCGGTGATATTCCCATGCTCATTGCTGCTGCCGCTGCTGCCAGTGAATTATATACATTATGTACACCTGTCACATTTAGCGTAATTCTTCCCTTGTTTTCTCCGTCTGCTATTAAATCATAGCTGCAGCATGCCCTGCCATCAATTTCTATAGCCTCTGCACTGATATTATTTTTCTCCTTATCCCTTCCAAAGGTTATAACCTTACACTGAAGCTCTTTCGTAAAATATTCCACATCAGGTATATCTCCGTTTATTACAACAACCCCGTCCTTTGGAACAAGTGCTGCAAACCTTTTAAAGCTCTGTCTTATTTCATTTATATCCTTGAAAAAATCAAGATGGTCTGCACATACATTTAAAATAACTGCCGTTGTTGGAAAAAATGACAAAAAGCTGTTTGTATATTCACATGCCTCTGTTATAAAAGTTTCCTCACCGCCTACCCTTAAATTGCCTCCTATGGAATCAAGTATTCCCCCTACCAATATTGTAGGATTTTTATCTCCCTCCATAAGTATATGTGCCAGCATAGATGTTGTTGTTGTCTTTCCGTGAGTTCCTGAAATACATATAGCTCTCTTATATTCCTTCATTAAAAGCCCCAGAAAATCAGCTCTTACCATAGTGGGAATATTTTTATTTCTTGCAGCCAAAAGCTCCTCATTGTCACTGCTTATGGCCGCCGTATACACTGCCAAATCAATATCATCAGTTATATTTTCCGCCCTCTGCTCATATATTATATATGCACCCTCCCCGGCAAGATGTCTTGTTATGGATGTCTCCTGCCTGTCCGAGCCGGACACTGCTATTCCCTTGGACAACACTATCTCAGCCAATGCACTCATACTTATACCGCCGATACCGATAAAATGGATTTTTTTCATTTTTTCAAAATCTATAAATTTAGTATTCACTTTACTTCCCTCCTAGGATTTAGCTATGATATAATTATACTACCAAATGGTAAAAATGCAATTATAGGTTATAAATATATTATAAATGTCAATTTTTGGGGATTATTCTGAATATAAATTAAAAACGCAAAAAATTTTTTGTTTTTTTTCACAAATTATATGGTATTTCTTATGCATTTATGATATACTATATACATATTATATACAACGAGGTGATGACGTGATTAAAAAAGAGATGATTGCCATGTTATTGGCGGGAGGCCAAGGAAGTCGACTTGGCGTTTTAACCCAAAAAGTCGCAAAACCTGCCGTTTCATTTGGCGGCAAATATCGTATTATTGATTTTCCTTTAAGTAACTGTATTAATTCGGGAATCGATACTGTCGGCGTTCTAACTCAATATCAGCCGTTACGTTTAAACTCACATATCGGTATAGGTATTCCGTGGGATCTTGACAGAAATATCGGCGGTGTTACCGTTCTTCCTCCTTATGAGAAAAGCGGCAACAGTGAGTGGTATACCGGTACGGCAAACGCCATATATCAGAACCTTGAATATATGGAGCAGTACAACCCTGAATACGTACTGATTCTCTCGGGAGATCATATATACAAAATGGATTATGAGGTAATGCTTGATTACCACAAATCAAATGACGCTGACATTACTATTGCAGCGATGCCTGTTCCTTTTGAGGAGGCAAGCCGTTTCGGAATAGTTGTGACAGACGAAAATAATCAGATTACTGATTTTCAGGAAAAACCTGAACATCCAAGAAGCAACCTTGCATCTATGGGTATCTACATATTTAAGTGGTCTGCTCTGAAGGAAGCATTAATTACACTGCGTAATCAGAGCAACTGTGACTTTGGAAAGCATATTATACCTTACTGCTTTGATAAGAAGGAAAAGATATTTGCTTATGAGTATAACGGATACTGGAAGGACGTAGGAACACTTGGCTCATACTGGGAAGCAAATATGGAATTAATTGATATCATTCCTGTTTTTAACCTATATGAAGAATTTTGGAGAATATATACAAAAAGCGATACTCTCCCTCCTCAGTACATTGCAGATACTGCAAAGATAGACAAGAGCATTATCAGTGAGGGCTGTGAAATTTACGGTGAGGTTTATGACTCCGTTATCGGTGCCGGTGTTGTTATCGGAAAAGGTGCAGTTGTCAGAAATTCTATTATTATGAAAGGTACAACCATTGGCGATGGCTGTCAGGTCAATAAATCTATTATTGCAGAAAACGTAACTATTGACAATAATTGTGAATTAGGTATAGGTGATGAAGTTCCAAGCAGGCTGGACCCTAAGATATATGCTTTCGGTCTTGCTACCATAGGAGAAAATTCATATATTCCTCCTAACACAAAAATCGGAAAAAATACTGCTATTTCCGGAAGGACAGAGCCATCAGATTATCTGAACGGTGTATTGGCAGGCGGTGAATATATTATTAAGGCAGGTGAAATGTAATGAGAGCAATCGGAATTATACTGGCAGGTGGAAATAATAAAAAAATGAGGGAGCTTTCTTACAAAAGAGCCGTGGCTGCAATGCCTATAGCCGGAAGCTACCGTGCAATTGATTTTGCGTTAAGTAACATGACAAATTCCCACGTTCAAAAGGTTGCTGTACTTACCCAGTACAATGCAAAATCCTTAAATGAGCATTTAAGTTCATCTAAATGGTGGGATTTCGGACGTAAACAAGGCGGTTTATATGTGTTCACACCATCTATAACTGCTGATAACGGATATTGGTATCGTGGAACCGCAGACAGTATCTGGCAGAATATCAGCTTTTTAAAAAACAGTCACGAACCGTATGTTATAATAGCTGCCGGCGACGGCATTTACAAGCTTGATTACAATAAGGTTCTTGAATATCATATTGCCAAAAAGGCTGATATAACAGTTGTGTGCAAGGACATGCCTGACGGAACTGATGTATCAAGATTCGGTACTGTAAAAATGAATGAGGACGGACGTATTGTTCATTTTGAGGAAAAGCCTATGGCTTCTGATTCAAATACCATATCAACAGGTATTTACATTATCAGAAGACGTCAGCTTATAGAATTGATTGAAAAATGTGCCGAGGAGGAGCGTCATGACTTTGTAAATGATATATTGATACGCTACAAAAACATTAAGCGTATATATGGCTACAAGCTGGATACATACTGGAATAATATATCAACCGTTGAATCATACTACAGCACAAACATGGATTTCTTAAAGCCGTCCATAAGAAATTACTTCTTTAAGGAATATCCTGATGTTTATTCAAAGGTAGATGATTTACCTCCGGCTAAATATAACCTTGGTGCCAATATTAAAAACAGCTTAGTATCAAGCGGCTGTATTATAAACGGAACAGTTGAAAATTCTATCTTATTTAAGAAGGCTTACATAGGTAATAATTGTGTAATCAAAAATTCCATTATATTAAATAATGTGTATATTGGAGATAATACTGTAATTGAAAACTGTATTGTAGAAAGCCGTGGAACAATCCGTGCAAACTCAACACACATAGGCAAGGATGGTATTGAAATAGTATTGGATTACAATGACAGAATAGGTATTTAAAAACTACAGCGGGAGGATGGTTATATGCAAATTACAGACGTAAGAGTGAAAAAAATTACTAAAGAAGGGAAAATGAAAGCCATTGTTTCTATTACTATAAACAATGAATTTGTTGTTCATGACATAAAAGTGATTGAGGGTGATAAAGGATTGTTCATTGCAATGCCAAGCAAAAAATCTCTTGACGGAGAGTACCGAGACATTGCACACCCTATTAATTCGGAAACCCGGGAAAGTATACAGAAAATTATTCTTGATAAGTACAATGAGGTGTTGGACGAGGAAGAATAATTCTCTAAAATAAAAAATATGTCAAAGGAGACAGATACTCTTTATATCTGTCTCCTTTTTAATAGGGCTCCACATACAAGCCGTCACCCTCTCCGGTTTCCGGAATATAAGGAGTTTCCCATATAATTTCTTCTGTATTTTCTTCTGTATTCTCTTCTGTACTTTCTTCCGTGTTTTCTTCCGTGTTTTCTTCCGTCGTATCTTCCTCTTCCGATTGGGTTTCTGCTGCTCCATTGACCGCCTCTGTTGTTTCCTCTGCCGTCTGCTCCGTTAATTTTTCATTTTCCCTTACTGTTTCTATCTCGTTTCTCTCCTTCTCCTCTTTTACATACATATCAAAATCTTTTTTCTCTAACCCCCGATGAAGCTCTTCCATAAAATCTCGCCATATGTCTCCTGCCGCCTTAATATTTTCTCCCTCTATGGTTTCCGGTAAATCATATCCACACCATACCGCTGTGGTATAGTATCTGCTGTAGCCTGCAAACCATACGTCTTTATTGTCGTTTGTGGTTCCTGTTTTTCCTGCACATACGCCATTATCTACATAATATTCTTTTCCTGTTCCCCACTCCAACACATCCTTAAGCACATCAGTCGTCATAAGTGCAGCATTTTTTCTATATACTTCTTTTCCCTCTCTGCTTTCATTATCAATAAGTATATTCCCAAAGGAATCCTCTATACTTAATACACATGTTGGTGTTCTGTATATACCGCCATTTGCAAGTGTAGCATATGCTGCTGCCTGCTCCAGTGCAGACACGCCATATGTCATTCCGCCTATTGACATGGCAGGAACATAATCCTCCTTTACAATATGTGAGTACTGCATATTAAGAAGATATGATATACAATTATTGTACCCTATAGTGCCAAACAGCTTCCATGCTACTGTATTTTTTGACAATGCCAGCGCCGTTCTGACATTTATATTTCCGCTGTATACGTTTGGAGAATTTACCGGTCCCCCATCTATTTTCTCGTCAACAACTATTGAATCAGGAGTATATCCTCTCTCAAAAAGCGGTGTATATATAAGCACAGGCTTTATGGAGGAGCCTGGCTGCCTGAAGCTTTGATATGCTCTGTTTAAGGTATATCCATCATACTCCTGTGTTCTTCCGCCTACCACGGCAACTACACACCCCGTGTTATTGTCTATACACACCGCACTTCCCTGGAGCTTATATACTCCCTCACTATTTACAGATGTATCCCCCTGCAGTTCTTGATCCAGCTCATTTTGCAAAAGCTGCTGCTTGTTCATATCTATTGATGTGTAAATCCTGTAGCCCCCTGTAAAAAGCATACTGTTGCACTTACCGTACATTTCATTATATTCATCTGTATATTCCTCCTTTTCCCGGTTACTGTCAAAGAAATATCGGAACTCAAAGCCGTTAAGTGCCATAAGCTCCCTTGTAGCACTGTATCTTACAAAGGTTTCAACATAATTATTTTTTATTTTACTGCTTAACTGCAAGGTTATATCTTCATTTAATGCTTCCTCATACTGACTCCTGTCTATAATCTTTTCCTCTAAAAGCTGCTTTAATATTCTGTCACGCCTTTTTATTGTATTGCTTTCATTTTCCAACGGATTGTATGCTTCCGGATTATTTGGTATTGCACATATAAAGCAAAGCTGTGATAATGAAAGCTCACTTACGTCCTTATTGTAATAGCCCTTTGCAGCCGCCTCTATTCCATACAATCCGTTTGCAAAATAAATATTATTTATGTAGAACTCCAGAATTTCATCCTTAGAATATCTTTCCTCCAATTCCCATGCTATAAATACTTCCCTTATCTTCCTGTTTAAGGTAACCTCATGGGACAAATAAATATTTCTTGCCAGCTGCTGGGTTATGGTGCTTCCTCCCTGGGTTATCTCTCCGTCATTTTCCGCAAGTGACAGCAACGCTCTGACCACAGACTTATAATCCACTCCTCCGTGCTCATAGAATTTTCTGTCTTCCGTAACTAAAAAAATCTGTTTTACCATATAGGGAATATTATCAGATTCCAAATAATATGCATCCTTTTCGCTGCTTAAGCTGGCTATAATGTAACCATTAACGTCATATACCAAAGTAGTGAGGTCTTCCCTAAAGACCTCACTTCCCTTTTCATCCATTAAAGCTATAACCTCATTTTTGATTTCTAAAAGCTTAACAGCTGTCACTATAGCAGCTCCTGCAAGACATATTCCAACAATAAGAATACTCAGCTTTACAGCTTTTAATATTCCTGACTTTTTACTTTTTTCTTTTTCCTTTTTATCTTCTTTTGCCATATTATATAAATCGCCTATACCTTTGCTGCAAATTTACACTCTAATTCTAAAGATCGCAATTTCCAACAGTTCTTGGAAAAGGAATAACATCTCTTATATTTGACATTCCCGTAAGATACATTACACATCTCTCAAATCCCAGTCCAAAACCTGCATGTCGTGTACTGCCGTATTTTCTCAAGTCAAGATAAAAGCCGTAATCACTTTCCTTAAGACCAAGCTCCTTCATTCTTCCAAGAAGCTTGTCATAATTATCCTCTCTCTGGCTTCCGCCTATTATCTCTCCTATCCCCGGCACCAGACAATCCATAGCCGCAACAGTTTTATTATCACTGTTAAGCTTCATGTAAAATGCCTTTATTTCCTTTGGGTAATCTGTTACAAATACAGGTCTTTTAAATACTTCCTCCGTAAGATATCTCTCATGCTCCGTCTGAAGGTCACAGCCCCAATGTACCTTATATTCAAACTTGTCATTATTCTTTTCAAGAAGCTCTACTGCCTCAGTGTATGTCACATGACCAAACTTTGAATTAACTACATTATTTAATCTGTCTTTAAGACCTTTATCGATATAGCTGTTAAAGAAATTCATTTCCTCCGGTGCATTTTCCATAATATAGGTTATAATATATTTTAACATGGATTCCGCCAATTCCATATCATCATACAAATCTGCAAATGCCATTTCCGGCTCTATCATCCAAAACTCTGCCGCATGTCTTGTTGTATTGGAATTTTCCGCCCTAAAGGTTGGTCCAAAGGTATAAATATTTTTAAATGCCATTGCATAGGTTTCACCGTTGAGCTGACCTGATACAGTAAGATTTGTTTCCTTTCCGAAAAAATCCTTTCCATAATCAACACCACCATTTTCCTTAAAAGGCAGCCTGTCCATATCCAGTGTTGTAACTTTAAACATTTCCCCTGCACCCTCACAGTCGCTTCCTGTTATAATGGGCGTATGAACATACACAAAATCTCTTTCCATAAAAAACTTATGAATAGCGTAAGCTATGAGAGAGCGTACCCTAAACACCGCCTGAAATGTATTTGTCCTAGGTCTTAAATGTGATATTGTTCTTAAATACTCAAGAGAATGTCTCTTTTTCTGTAACGGGTAATCTCCCGTTGACGCTCCCTCTACCGTAACCTTATCTGCCTGTATCTCAAAAGGCTGCTTAGCATCAGGAGTTTCAACAAGGATTCCCTCTGCTATTATTGCTGCTCCCACATTAAGCTTTGATACCTGAGTAAAATTGTCTATTTTGTCACTATATACAATCTGAAGGGGCTCAAAAAATGTTCCGTCGTTAAGTACTATAAATCCAAAGGTTTTGGAATCTCTTATACTTCTTATCCAACCTCCCACACGCACCTTTTTATCTGTATATTTTTCTCTGCTTCTGTATAATTCTTTAATTGAAACTAAATCCATAATACACAATCCTATTCCTCTCTGCCTCTTAATTGCTATTCTCCCAAAAATATCTGTGCTATTGGTGAGTCTGCATTAAGTATAAGTGTATTATTCTCCCCTGTCAATGAGGATTTAGCCGCATCAAGTGAGCGTACAAAGGAATAAAAGTCACTTTTTGACTCGTCTGCATATGCTGCCGACAAAATCTGCATATACTGTGCCTCTCCCTCTGCTATTGTTTTCTCTGCCTGTGCCTCTGCCTGTGATAACATTATGGATATATCCTTATCAGTAGTATTTTTTATTATCTGTGACTCTGAGTTGCCCTCTGCCGTATACTGTGCAGCCATTTGTTCTCTCTCTGAAATCATACGCTCATATACTGCTGTCTTATTATCGCTTGGAAGGTCAAGGTGCTTTGTCTCAACACTTATAAGGGTTATGCCGTACTGACTCATGGTATCTCCCACGCCCTCCATTATTTTATCACTTAAAAGACCGTCTCTTGCACTGATAATATCTGTCTGTGCCATTGAGCCTATTACCTCTTTCATGGAATTATACACTGCCGTATTTATACGGCTTTCCGCATTATTTGTAAGCCCGCTTAATGTCTGTGCAAACAACAAAGGATCATCTATTTTCCACAATACATAAACATCTGCCACCATTGTTTTCTTGTCCATTGTAATAACCTCAGACTTCGCAAGGTCATAAAGCAATGTGTGCTTCGGTACAGTGTCTGTTGCCTCAACAAAAGGTATCTTAAAGCTTATGCCTGCCTCATCTATAACTCTGTCTACCTTTCCAAACACCCTCACCAGCTTATACTGATTTTCATATGTAATAACCACTGAATTTGCCAGTACCACTATTGCCATAACTGCCAATAATGCTATTATATATTTTATAATTTTTTTCTTCATACTAATCTCCATTCCGGAGCGTTTTATGCGACGGGGCGATGCAAATCTTCAATTTGCATCTGCCATCAGAGCTTATTTGTGACGCTCCGGCACAAATAGCTGTGTGAAAAATAAGCTTTCGAGCTTATTTTTCATACTAATCTCCATTCCTATGTACGATTTTCAAACTATACCTCTATTCCCCACTGCTTTCATCTGCTGCTTTACTGCTTTCCTCATTTGCTGCATTATTCTCTGTGCTTACTCCGGCATTAATGCTTGCAAAGGAATCTAGGGGTAATATCTTCTGAACTCCGGAGCCGTCTCCCGTATCTATTATAATCTCCATATTAGGCAAAAGCTCTTCCATTGCCTCATAGAACATTCTAAGCTTTGTTACCTGAGGATATTTTATGTACTCGCTGTAAAGCTGCTCAAATCTCGATACCTGTCCGTTAGCCTCGTTTATTCTCTCCTGCTTCTGTGCCTCTGCACTTTGAAGTATCTGGTCTGCCTGTGCTTCTGCTGCCGGAAGCTTTTCATTTTTATACTTGTTTGCATTATTTATGGCTGTTTCCTTACCCTGCTTTGCTGTTTCCACTGCCTTAAACGCCTCCATTACCTCTGCCGTAGGCGGCTCCGCATCCTGCATCGTAATATTAACAAGATAAATTCCAAGCTGCTGCTCCTCAAGCCTTTGATTAATCATTTCCTTTATATCCGCCTGAATCTCACTTTTTCCCGTAGTAAGTACACTGTCTACTGTAGAGCTTCCCACAACGGTCCTTATGCAGCTTTGTGCAATATTTTTAAGAATATTCTCCGGGTCCTTTGAAGCATAAAGTGCCAATATAGGATCTGATACCTGATACTCAACAAAAAAGTCAACATTAACAAAATTATAGTCTGATGTAATCATCAAAGACTCCTCCTCAATACTCTCGCCTGTATCTATGTCATAGCCTACCGCAAACCCCTTTATTGTGGTATCTACCTTTTCTACCTGCTGTATAAACGGTATCTTAAAATGCAGTCCCGAATCGGAAACTGTTTTTGCATTTCCAAAGGTAAGCACTACTGCCTGCTCCTGCTCCTTCACCTGATATGTACAGTTAAATGCAAATATTACAACTACAATTACTGCCACCGCTCCTATTACTATCTTTTTTAATTTTTCCGGTGTTATGTCTATATTCATTTTTCCTCCGTTCCGTCATTTTCATGACAATATTATTTTTATATTTCTTTTCCCTTCTGATAATTCATCTTATCACAGAAGCTATAGCTTTTATATAGTAAAATAATAAAATTTTTCTTTATAATGTATAAATTTATGCACATTGGATGCTGATTTAAGAAGACAAAATGAAACCGCTGAAAAACAAACACTAATTTGCCTGTTTTTCAGCGGTTCCGTAAAAATTACTGACGTCTGCTTTTTTCCAAATTTCCAAACTTTGTATACTGAGGCAGCCATGCAAGCTCCACTGTGCCTATAGGACCGTTTCTTTGCTTTGCAATAATAACCTCAGCTATATTTTTCTTGTCTGTTTCCTTATTATAATAATCATCTCTGTACAAAAACATAACAACATCTGCATCCTGCTCTATAGCTCCCGACTCTCTCAAATCCGAAAGCATGGGTCTGTGATCCTGACGCTGCTCCACTGCACGGCTTAACTGTGACAATGCTATCACGGGCACATTTAGCTCCCTTGCCAATGCCTTAAGTGAACGTGATATATCCGAAATCTCCTGCTGCCTGTTATCCCCTGCTCTTCCTCCCGACGTCATAAGCTGAAGGTAATCAATAATGATTACCCCCAGGTTATGCTCCATCTTATACTTTCTGCACTTGGATCTTAGCTCTGATATTGATATACTTGGAGTATCATCTATAATAAGGTGGGATTTTCCTATAATTTCCGCACTTTCAATAAGTCTTTCCCAGTCCGAATCCTCCAGACTTCCTGTTCTTAAATTCTGGGCATCCACCTTTGACTCAAGAGAAAGCATACGGTTTACAAGCTGTTCCTTTGACATTTCCAAACTGAATATTGCCGTGGTTATATCCTTTCTAAGTGCCATATGCTGTGCCAAATTTAAGACAAATGCAGTCTTTCCCATTGATGGTCTTGCAGCTATAAGTATAAGGTCTGATGGCTGAAGTCCTGCTGTCTGCAAATCCAGATCATTAAAGCCTGTAGGTATTCCCGTTATGCTTCCGCCAGCCTTTGACGCCGCATCTATCCTTTCTATTGCATTTATAACAACCTGCTGTATAGGAACGTAATCTCTTCCGCCTCTGTTCTGCATAAGATTAAATATTTTCTTTTCCGTTATGTTCATTATGTCATCTGCTGAATCCTTTCCCAGATAACACATTCCCGCAATCTCCTCGTTAGCTTTTATAAGCTCCCTTAAAATTGATTTTTCTTTTACTATATTTGCATAATGCTTTACATTGGCAGAAGTTGGAACAGCAGCTACAATATTTCTTATAAACTCTATACTTGAAAGCTCTGGAGGAACATCCTTTTCCTTAAGCTTTTCCTGCAATGTAACAAGGTCTACAGGCTTTCCCTCCTTATACAGCTCGCTCATGGCACCAAACAAAACTCCGTACTGACTGCCGTAAAAATCCTCCTGCCTTACTATCTCAACAGCAGTAATTACCGCATCTGCGTCCATTATCATAGAGCCAACAACAGACTGCTCTGCCTCAACACTGTGGGGCATTATTTTTTTTATAAGTGCCTCGTCCATATGGCTCTCCTTTCACTTTCGTCTGTATCTTCCATAATATCACGAAACCTTTATTTTCCCTCTGTCACCCTTACCTCAAGCTTGCCTGTAACCTCTCTATGAAGCTTGAGCTGTATAATATGCGTACCCAATGTCTTTATAGGCTCGTCCAAAATCATCTTTTTCTTATCTATATCATAACCAAGCTGCTTCTTAACTGCCTCTGCTATCTCCTTAGTAGAAACCGAGCCAAAGGTTTTTCCGCCTTCCCCTGACTTTAATGACAGAGTAACATACTTTTCTCCTATCTCCGCTGCAAACTTTTTTGCATTGTCCAGCTTCTCCTGCTCTATTTTCGCCTCATTTGCTTTCTGCAGCTTTAAATCATTGAGATTTTTTGCATTAGCCTCTATACCCAGATTTTTCTTTAATATAAAATTTCTGGCATACCCGTCATTTACTTTTACTATCTCTCCCTTTTTCCCCAGTGCCTTTACGTCCTGCAATAAAATAACTTCCATTCCTATACCATGCCTTTCTGTTTTGTATTCTGCTTTATATTTCTTTGTTTTCCAACATTTCCTTAAGAGTATTTTTCACAAGCTCCTTCGCTTCTTCCATAGATGTATTCTCAAGCTGGGCCCCTGCCACATTCATATGACCTCCCCCGCCTATTCTCTCCATAATAAGCTGTACGTTTATATCATCTATTGACCTTGCACTTATATATATTTTGTCATTATATTCTGTAAATACAAAAGAAGCATTAATGCCGTTTATATTTAAAAGTTCATTTGCCGCCTGTGCACATACCACTGTAGGACTTTCCACTCCCTCGGAAGGACACTCTGCTACGGCAAAGTTATCCATATATATCTCTGCCCTGCTGACTGCCTGTGCCCTTGCCCTATAATCATTAACGTCATTTCTGAACATCATTCTAACTCTTGTAACATCAGCTCCGCACCTTCTTAAGAAAGCTGCCGCCTCAAATGTTCTCACTCCTGTTTTATTGGAGAAATTGTTTGTATCTATCATTATTCCTCCATACATAGCATCCGCCTCAACCTGCCTTACCTTTATACCGTCCTGAATGTATTGCAAAATCTCAGCTACCATCTCACTGGCAGATGATGCGTATGGCTCTATATACGACAATAGTGCATTTTCTATACTCTCACTTGTCTGTCTGTGATGGTCCAGCACCACTACTGATTTACAAAGCCTTAAAAGCTCAGGACACTCGGTATAGCTTGGTCTGTTTACATCTACAACAATCACCACCGTAGTGGAATCTACCAGCTCCACTGCCTCACTGCTTGTTACAAACAAATCCTTTTCATATTCATCATCCTTCATAAACCTTTCTACCATAGGCCTTATGGAGGTTGTAATCTCATTTAATACTATGTGTACTTT
Organism: uncultured Lachnospiraceae bacterium; assembly: GCA_944384155.1. GTDB lineage: Bacteria > Bacillota > Clostridia > Lachnospirales > Lachnospiraceae > CAG-303. The sequence continues at coordinate 4,364 of CALWSG010000045.1, read as the reverse complement.
CTTTCCGAGAGATTTTGAGGCTCTATATATGCCTATTCCCGCACCAAGGCTGTCAATATCCTGTATTTGATGCCCCATTATAAGAACCTTATCCTTTCCGATAAGAAGCTCTCTCAATGCGTGTGCCTTGACTCTCGCCTTTACACGTGTATTTTTTTCTACCTGCTTAGACTTTCCGCCATAATAATATATCTTTCCCCCATCCTTTAATACCGCCTGGTCGCCCCCACGTCCAAGTGCCAAATCCATTGCCATTCTCGCATAATCCGTATTCTGTGCATATGTCTCTCCTCCCACACCAAGACCAATGCTAATGGTTACATTCATTTCATTTCCAACATTTACGGTTTTTACATCATCTATAATTGAAAATTTATCTGCCTGAAGTCCCTCCAGATACTTGTGCTTAAAAGCAATAAAATATTTGTCTTTCTCTGTTTTCTTAAGTATACCATTTATATTTGAAATAAATTTATTAATTCGCCTGTCTATAAGTGCCGTAAGAAGAGATGCTCTGACTTCCTCCACACTCTGAAGTGCCTCCTCATAATTATCAATATATATAAGTCCTGCCACCAGCTTTTCGTCCGCATTTTCCTTAATCAGTGCCGTAATTTCCGTTTCATCAAAGAAATATACGGCAATCATATAATCCTTCCCCTCCTGTATTTCAAGTATTGGCGAATTCTCAAAAATATTGCGTGTATTAATTCGTTTAAATTGTACTCTGTAATTTCTGTCATTTAATACAATCTTTGCTTCCTTTACCTCTCCCTCGTGCAATATTACCACATCTTCCGGAAGTCCTTTTGCCTCCTGAAAAATATTTTTTCCCCTTCCCGAATCACTTAGAAGCATTTGCAATTCGTAATTATCCCAAAGAATATTCCCGGTAATATCTATAAGTCCATATGGAACGGCAAGGTCTTTAAGGAGCTCCTTTTGAACCTGTGCATAATTTACTGCAAATTTAATAAGCTCATTTAATACTACCGGCTTATTAATAAAATACATTACAAGCACCACCGCAATATAAATAAGAGACAATCCCACTAATACTATTCCTGTTATATTTTTATGCACTACTATGACAATTCCTGCTATTAACGATATAACTGCCAATATCAGCGGATAAAGAAGGTGTGTCAGAATTTTCCCCTTTATTTTTAATCTGCTATTCATATGTCCTCCATCCTGATACAATATCATAGCTCATAGTATATCACACTTTCCTAAAAAATAAAAGTCTTTACTTCAAAGGGCTGAATATGAAAAGACACCGCATTATTCTGCGGTGTCAGCAAATTCTTTATTAGTCCATTGTGTATGGCATCAAAGCAATATGACGTGCTCTCTTTACTGCTACTGTAAGAGCTCTCTGATGCTTTGCACAGTTTCCTGTTATTCTTCTAGGAAGAATTTTTCCTCTTTCAGAAACATATCTCTTTAACTTGTTTGTATCCTTGTAATCTATAACGCCGTTATTTTCTCCGCAGAATACACAAACTTTCTTTCTTCTGCGAACAGGTCTTCTTCTCATTGAACCATCGTTAGCGGCCTTTTCAGTCTTGTTTACTGACATTTTAATTACCTCCTATATTTTTAGTTGAATGGCAGTCCCTCGTCATCTACACCGTCAGGAATATTCATAAATCCATCTCCTGCCGCACTTATAGGCTCCGGTCTTGCAGTCTGCGTGAAACCGCCTTCCCCGCTGCTGTTCTTACTCTCAGCAAATTCTGTATTCTCAACAACAACTTCTGTTGTATAAACTTTGTTGCCATCCTTATTAGTATAGCTTCCGGTCTGTATACGACCTTCCACCACTAATTTTGTTCCCTGATGTGCGTATCTCTCACAAAACTCAGCAGTTTTTCCGAATGCCACGCATGAAATAAAATCTGCTGTCTGATCGTTTCCGTCACGCTTGAAGCGTCTGTCTACTGCCAAAGTAAACCTTGCTATTGCCAAAGCGTTTTCGCCCTGTGCATACCTTATTTCAGGGTCTCTTGTAAGCCTTCCCATAAGAATAACTTTGTTCATACTATCTCCTCTTTCTGTATTGTGTAAGACATTATACTGTCTCCACAACCTTTATGCTTCCTGTCTAACGCATAAATATCTAATTACATTTTCCATAATACGAACATTCTGCTCAACTTCATTTGGACAATCAGCATCAGATTCAAACTGAATAAAGTAATAGAAAGCTTCCTTCATCTTCTGAATTTCGTAAGCTAATTTCTTCTTACCCCAGTCGTCTACATTTGTCACTGTACCACCGAAACGTGTAATATATTCTTTTACCTTTTCGATTGTAGCTGCTCTTTCTTCTTCTTCGAGCTTTGCATTAACAACAACTGCTAATTCATACTTGTTCATGCTTTTACCTCCTTTTGGTCTCTGGCCCGCACCATTTTTTATGCGAGCAAGGAATTTTGTTATTTCACGAGTATTCAGTTTACCATAAATACTAAAAAAAGGCAAGCACTTTTTGTACCTGCCATATATGCTTCTTATATTATTGCTTTCAATCTTTGCCCCTTATTCCTCTGAGATTTTTTTCAACAAGGGTTCTTTTCATCATAACCTGATGACCACAGCCTGTACACTTTAATCTGAAATCTGCTCCTACTCGCAATATTTCCCACTCGTAGCTGCCACAGGGATGCTTTTTCTTTAATTTCACAATATCCCCTAAATGAAATTCTGTCATTTTTCAGATTCTCCTTCTTAATCCTGTGTCACACACAAAAATATTCCTATTTTTTCCTTTCCGTTTTCCATAAGAGGAATTTTCAGAGCAGGAATATCTATCTGAAGCTTTATATTATCTCCAAACAGTGAAATAGGCGGCGTAATATCCATAGCTATTCCCTGTGATGAAAATAGAGTAGCAGCATTACCCATAATCATATTGCTAAGCTCCCCCAATGCAGACCTTGACATTTCATCAAGTGCTTCTATCGGCATTCCCATCATCATTTTGCTTGCAATTTCCTTTGCATTTTCCTCGTTCATTGTCAATAATACCTGACCCCTAAGGGCTCCCGTAACGCCTACCTGCAATATAAATATATTATCATGAAATTCCAAAGCTGACAGCTCCGGCTTTCCCACTTCCAGCTTTGTCTGTGTTGTCATTTCTATCACACTTACGCTTGATTGAAGAAATGGGTTAATGTGCTTTACATCTAATGCTTTCTTCATAAAAAAATACCCCGCTTTTCGTCATTTGGTCTTTTATATTTCTTATTTTCAATTATACCATAAATATATTATTAGTAAATAAAAAAATTAGATATAATTTCCTATTTACATCTATGATTTTTTGTTTCTATTTTGCTGAATCAACCGGTATATAAATAAAAATCCCCATAAACAAAAACTGACAGATATATCTGACTATCACAGAACGAAACCTTATTTTTAATAAAAGTGGCAAAAGCATTTTTCAGTTGTAACAAAAAAGAAAATTTAAAAAGGGGGCTTGAAAAAATCAAGCCCCCAGTGTATAATCAAGACAAGAAAGGTATTCAGATACAAAATCTGATGCCCTCAGTTTATAATGTATGTCATTACAGAAATAGCATCCTAAACTTTGGACGGTTCGAGGATGCTATTTCTTATTATGTCGGTCTATGTATGTCAATGCCGCAAATACTACCAGCAATAAAGTCAAAACTTCCATTGTGTTCGTGGGCATCACCCTCCTTATGTACTAGAGGGCAACAATCGAAACTTGCATCCTTTACTTCTCACCTTGAAAATACAAATACATTTTAACATAGACGCAGAACATATTTAATCCGTTTTCACTAGTATTCTATCAAAATCATTGAACATTATTTCAACTTTGAAAAGTGATAAAAATCCCCATAAACTCAATATTTATGGGGAATAAAAAAGGCGACAACCAGATTCGAACTGGTGATGACGGTGTTGCAGACCGGAGCCTTACCACTTGGCTATGTCGCCATATTTAATTTTAATATAGAGTATTTTCTATATAAAACTCTAAACTCCCCGAGTAGGACTCGAACCTACGACCTAACGGTTAACAGCCGTGCGCTCTACCGACTGAGCTATCGAGGAATAATCACAAAAACCTGCAACAGATTTCTGCATCTAGTAAAATAGACCGTCCTAATGCAAGGATAGCCTTGATACAAAATATTATATGCTGTTTTTTAATATTTTATACCTTCAAAACTACACACTAAATATTCATCCTTATTTCTCTCCGAACTCTTCTTCCCTTCCTTTGGTCAAGTCCTCGACCTATTAGTATCAGTCAGCTTAACACATTACTGTGCTTACACCTCTGACCTATCTACCTCGTCGTCTTCAAGGGGTCTTACTAG
>CALWSG010000044.1 GCA_944384155.1 uncultured Lachnospiraceae bacterium | reverse complement strand
TCTGAAATGCTGCTTGGTAAGGAAAAAAATTATAGGAGCCTGTTTGAATCGTTTCAGGAATACTGTGAACATTTTTCAGAGCCGGTTAATATATGCGGATTATCATTAGGCGGTATTCTTGCCTTGCATTACGGAATAGAACATCCACGGAAGGTGAATTCATTGGTTTTGATAGCTCCCCAATATAAAATGCCAAGGAAGCTGCTGGTTTTTCAGAATATTATTTTTCGATTTATGCCAAATTCCATGTTTATGTCAATGGGATTTAGCAAAAAGGAGTTTATTGAGATGTCTAAGTCAATGATGGACATAGATTTTAGCGGAAAATTAAACAGAGTCACTTGCCCGGTTCTTGTGATTTGTGGAGAAAAGGATAATGTAAATATGAAGGCAGCAAAGGAATTGGCAAAGCATTTGCCAAAAGCCCAATTTCATGTTATTGAAGGAGCCGGACATGAAGTAAACAGTGATGTACCGGAGACATTGGCAAGAGTATTAATTGACTTTTATAACAGATGTAATAAGACCGAAGGAAGTGTATGACATAGACTTTAAAGAAAATTTATCACAAAGGACTGATAAAGTATATAGGAGTTATGCTGGTGGGGAAAATGGAAATTTTGACAAATCAGAAAACAGAGGATTTTGATAAGCCGCAACTTTCCGGATGAAAATTGCGGCTTATTTTTATATTTTTCTGCTGCCTGATTTTTTCATATATTTGTCGTCAAAATCAGCAGCAATGACAGGTCTGCTGTACAGGTAGCCCTGTCCGGCATCACAGCCAATCATTTGAATGAGTCGTTCATCCTCAGCAGTTTCTACTCCCTCAGCTACGGTGGAGATACCAAGCCGTTTTGCCATTCGGACGATTTCCTCCATAATAAGTCTTACACGCTCATTTCCGTTGTTGGATGCATTAAAAAGAAAATCCCTATCCAGCTTAAGCTCATCAATTTTAAGCTTTCCCAGTGTGTTTAGGGAAGAAAAGCCGCTGCCGAAGTCGTCCAGTGAAATGCGAAAGCCTTCCTGCTGCAGCTGGACAATTTTTCCGTTAAGCTCATCTACATTTTCAAGTGCAAGTCCCTCCAAAATTTCAAGGGTAATAAGCTGTGGAGGAATATTATATTTTTTCACCATTTCTGTTAAGATTTCTACATAGTCCTCCTCAAAAAACAGCAGCTTTGACTGGTTTACTGAGATTGGGATTGGAGAGATACCCTGGTCAATCCATGAACGAATTTGACGGCAGGCCTGCTCCATCATATAAAGATCCAGTTTAATGCAGAAGCCATTGTGTTCAAATAAAGGAATAAACTGGTCAGGGAAAATCATCCTTCCATTGTTTGTGTTCCAACGAACCAATGCCTCAGCACCTCCCAGCATACCGCTTTGCAGGTTCTTTTTAGGCTGCAAAAACAGCTTAAATTCACCATCACGAAGTGCCTGATGCATATGGCTTTCAATATAGTTTTCCAATTCTTCCTTTTTGTGAAGCTCTGTGTCAAAGAACCAGATTGAGTTGGAGTGTGAGTCCTTTGCCCGAGCCAGTGCAAACATGACGTGGGTCATGAGATTATCCGCCGTTTCTTCTGGATTGCTGCAGCAGGGAGATACAGTTACTCCGCAGTAAAGTGACAGCTGATAATTTGTTCTGCTGATTTCAGAATTTTGTTCAATGTCCGTCATAAATGCCTTTAGGCGAGAGCGTAAAGTCTGATAATCTGTTTCCCGCAAAAACAGATAAAACCGATCTTCCGTATCCCGGCAAAAAAACTCCTCTTTTCTTAAGTGCTGTTCCGCCACTGTTTTAATTTGACAGAGAAGCTGGTTCGTTTTTTCCCTGCCAAAAATTTCATTTAGGAAGTGAAATTGGCGTATGCTGACAGCAGCCACACTGCCTTCGATATTTCTAAGAGCTTCCACAAGCCGCTGTCGGAAACGTGACATGTTTTGTGCACCTGTAAGGGAATCATAATAAGCTAAACGTACCAGTCCCCGGTTATAATTGCGTAATAAACGATAGCCGTATAGCATCAGTAAAATTACAAGGAGAAGTACTGCAATAAATGTAATTTGCGTCACCAGGGCTGAGGTGGAGAAATGGGCAATCAGCCCCTCTCCTGTATTTACGCAAAACAGATACCAGTCATTAAAGCCGACAGGCTCCAGTAGGAACGGATAAGATTTTCCTTCATAAGAAAAGCTGGAAAAAATACGTTTCTGTTGCTGCAAAGCATTCATAACATCTTCTCTTGAACTATCAGACAGATAAGGACCGTCAAAAATAGAAGGTATATCAGTTTCTACAACCGTTTTGGAAGAACGTATCAGAAAATTGCCCTGTGAGTCAATCATATGGATATAGCCGCCTCCCCCAAGAACAGTGTTGCCCGACAGAATATCGGAAAAAATTTCAATGTGATCACTTGCAGCCAATGCACCTACAATTTCATCTCCGCTATAAACAGGTACGCTGTATACGAAAACACTATTATCAGAAATTAAGCTTTCAAATAACTGGGAAACAGATACCTCTCCCTCAAGAGCCATTTCCACCACTCTTCTGCCTTCAGGTGAGAGTGATGACAGGGATGCGTCTATTTCAGGCTCCTGACCGGTGGTTGATATAATACCCTTTCCATTACGGTCATAGTAAACTATAGTTAGAAATGCATTGTTTTGATTAGCTTTATTCAGTTGCTCTGCAAAGAGCTTTTTGTCTGTGGTATAACTGTCCTCAATAAAAAAGGAAAGGGAGTATAAGGTTTGAAAATCTGCATCAAGCTGTTTTAAAATTCTAGTTTTGTATTCCTCTGCCTCCGCAATTATTTGGTTTTTGATTGCTTCATTTTTTGTATTCTGCATGTAAACGGAAAATAATCCGCCAAATATAAGAAATACAGCAACAATACAGAATACTAAAATCATGGCATTTCGTAATTGCTTTTGTAGCTTTTCTTCTATCATGGAAGCCTCCTTCAATAAATTTTACAACTAAAATTATATCTTAAAATAGCTATAAAATAACCATAACATAATATTGTCTGATTTTCAATTTTAACTTGTTTAAGAAGCAGAAGTATCTTTACGAAGCAAAAAAACTGCAATATAATATATTATTATGTTTATATTAAGGTTGTAGAAAAGGGAGGTTTAGTGTGAAAAATAAGCTCGAAAGCTTATTTTTCACACGGCTATTTGTGCCGGAGCGTCACAAATAAGCCCTGATGGCAGACGCAAATTGAAGATTTGCGTCGCCCCGTCGCATAAAACGCTCCGGAATGGAGTTTAACATGGAAAATAAAGGAATAATACGCCGTCATATGATATTATCAGGGCGTGTACAGGGAGTGGGATTCCGTTATAGGGCAAAGTATGCGGCAGGAACCCTTGGAGTTACAGGCTGGGTAAAAAACCAGTGGGACGGAACAGTGGAAATGGAGGCACAGGGAACAATAGAGCAGATAAACAAAATGCTTACCATAATAAACCAAAGTGAGTATATTGTAATAGACAATATAGAGCAAAAGGAAATAGAGCCGGAGAATAATGATACAGGCTTTCATGTGAGATAGACTGATTAATTATATAAATTATTAAACACAGATTTTACCCTGATATTACATTGCAAGGTAGAGAAAATAGGAAAAAGATACTAAAATCAAAATGGAATAAAGAGATTGAAAGGAACAGCAGAAATGAAAAAACAAGAAAAGGATTCCATTTTGACAATAATAAAAAGGACATTACAGCAAAACAGAAGGAGCTTTATTGTGATGTCCTTTTTGTTTGCAGCTTTAATACTATACTTTTTGTGGAGCCTTGATAAACTTCAGACAGAAAATATTGAAATCAGAGAGGCTGTGTATGAGCTGGAAAAAGATAATTTAAATGAGCAGTTAAGTGTAATGAAAATATGTCTGGCACAAAGTGAAGAAAGTAAGACGGAGTACACACAGCTTAGCGATATATATGATATAAAGATACAGGAGCAGATAAAGAACTTAAGGCAGATTTTACCTGAGGAGAAGGACAATCTTAATTCAATTCAAAAAATACTTCAAAGTGCATGGCAGGACAGACAGCTTGCAATAATGAGTGCAAGCCTTAATGAAGAGTGGGAAAAAGCACTGACAATTCTTGAGGAGGATTATTCGCCTAAGATGGAGCAGATAGCACAGATATGTACTGAATTGTCACAGAAAGCAGCATTGGAAGGAAAGAAGCAGATACAGAATATTAAGATAACAATGATAGGCGTAATATGTGCTTTAATAGTTCTTGCGGTATTGGAGATTATTATTTCACATAGGCAGCATATTAAAATAAAGAGACTTATTAATATTCCAATCGGTGAAATAATTACTGCAATGAGGGAGCTGGAAAAGGGAAATCTGGCATATGAAAGTACATATACCTCGGACAATGAAATGGGTATGCTTATGGAAAGCATACGTAAGACAACACGTATATTAAGGGGGTATATAGGAAACATAGAGTATATGTTAAAGGCACTGTCGGAGAAGGAATATACAGTGAAAAATCAATATGTATATTCCGGAGATTTTGTGCGTATATCTGATGCAATTAATACTATAATCGGTGAACTTAACAGTACAGTGAAGGAAATTTCAACAGATACGGAAATTGTGAGGGAGGCAGGACTTCAGGTAGAGAAGCTTGCAGTTGTTCTTGCAAAGGACACAATGGACAATGCAGCCTCAGTTGAGGAATTGTCGGCATCAATAGAAGAAATAGTAGAGCAGGTAAATCGAAGCAAGGAAAAAATAGCAGATGTAAACAGTGCTGAAAAAGAGGTGACAGGCTGGGCGGAGGAATGCTGTGAAAGAATGGAGCATCTTGGTATTGCTATGGATAATACCATAGATTCAACAAAATATCTTCAGTCATTTATAAATGATTTGGAGGAGATAACAGATGAAATTACAATGCTGTCGCTGAATGCATCAATAGAAGCGGCAAGAGCGGGAAAAGAGGGAAAAGGCTTTGCAGTTGTGGCAGAGCAGATAAGAAAGCTTTCTGCTCAGACGGCAGAGGCTGCGGAAAAGGCAAAACAGTATATTAATAATTGTGTCCATGAGGTGCAGTCGGGAAAAAGCCAGGCGGAGCATACAGGTAATCAGGTGGTTATGATTACAGAACAAATGCGTAATATAAGAAATATGGTGGAGGATATTAACAGAGTATCCGAGATACAGCTTAATGAAATAAAAGGCTTTGAAAAAAGCATACAGGATATGGCAAATATAATACAAAATGATTCAGGGATAGCAGTACATCTGGAAGGACACTCGGAGAGCCTTAAAATGTGTGTTGATGAAATGTCGGGAAAAATGGAGGAATTTAAAGTAAACTGAAAAGTAATATAAAGAATTCTCTTTATTGTCCAAATAAATTAATATGTGATATAATTAATCACGGTAAAATTTGTGAGCTACAGCTTTGCAGCATAAGAGGAGCGGCATAAGTGGATTATAAGACAATATTAAATATAATTTTGGATGAATATAAGAGAATACTTGGAAAAGATATGACAGGAATGTATGTACACGGCTCTATTGCATTTGGATGCTTTAACCGTCATAAAAGTGATATAGACTTTATTGTTGTCACAAAAATATCTCCGACACAAAGGCAGAAGAAGCAAATGATAGGTGTACTCCTTGATATAGATAAGGTATGTCCGCCAAATGGAGTGGAGATGAGCGTGGTTTTAGAAAAGCATTGCAGAAATTTTATATATCCTACACCGTATGAGCTTCACTTTTCCAACACTCATAAGGAACGGTGCAGGGCAGATGTGAAAAGGTATTGTGAAGAAATGAAGGGAACCGACAAGGATTTGGCGGCACATTTTATGGTTATAAAAAAGGTAGGAATAACTTTGTGGGGGGAGGAAATATCTTCCCTGTTTGGTCAGGTGCCAAAGGAATATTATCTTGACAGTATAGAGAGTGATATTAAGGAGGCGAAAAAAGAAGTTCTTAAAAATTCCGTTTATATAACATTAAATTTGTGCAGGGTTCTTGCGTATGTAAAGGAGGGACTTATTATCTCAAAGGAACAGGGGGGTATTTGGGGGCTTGAGCATATAGACAAAAGATATAAAGATGTGATAAAAACATCACTTAAAAGCTACAGAATGGATGAAAATTTTGTTATAGATAAGTCCTTGACCATGGAATTTGCAGATTATATGTTAAAGGAAATATTTGAGCATTGTAAATGAATATTTTTGTAAGTATTATGCAGAATAATAAGTGGAAGCATAGAAAAATGGAATGGAGGCTATTATGGAAGCTAATACTATAGAAATATTAAAGGAATGTAATAAAGGCTGCAAAATGGCAGTGGAGAGTATGACGCAGGTCATGGATAAAATTAAGAGTGAGGATTTAAAAAATGTTATAGTACATTACAATACAAAGCATAAGGAAATAGAGGAAAAAGCAGCACAGCTTTTAAAGGAATACGGTAAGGAAGAGAGTGAGCCGGGGATTATAGCAGGTACATTTTCCTGGTTAAGCACAGAGATAAAGCTTAAGCTCGACAATGATGACAAGAAAATAGCAAAAATAATGATGGACGGATGCAATATGGGAATTCAGTCTGTTACTGAATATATTAATAAATACACAAATGCATCAAGTGACAGCATAGCCCTTGCCAAAAAGCTTGTCAAGCTGGAAGAAAGCTTTATGGATGATATGAAGAAATTTATATAGTAATTTCAAATGAAGATGATTGGTTGGAAGGCATATCCGCAGAAATATCAGAAAGGCAGCGTGAGCGGTCAGTGTATTCTGCGGAAAGACTTTCCTGCTTCAAATCACGTATTCTCTTTTCTAAATATGCTGAATTGGCACTGTTTATCTCACCGTTCTCTCTTATACGGTTGCTTTTTCGTTTCCTGTTTAATTCCTCTTCCAGTTCTCTTAAAAGAGCCGCATTTTCATCTTTTGGCTTAGAAGCTTTCTTTAGCTTTTCCTGCTCTCTTTTTTCTTTTTCCTCATCGGCAAGATTCTCTGATTTAATGGCGGCACAGTAAACCATCCGTCTGGCATGGCTTATTGCAGCACGAAGAGCGGTTTCGTCATATATGCCTGTATTTTGGCATCGAAGGAGAGAAGAAAGTCGTATTTTTGCCATAACGGCTACCTGCTTTGCCCCCTGGGAGCTTCTTGCATTCATAAG
>CALWSG010000043.1 GCA_944384155.1 uncultured Lachnospiraceae bacterium | reverse complement strand
ACTAAAGTTAATTTTCTGTTGCCCAATTTCAAAAAATTCGTTATAATAATCTTGTTTTTGCATAGTTACATTATAACATATGTAACGGAGAAAAGGTGGTTATCGTTAGCCATCTTTTTCTTTTTTTTGTAAAATTTAGCGGAGGCTGTGACTTGTGTAAGTCACAGCCTCCGCTGTTATGGACTATCTATTTCCCGACAGCCCCTTTTTCAACACTATATCCAAATCTTCCTATCTTTTTTCCCATAGCAAAATACTCTCCATGAACATATGATATAAGTCCTGACTGATTAAGATTAAATCTGCCTGTTTCATCCATATAGGTTTCATCTACAGATACTCCCACAACCTCTGCTAAAAACATATGATGACTGCCAAGCTCCTTTATGTCTGTTACACGGCACCCTATATTCACCGGGCTTTCTCCTATTCCCGGTACCCCAACACCATCTATGCTTACAGGTGTAAGCTTCATTTCCTTAAACTTGTCAACATCACGTCCTGATTTTACTCCACAGTAATCAGCCGCATATGCCAGCCTCTCTGTGGTAAGATTTATGACAAACTCTCCTGTCTCTTTTATTATATCATATGAATACCTTTCAGGACGCACAGAAATTGATACCATGGCAGGTGACGTACACACAGTTCCTGCCCACGCAACCGTTATAATGTTAGGTTTCTCCTTCTGTCTGCAGCAGCTTATCATAACTGCCGGCACCGGATATAACATATTTCCTGCCTTCCAGCTTTGCCTTTGCATATACTAATCCTCCATTCCGGAGCATTTTTTGCGACGTGGCGACGCAAATCTTCAATTTGCGTCTGCCATCAGGGCTTATTTGTGACGCTCCGACACAAATAGCCAAAGCCATACTGTGCATGGCTTGTGAAAAATAAGCTTTCGAGCTTATTTTTCACACTAATCTCCTCCTAACCTTCATTTGCAACAGTATAATCAATACATGGTACTTCCGCATCTACCGCTTTCCATGTTCCATCTATATACTGAAAATACACTTTTGCCACAGCAGAATTTGTTCCCTCATAACGCTTTCTAACTCCGTCTATTACTGTTCTTCCTGTCCTTGCGTTATAATTTGCAGTATAATTAAACACTAATGTAAGACTGCTCATATACTGATAATTCTCTATAGTACTGCTGTATGAGGAAATTTCCATATTTATGAGAGTTCTTCCGTCACTGTGATTAATTTCTCCCTCCATGGCACTATACTGCTGGTCTACACGGCTGTAGACCTCCTCATTTGCCACCAGAAGTGACTTTATCCCGTCAGCTCCTTGTCCTGCCAGAACTGCCGAATAATATCCTACAACAATATTTACTGCCTGCTCCTCAATTCCTGTCTTATACTCTGCCTTAAGTCCGAAGTCTGCTGCATTTGCAGCATAACCTGAATTGTCCTCCTCCCATACTACTTCCACTTCTCTTGCATCTATATTTTCCCCCGTAAGCCTTATAGTGTGTGTTCCCACAAACACTCTGTCAAGCTCATATATTACATTGCCTGTTTCACTGTTTTCGCCTGCATAGCAGTCTGACAAATCTATACCGTCAAATGTAGGTGTAACATATGAGGGAACCTCTATTTTACAATCTTCTATTATATATGCATCTGCAAAGCCTTTCCATGTAGTGTAAAATAAAAGTATTTTTTCTTCCTGCTTCTTTAGGGTCATTTTATATGTGCCCTCAACCTTCTCTGTCTCCGTCTCTGCCTCTGTCGGTGTTTCTCCTTCTGACACCGGCTCAGCAGCCGTCTCTTCTTCTACTGTTGTTTCCCCGGAAGTCGTTTCCTCCGCTTCCTTTTCCATCGTATACTTTACGTTGATTATGGCATACTCACTGTCCCTGTCCTCAACCTCAACTTCATAATCAGTGATATTTCCTTCCAATGCATACTCATTCATAACCTTGGAAAATGTAGTTCTGTTGATAAATTTTGATTCCTCTATGTCTGTATCATTGTACATATTATACCAATTTCTGTTGGCAAAATACCCGAAATATTTTTCCCCAAAAGGAACAGGCCCCCCCTTTGTCTTTCCCACTGCCAGAAATATGCCTATTCCTGCGGCTATTGCCAGCATAAGAAGAGAGGTGCCAAGCTGCCATATTATGGCTCCGTATTTTTTCTTTTTAAAACGTCTTACACCATCTGCTATTTTCTTAAATATATTTTTAGAGGTTTCGTCATCATCACAGGAAATGATTTCGACTCCGTCCTCCTTAAGCTCTTTTTCATATATTTCCTTTTTATCTCTTGTCTCCCCCCTTTCTTCTTCCTCTTTTTTATCTTCTATGTATTTTTTATTTCTGTCGTCCATATCTAAGCTCCTTTTTAAGTCATTATCTCTCTATCCCTCATCTGCAGTTAATGCATCTATGGACACCTTCATAAGCTCCTTTATCTCCTCCTCAGACAATGCAAGTCTTTCGGAAAGCTCTTTTAAGCTTGCCTCTCTTCCAAGCTCCTTTGCCAGCTCAGTAGAAGCATCATTAAGTGCGTTCACTCTATCTGCCAAATGTTTTGATATTCTGCCGCTTCCCATTTCCTCATAAACAGCCTTTTCTATTTCTCTTCTAATCCTTCCAAATATATGCTCCTCAAATTCCCTTATATTTTCACTTCCATCATATTCCAGTATGCCCTCAAACAATGCAAGGTTCCCTTCCGCAACTAAGTCTGCTCTGCCTAAAGGACTTGAAATATATTCCTCTGCAATCTCCATAATATTCGTAAGATAAAGCTGTGTAAGTCTGTGTGCTGCCTCTTTTTCCCCTTTAACAAGCATTTTCAGCAGCTCTTCTTTTTCTCCTTCTTCCCTGTCTAAAGCTTTTACGTCCTCAACATACATATTATAAAAGGCTTTAGCTTCCTCCGTCTCTGTCTTTCCCACCGATTCATTATTTTTAACCGGTTTTTCTTCACCCTCTATCTCTATTCCAAGTCCTGTCAGATAGCTGTACAGGAATCCATATTTTTCTTTATTGCCTTCTGTAAAATCTTTAAAATACATGGCTATCTGCTCTTTTGTAAGTCTGTTTCCCGAAACATTTGCCAGTTCCACTATTGCCGTAAGAGCTTCGTTAAATTCCTTTTCCTTATCTGACATATCCTATATTCTTCCTTCCATTGTAACAATTTTATGATATATGTCCTGCATTTTCTTATCTGTTTCCGCTATGACACTGGCACAATCCGCCAGCTCCTGTACTATTCTGTCTGCATCAGGTATTCCCTTTTTATATTTAACCTGATGCTCCAATGATGCCCAAAAATCCATGGCAATGGTTCTAATCTGAACCTCCACCCTGCGCTTTAAAACCTTTTCCGAGAGAAATATAGGCACCTCTACTATAAGGTGAAGCGAACGATACCCGTTATCTTTGGGATTTTTAATATAATCCTTTCTGATAAGCACATTAATATCGTCCTGCTTTACAAACATATCTGCCACGCTGTAAATATCTTCTATAAAGGAGCATATAACCCTGACCCCCGCCACATCATTAAGATGCTCCTCAAGAGAATCTACTGTTATAGGCCAGTTATTTCTTCTAAGCTTTCCTATTATACTCTTTGGCTGCTTAAGTCTTGAAGATATGGATTCTATAGGGTTTCTCTTTGTTTTAAGTGACAGCTCGTCATTTAATATTTCCAGTTTTGTCTGTATTTCCTTTATTGCACATTTATTGTATAACATAGCCTCCGCAAATCGCTCCGCCTCCTCGAAAAACAATTCCGGAACAACTATCTTAGAATATTCATCTGTATATTTTGTTCTACTGCTCATATATAAACCTTTCACTATATCGGGTCTTTTTCTGTATGCCATACTGCTTACATACGTAAGGAGATGTGTCTCACATCTCCCTCACATATGGTATTAAATTTTCAATATCTTATTTAATAAATCCCTTTACTTTTCCGTATATACCTTTTCCGTCAAGACCGTATTTTTCTATAAGCTTAACTGCCGGACCTGATTCACCAAATGTATCGTTAATACCGATTTTTAACACCTTTGTAGGTGCCTTCTCACTTAAAACATCACACACTGCACTGCCTAGACCGCCTATTACAGAATGCTCCTCCACAGTCACCACCTTGCCTGTCTCCTTTGCCGCCGCTACAACAAGGTCTTCATCAAGAGGCTTTATGGTGTGAATGTTAATAACCTTTGCACTGATTCCGTCAGCTTCCAGCATCTTTGCAGCTTCAAGACTTTCGGCAACGCAAAGTCCCGTTGCTATAATAGTAACATCCTTTCCTTCCTTTAACGTAACTCCTTTTCCTATGCGGAATTTGTAATCCGGAGTGTCATTAATAACAGGAGTTGCCAATCTTCCAAATCTTATATATACAGGTCCTTCATGCTCTATAGCTGCCTTTACAGCCGCTTTTGCTTCCACATCATCTGAAGGATTTATAACAACCATACCCGGTATAGTTCTCATAAGTGCAATATCTTCATTACACTGATGTGTTGCTCCGTCCTCTCCAACTGAAATGCCGGCATGTGTTGCTCCGATTTTTACGTTCAAGTGAGGATAACCAACAGAATTTCTTACCTGCTCAAAGGCACGTCCTGCCGCAAACATTGCAAACGAGCTTACAAAAGGAATTTTCCCCGTAGCTGCAAGTCCTGCCGCAATTCCCACCATATTACATTCTGCGATTCCACAGTCAATATGCCTGTCAGGAAATGCTTTCTTAAATATTCCCGTCTTGGTAGCTGCAGCAAGGTCAGCATCAAGAACTACAAGATTATCATACTGTGCTCCAAGCTCTGCAAGAGCATTTCCGTAGCTCTCTCTTGTTGCAATTTTCTTTACTTCTGACATAATGCTTCACCTACCTTCTCTAAATCTGCCATTGCCACTGCATACTGCTCATCATTAGGAGCTGTTCCGTGCCATGACGCATTGTTTTCCATAAAGGATACTCCCTTTCCCTTCACGCTTTTAAACACAATAGCCGTAGGCATTCCTTTTACCGTCTTTGCCTCGTCAAAGGCTCTCTTAATATCATCAAAGTCATGGGCATTAACATTGTCAATCACATGGAAGTTAAATGCTTTGAACTTATCTCCTATAGGATATGGGGAACATACGTCCTCTACCCTTCCGTCAATCTGAAGTCCGTTATTGTCAATCATTACAACAAGATTATCAAGCTTTCTGTGTCCGGCAAACATAGCTGCCTCCCATACCTGCCCCTCCTGTATCTCTCCGTCTCCCAAAAGGGTATATACTCTGTATGAATCACCACTAAGCTTTGCCGAAAGTGCCATACCTACAGCACATGAAATTCCCTGTCCAAGGGAACCGGATGACATATCTACTCCAGGAATATGTTTCATATCAGGATGCCCCTGAAGATATGAACCTAACTGTCTTAATGTCTTTAAATCCTCCACCGGAAAATATCCTCTCTGTGCAAGAACCGAATATAATCCCGGTGCAGTGTGTCCCTTTGAAAGGACAAACCTGTCTCTGTCTGCCTTTTTAGGATTCTCCGGGTCAATATTCATCTCCTGAAAGTAAAGATATGTAAAAATATCTGCCGCCGAAAGGGAACCGCCCGGATGTCCCGCTTTGGCACTGTGAACAGCGGTTACTATCCCTTTCCTTACCTCATTGGCAGTTTTCTGTAACTCCAACTTATCCATATATAATCCTGCCTTTCGCTCTGATTTTATTCTCCAAATACTGCCTTGTAATCTGCCTGAAACTTTTCTATTCCCTGTTCAGTCAGCGGATGCTTTGTCATCTGCTCTATAACCTTATAAGGCACTGTTGCAATGTCCGCTCCTGCCAAAGCACAGTCTGTCACATGAATCGGGTTGCGGACTGAAGCTGCTATAATCTGTGTATCAATTCCTGCTACTGCAAACATATCTGCAATCTGTCTTATTAAGTCAATTCCCGGCTGTGAAATATCATCAAGCCTTCCAAGGAAAGGTGACACATATGTTGCTCCTGCCCTTGCCGCAAGCAACGCCTGATTAGCAGTAAATACAAGGGTAACATTAGTTTTAATTCCCTCAGATGACAGCACCTTGGTTGCTTTTAAGCCTTCAACCGTCATAGGAATTTTTACTACCATATTTGGATGAATCTTTGCAATTTCTCTTCCTTCATTTATCATACCCTCTGCATCTACTGTTGTTGCCTTTACCTCTCCGCTTATAGGCCCGTCCACTATGGATGCAATCTCCTTAATAACTTCGTTAAAATCTCTTCCCTCCTTAGCAATGAGAGATGGGTTCGTTGTTACACCGCATATAACTCCCATGTCATTTGCCTTTCTAATGTCATCTACATTTGCTGTGTCAACAAAAAATCTCATTTACTATTCCTCCTTAATTAAATTTTTAACTAATTGAAAATACCCCAAAAAAATCACGCTGGCATTTATATATATTATACCACTTTTTATATAATATGTCCATTTTGATTTTGTAATTTAGATATTTTTTACAAATTCTATACAAAAAGGCAGCAATATCACAATACTCCTTGGGATACTGCTGCCTTTAATCACTTTATGCTGAGTCTGACAAGTGAACGCTTAAGTGCTGCCTCGGCTCTCGCCATATCAACTCCGGGACCGCCCTCCTTAAGTCTTCTCTCGGCTCTTTTTTTCGCTTCTTCTGCTCTGCTTTTGTCAATCTCATGTGGCCATTCAGCCACCTCAGCCATTATTTTAATTCTATCCTTTAGTATAACCACAAATCCTGACATAACTGCTGCTGTTTTAATGCCATCCTGCTGATGAATTCTAATTACTCCCGGCATTAATATATTTGTCATGGGAATATGGTTTTTATACACGCCAATTTCACCTTCACTTGTGGTAAGCTCAACAAAATGTGCTTCTCCCGTGTAAAAAACACGCTCCGGCGATATTATTTCCAGCACAAACATTTTTTCATCTGCCATATGTCTATCCTTTCTGTGGTGCCAAAATTATACTGCACATCCGGCTACTTTACCTTGGCAAGCACGTCATCAATACTTCCCGCATTAAGGAAATAACTTTCAGGAATATCATCATGTTTTCCTGCAATAATTTCCTTAAATCCCTGTATTGTTTCGGATATAGGCACATATCTTCCCTCAAGACCCGTAAACTGTCCTGCCACAAAGAAAGGCTGTGACAAAAATCTTTGAACCTTTCTTGCCCTTGATACCACAAGCTTATCATCCTCTGACAGCTCATCCATACCGAGAATTGCAATAATATCCTGCAGCTCTTTGTATTTCTGAAGTATCTCCTGCACTGAACGTGCAACGCTGTAATGCTCCTCCCCAACTATTCTGGGATCAAGTATACGTGAGGTAGACTCTAACGGATCCACTGCCGGATAAATACCAAGCTCCACAATAGAACGGGAAAGAACCGTTGTGGCATCAAGGTGTGCAAATGTTGTTGCCGGTGCAGGGTCTGTTAAGTCATCTGCAGGAACATATACTGCCTGAACAGATGTTATGGAACCGTTTTTTGTTGATGTGATTCTTTCCTGCAACGCTCCCATTTCCGTCTGAAGTGTAGGCTGGTAACCTACTGCTGAAGGCATACGTCCAAGTAATGCCGAAACTTCTGAACCTGCCTGAGTAAAACGGAAAATATTGTCAATAAACAAAAGTACATCCTTTCCGCCCTTATCTCTAAAGTACTCTGCCATGGTAAGACCTGTAAGTCCAACTCTCATTCTGGCTCCCGGCGGCTCGTTCATCTGTCCGAATACCATGGTCGTCTTGTTAATAACTCCTGACTCCTTCATTTCGTAATACAAGTCATTTCCTTCTCTTGTACGCTCACCAACACCTGTAAACACGGAGTATCCGCCATGTTCTGTTGCTATATTTCTTATTAACTCCTGTATAAGTACAGTCTTGCCTACTCCTGCACCTCCGAAAAGTCCGATTTTTCCTCCCTTTTGGTATGGGCAGAGAAGGTCTACAACCTTTATGCCTGTTTCAAGCATCTCTGTTGATGTGGACTGCTCCTCAAATGCAGGTGCTTTTCTGTGAATAGGAAAATACTCAACATTTTCCGGTGCAGGCTTATTATCTATAGGATTTCCCAAAACATTGAACATACGTCCCAATGTATTTTCTCCCACAGGCACGGTTATGGGAGCACCTGTTGCCACAGCATCCATACCTCTTATCAAACCGTCGGTAGAGCCCATGGCTATACATCTCACGGTATCATCACCCAAATGCTGAGATACCTCCACCGTAAGTATATCACCCTTATTGTCAATAGTAACAGCCTCATTTATCTCCGGCAGTCTGCCGCCCGGAAACTTAATATCAAGTACGGCACCGATAATCTGCGTAACTTTACCTACATTATTTTCTGCCATTCTAAGCTTACGCTCCTTCCTTTTCTAGCTGATTGCCTCTGCACCAGCTATAATTTCCGTTAATTCCTGCGTTATGGAGCCCTGTCTTGCTCTGTTGTACATTAAAGACAGCTCTGAAATCATTTCTTCTGCATTTGACGTAGCCGAATCCATTGCCGTCATTCTGGCACCGTTTTCACTTGCCGCTGCCTCCACAAGAGCTCCGTATATGAGGCTTGTGACATACTTAGGGATAATAATGTCAAGAACCTCTTCCTCTCCCGGCTCATAATTCATAAGAGTTTTTGTGTCCTCCTCCGACTTTTCGCCTTTGGAATCCTCCATTGACACAGGTAATATTTTCTTTAAGTCAGGCACCTGACTAACTGTGTTTTTAAACACCGTATATGCCAGATAGATTTCTCCAATCTCTCCGCTCTCAAACGCCTTTAATACATCCTTTGATATACCCATGGCATCACTGTACATGGGCTCATCTGCTGCCTCAGAGTAATCCTGTCTTATCTCATATCCTCTTCTTATAAGCCCTTCCTTAGCCTTTCGCCCTACTGCATAAATCACTGTATTCTCTGGAGCAAATTCCGGATTTTCTGTTATAAGCTTCACTATGTTGGAATTATATCCTCCCGCCAGCCCTCTGTTGGAGGATATAAGTATAACTGCTTTCTTTTTGGATTCTCCTGTTTTCAAAAATCTGTGATTTATATTTCCTGAACGTGATAAAACGGCAGAAACAGTATCATACATGCCTTGAAAATAAGGCTTGCTGTGCTCCGCTCTCTCTCTTGCCTTTTGCAGCTTTACGGTAGAAATCAGCTTCATCGCCTTGGTAATCTGTCCTGTACTTTGTACGCTTACTTTTCGTCTCTGAATATCTCTCATTGACGCCATGACTAATCACCTCTCTCACTCCTGTGCTTTCCTGACTTCTTCGATAGCTTCTATAAGCTTTGCCTCCATATCCTCCGACAGCTCCTTTGTGTCTTTAATTGACTGAGGTATTTCAGGATATTTTGCATCTATAAATTCAAACAGCTTCTCCTGAAAATCAAGAACCTTATCCACCGCTATATCAAGAAGATATTTCTTTGTTGCCGCATATATAATTATTACCTGATACTCTACAGGCATAGGCTTATACTGGGGCTGCTTTAATATTTCTTTTATTCTTGCACCCTGCTCCAGCTTTTCCTTTGTATCTGCATCAAGGTCAGAACCAAATTGTGCAAAGGATGCAAGCTCTCTGTATTGTGCAAGCTCAACTCTTATAGGTGCTGCCAGCTTCTTTATTGCCTTAATCTGTGCCGCACCTCCCACTCTTGATACGGAAAGTCCTGCATTTACGGCAGGTCTGAAGCCTGCATTAAACATTTCCGTTTCAAGATAAATCTGTCCGTCTGTAATAGATATAACGTTTGTAGGGATATATGCAGATACATCTCCTGCTTGTGTTTCTATTATAGGCAGTGCCGTAAGAGACCCCCCTCCATATTCATCTGACATTTTCGCCGCCCTCTCAAGAAGCCTTGAATGAAGATAAAATACATCTCCCGGATAAGCCTCTCGGCCGGGCGGACGCCTGAGCAGCAATGAAAGTGTACGATATGCGGCCGCATGCTTACTAAGGTCATCATAAACCACCAGTACATCTTTTCCCTGCTCCATCCATTCCTCACCGATTGCACAGCCTGAATAAGGCGCAATGTACTGCAGCGGTGCAAGCTCGCTTGCCGTTGATGCAACTACAGTTGTATAATCCATTGCCCCATTTTCCTCCAATGTCTTAACTATGGAAGCAATAGTGGATGCCTTTTGTCCAATAGCTACATATATGCAAAGAACATTCTGCCCTTTTTGGTTAATTATTGTATCAATGGCAATAGCAGTTTTTCCTGTCTGTCTGTCACCAATGATTAATTCTCTCTGTCCCCTTCCTATAGGTACCATTGTATCTATTGCCTTTATACCTGTCTGAAGAGGTGTGTCTACAGATTTTCTTGTAATAACACCCGGCGCCACTCTCTCTATCTGACGTGTTTTTGCCGCATTAATAGGTCCTTTGCCGTCTATAGGCTGACCTAATGCATTAACTACACGACCTGTCATCTCATCTCCCACAGGAACCTCTACTACCCTTCCTGTAGTTCTTACCGTATCTCCCTCGTTAATGTTTTTGTCGTCTCCCAAAAGAACAACACCCACATTATCCTCCTCAAGGTTTAATACCATTCCATATATCTCACCGGGAAATTCCAAAAGCTCACCCTGCATTGCTTTTTCCAATCCGTGTACTCTGGCAATACCGTCAGCTACCTGAATAACCGTACCAACATTTGATACATCCAGCTCTGTAGAATAGTTCTTTATCTGCTCTTTAATAACCGAACTTATTTCTTCAGGTCTTAAATTCATGGAGCTACCACCTTTCCAATCTTATTTTATAGAGTTCCCTTGACATTTTCTCTATTTTATTCTTAAGACTACTGTCAATAACCTTATCGCCGACACGGATAATCATGCCTCCTATAAGCCCTGAATCTACAATATACTCAATCTCAAATGATTCATATTCCGTTGTGGATATAAGCTTGTCCTCTATAGCTTTTTTCTGCGTTTCATTCATTTCACACGCAGTTGTTACCGCAGCAACACCTATTTTTTTATATTCTTTTACCTTATCAATGTAATAATCCAGTATCTTAAAAAGATACTTCTGCCTGTCTTTCCTTATAACGAGAAGTAAAAATCCGGTCAAATCATCTGACACCCTGCCCTTAAAGATATTTTCCACAACCTTTTCCTTATCTTCCTTACTTATGTTGGGATGATTTAAAAGCTTTACAAGCTGATTGTTATCCTCAAGAACTTCTTTTATGTCTTTTACTTCCTGAAATAATTCGTCAGTTTTCCCCGATTGGACAGATTGCTGAAACAACGCATCGCCATATACCTTTTCTACTAGCTTAGCCATGTATCATCACCTATCTCTCTCAAAGTTTCCTCCACAAGGAAATCCTGTGTTTTTCTATCAACAGAAGCTGCCACAAGCTTATTTGCCATAAGGGTGGACACAAGAATAATCTCCTTTTTCACATCATCGGCTGCCTTTTTCTTTTCAAGCTCTGCCTCCGACTTGGCATGGGCAATTATTCTTGCAGCCTCTTCCTTTGCCTCGTTTTCTATTCTCTCTCCGTTTTTAAGTGCTTTCTTACGGGCGTCACTTAATATAACTTCTACTTCCTTATCAATATTTTTAAGCTTTTCCTCGTATTCTGACTTTAACGTCCTTGCAGTTTCCCTGTCTGATGCTGTCTGTTCCCTTTCTGCACTAATCTTTTCCTGCCGCTCCGTAAGAAGCTTTCTTACAGGATTAAAGAGAAGATAGGAAAGCAAAACAAACAGTATAAATATATTGATAGCAAGAACTGCCGCATCAAATAACAGCTGCGGGTCGATTCCAAATATTCTTCCCTCCTCCGTCTTTGAAGCAGTTTCCGTTCCTGCACTCAACAGCATATAGCCATAGTGTCCCATTAATGTTCCCATTCATAGCCTCCTTTCCGTGTTCTTCCCGCATAAATTATGCAGGCTGGTTCTGCTTAACTGAAAGGCTTAACGAACATTAATATAATTGCAACGGCTAATCCGTAAAGACCGGTTGTCTCTGCTACTGCCTGTCCCAAAAGCATGGTAGATGTAATATCAGATTTTGCTCCGGGATTACGTCCCACTGCTGCTGCTGCCGCACCTGCTGCATATCCCTGTCCTATACCGGGACCTACACCTGCTATTAATGCCAATCCTGCTCCAACTGCTGACATTCCGTAAATAAAATCCTGTCCGCTAATATTCATTTTCTTCCTCCATTTCTACCGCCTTTGCGGTACCTTTTATTTTTTATTTTAGTATTACTGTTCGCCGGTTAATTTCTCTCACACTGATTTTCTAATCTCCTATCTTGTCACTAATGTATACCATAGTCAGCATACAAAAGACATATGCCTGAATACATCCTGAAAAAACATCAAAATAAATATGAAGCACCGCAGGTATACCTGTTGTAATCGGCGGACTTAAAAGTCCGTATATAAGCCCCATCATAACCGTTCCTGACAGTATGTTTCCAAATAAACGAAGCGACAAAGATAAAGGAACTGCCACCTCACCAATCAAATTAATGGGAAACAATATTGGTGACGGTCTGAACAAATCAGTAAAATGTCTTACATGATTTTTTCTCACTCCGTTAATATGAATCAGTAAAAAAGTTATTACTCCAAGTGGAAAGGTAACGCCATAGTCTGCTGTTGGAGGTCTTAAACCAAATAGTCCGGATATGTTGCAAAAAAGCAAAAATATCATCAGCAGACATATATAGTTGCGGAAGCGTTTTCCTTCCTTTCCCATTATGGCTCCAACCATATTATCAATGGTAGTCACAGCAAGCTCTGCAATATTTTGCAGCATTCCCGGCGTGTCTGCTGCTTTTGTTTTTCTTACCTTAATATTTACTGCCACAGCAAATATTATAAGCACTACCGATACAATAATAAGACCTACATGGGTAGTAGTAAGGTAAACCTTGTGTCCAAACACTTCCAGTTCCTGAAGGTAGTGTATGGAGAAATCGGCCTCCTTTTCCGCTGACAGGAGACTTATCTCATATCCCACATTATCACCGTCCTTTACTTTTTATTTTTTGCGTTACTTTATGTGTAAACGGCTGAATATATGCCGCTACCTTCAATGACATAAGTCCAAACAGTACTCCTATAATATCTCCCAAATCAAAAAATATTATAATCAGAAGTATAACAGTAAGAGCTGCCATCCTTATTATATAATTCTTGCGTGTATGGTTCAATGCCTCTGCCTCATACATGGCAACAGAATCCTCCACCGACACTGCCATGTGTATCATAATTCCGGCTGCTATTACCACACCTTCAAAAAAACCCAGTGCAGCACCTGCTATACTATATTCCCATATTATGCCTGCAATTAATATAACAGCCTCTCCTATAACAAGGTAAACAAGCTCTCCCGCCAGTAATTCTACCGTAACAGGGACCCTTGCAAACAGACTTTTTCTATCTTTTGTCCCTTTCATTTTCCTCTATTACCCCTTTAGCCAGCATATACGCGTTTCTGCCCCCTGCCAGTATTCCCAATATTAAAAATATGAGAATTGTCGAGGTTCCAAATTTTTTATCTATAATATATCCGGCAAAAAGACATAAAAATATAGGAACCATAACATTTATCCCCAACTGGGTTATAAGTGCAAGGCCTCTGAAAACTTCTCTTTTATACTTCATAAGCTATTTTCATTCCTTATCGTTTACTATTAATATACCATTTTCCCATAAATTTGTCCAACATATTAACTTCAGAACTTAAGGATAATTTCCCTGCCCGTAGATTTATATAATGTATATTTTACCCCTGAAGCCTCAAGCATCCGCTTTGATGCCTTTACTCCCGGAGTGTCTGCATATTTATCCTCTTTATACACTATTTCTTTTATTCCGCACTGTATTATTGCCTTAGCACATTCGTTGCAGGGAAAAAGAGTGACATATATCTTACACCCCTCAAGACTGCCTCCCCTATAGTTTAAAATAGCATTAAGCTCACTGTGGGCAGAGTAGAAATACTTATTGTCAATGTCGTTCTCCCCTGTTTCCCTGTCCCACGGGAATTCATCATCAGAGCATCCTATGGGAAAACCATTATATCCCATTGACAAAATTTTATTGTCAGAGCTTACTATACAGGCTCCCACCTGCGTATTAGGGTCTTTAGAACGCAGGGATGACAGCATTGCCACCCCCATAAAATATTCATCCCAGCTTATGTAGTCAAGTCTTTTTCCTGTCATACCGTCACCTCAGCCTGAAAATATTTACTCCTCTATTGCCTTTATTCTTCTTATATGACGCTCCTCATTTGAAAACGGTGTGTCGAGAAACGTATCAACTATTTTTAATGCAAGCCCCGGACCTACTACTCTTCCTCCCAGTGCCAGCACATTGGCATCATTGTGAAGCCTTGTTGCCTCAGCCATAAAGCAATCTGTACACAGTGCAGCACGTATTCCTTTTATTTTATTTGCCGCAATGGAAATTCCTATTCCTGTTCCACAAACAAGTATTCCCTTTTCACACTCTCCCCTATTAATTGCACCGCAAACCTTCTTTGCATATTCCGGATAATCCACACTTGCACTGTCATAGCTTCCGAAATCCTTATATTCCAGATTTCTCTCTTTAAGGTGCTTTATAATTTCCTGCTTTAACTCAAAGCCTCCCTGGTCGCTTCCTAATCCTATCATAAGCTTACCTTCCTTTCCTTAAATTAATTGCTTTCTAATTTATTTATTACCTTTTCAATTAATTCTTCTATCTGTGTATAAACCTCTCCATATTCCTTAAGTCCTTTGCCGTAAGGTGTTTCCACGTCTCCCCTTAAATCAACAAACTCCTTTATAGTATAAACATTCACTGCATTCTTATACTCATCATATAAAAACGCTTTTATTTTCTCTGTCATTACAAGAATCAATATATCTTCACCAAACATATCTTCTCTTACAGGCTTTGCCCTGTGCTTTTCAAGATTGATGCCCCTGCTTTTTGCAATGGTTACACCTTTGGGATTGGCAGGCTCCGGAAACAATACTACAGTTCCACAGGATTCTGCCTCTATGGCATCATTTACAGCTGCCTTCATAATTGCCTCTGCTATAGGGCTTGTATATGTATTTTCCTCGCTGACAAATATAACCTTTTTGTACTCCACTGTTATCACACCTTTTCCACATGATATCCTGCTGCCTTAATCAGCCTGTTCATAATAGCCTGACCCAATCCTGTATCATAAAAAGCTTCACTGTAAATATAGTCAACATTTTCCATATCAAAGTCTCGCAGCACTCCGTACAGATTATGTGCTATAGTTTTTTCATCTTCCCTTGAGCCTACTGATATAACCACCCCATATCTGTATAAACTTCTTGTTTCGTCTGTGCATATTATTCCAACTGCTTTTCCCTGCCTTATACTCTCGTATGACCTTTTATTTATTTCAGCAGCTACCTTTTCATCATTTCCCTGAAACATTATAAGCTCTGCCTTTGGAGCATAATGTCTGTATTTCATTCCCGGTGCCTTTGGGACATAATTATCTCCTCCCAGTTCCTTTTTTGACTTGGCAAGCACTACCCTGTCTACCTCCACCTTTCCTATTTCTCTTTCCAGCATTTCCTTTGTAATATATCCCGGTCTTAGTATAACAGGAACCTTATCTGTCATATCCACAATAGTTGACTCAAGACCTATATCCACCTGACCTCCGTCTATAATCATGTCTATTTTTCCGTTCATATCCTCAGCCACATGCTGTGCCGTGGTGGGGCTTGGTCTTCCCGATGTATTTGCACTTGGTGCTGCTATTGGAACTCCTGCACTTTTTATAAACCTCATTGCCACAGGATGGCTTGGCATTCTTACTGCAACTGTATCAAGTCCTCCTGTTGTTTCATAAGGCACTTCCTTCTTTTTCTTAAATATCAAAGTTACAGGTCCCGGCCAAAACCTTTCCATTATTTTTTTTGCCTTGGTGCTTATATCCTCGGCCACCTTTTCTATATCTTTAAAATCTGCTATATGAACTATAAGCGGATTGTCTGAAGGTCTTCCCTTAGCATTGTATATTTTTGATGAGGCACATTTGTCAAATGCATTTCCTCCCAATCCGTAAACCGTTTCCGTTGGAAACGCCACAAGTCCTCCCTCTCTTATTATTCTTCCTGCCTCATCAAGGTCATCCTTACATGCCTCTATATTTTTTAAGTCTACTTTTTTTATGACCGTTTTCATTTTTCTCTCCTACTCTGCTACTACCCTTGTCCTTCCTATATAATCATGAACAGTTTTTCTTTTAGGTGCAAAAAGTGCCATAAACAATGATATTACAGGTACTATAATAGTAGAATTAATGATTACTTTGCCTAAAAGCTCCCTCAAAAGATAGGCTTTTAACGGTTTTTCTCCATCCTCGGGTATCACCCTCAGCCTCATAAGCTTTTTGCCCACTGTTCTTCCGTCATAAAGTGCTGTACAAAATGTGCTGTAACCAACATAAAATATAATGACAAATACTGACAGCATTCTGCTTCCCGTGGCAGGTATCGAATAATTTGTCTCGGAAATTATACCTCCCTCGTCTGACGTTACCGTACTTACCTTTTCATTTACGGCAACAGGCAAATCAATCATAGACACTGCCCCTATAACAGGTGCCGGGTAGTATAAAGGAGTAAGTCCTGAATATGTACCCGTGAATATAAAGTATACAACAAGTGCCGGCAAAAATGCCACTACTGCGTCAATGACAAAAGCAAGCCCTCTTTTTACAAAAGGTGCGTTTACATATTCTTTTTTCATTTTTATCTCCATTTCTTAAACAGTTTATCTCATATGTTCTAGTATACCCTATGATGACAGGAAAATCAATTAATTGTTTTTAATACGCAGGCATACCCCTATCTGCTTATAAGTCTCATCTAACAATCTTACATATAGCATGTTAATGATATGACATATGTAACTTGTGAAGCTGCAATTATTTTTGTAGCATATATCTATCTATAAGATATAACCCGGCAAATTATAAAAAGATTGGAGAGATATATATGAAATTTAAGCCGTCAAATATTATATGGGGACTATGCTTTATCATAATAGGCATACTTCTTTACTGCAAAACATTTCTGGGCTGGGACATAAGCCTTTGGAATATCCTATGGAGATGCTGGCCTTTATTTATTATAATCCCAAGCATTACAGGTATATGTTCAAAAGGATTTAACCTTAGCTCATTTATATGGCTTTTGGTGGGAACTGCTTTTCTTCTTATGACAAACAACATTGTGTCCGGCTCACTTATAAGAAGACTTGTTATTCCTGTATCACTTGTTATTATAGGCATTGCAATAATTTTTAAGGATGCCTTTTCAAAAGGAAACAAAAACAGAGATACCTCCGATACCTTTAATAATTACGACAGCAATAATAGCAGCAGCGGATTTACTTATAATTCTCATAACGATAACAATGATTCGCAAAATACCGGAGATAAAAACTCGGATTTTTTTAGCTCCGACAGCACAAGTCGAAAAAAGCCTGAGTATAATGCTATATTTGGTTCCAATCAGGTAAAATATCCTAATGACATATTTTTTGGAACCTGCATTAATTCAGTATTTGGCAGTGTAGTTCTTGATTTAAGGGATGCCATTATCACAGAGGACGTGGTAATAAATGCATCAGTTATATTTGCCGGTGCAGATATATATGTTCCCGGCAATGTTAATATTAAGGTTTCAAGCATTCCAATCTTTGGGGGTGTATCCGACAAGACCATAAACGGCAATGTAACAGGAAGACCTACAATATTTGTAAATGCTACATGTATGTTTGGGGGGCTTGATATAAAATGAATAACACGCAAAAAACCATTAAATATATTGCACTTGCATTTGCAGTGTGTCTTACCGTCTTTATTATCACAACCATATTTGATGTAGCCGTCGGCATTATAGACGGTATATCGGGCAAGGACGACAAAGCCGTAACTGCCTCTTACACATATGACAGCATAACTTCTCTTGATGTTGATATGGGGCTTGGGGATATTGTTATACGATGTGAGGGAAATGAATTTGTTGTAAATGCCAATAACGTTTGGGGATTTGAAATAAAGGAGAATAATGGAAAACTAACAATAGAAACAGGCAGCAAATCCTTATTTTCCGACAGCGAAGATTCATCTCTTGAAATTATTGTTCCTAAAGACCTTACTTTAGACAAACTCAAGGCAGAGGTAGGTGCCGGAACATGTACAATAGACAGTATAAGTGCTGATACTACTGACTTTGACACAGGTGCGGGAGAACTTATCTGCCACAGGCTTAACACTAAAAACTGCAAAGTTGATTCCGGCATAGGTGCCGTCACCATGTCATTTACGGGAAACGTTTCCCTCTATTCCATAGTTCTTGACAAGGGTATAGGCTCCGCTGAGATAAACGGTGAAAGCTACAACAAAAGCAAACATCAAAATAATGATGCAGAGCGAAAGATAGATGTAGACTGTGGAATAGGTGGCATTGAACTTAATTTTGAATAGGTCAAGGCCAACCGCTTAGCCGGTGGCTTCAGACTGTAGACATAGTTCGGACTGCCTGCTCAAAAATCTTTTCCTTTTCAATCTGCAGCTCTAACTGGAATTTCTGATATTCTGCATTTGTACCGCACGTCCACGGTGCAACACCGCCGGTAATAAGTTAGGTTGCCGTCTCAGAAACAAACAAGACAGTATACTATTGGTATGTTGGATATGTACTGGTCAAGCATTTTTGTAACACTTTGTTCGAAAAATTCACTATTTATTTCGTGTTTCAAAAGGTGTCATCCAGTTGTTGTACGAATGCGGTCTGACATGGTTGTACCAAGCAAATACATATTGTGCTACCGCATCATCCAATGCTTTAGCATTCACAAAATGATACCTATATACCAGTTCATCCTTAAATGTTTTATAGAACCTCTCCATAGGAGCATTATCATAAGGACACCCTGCTTTACTCATGCTCTGGATAATTCCCTGAGATTTACAATAATCCACAAATTTCCATGAGCTAAACTGGCACCCCTGGTCACTATGTAGAATTAAACCAGCACCCGGGGGTTCATTCTTTATAGCTCTTTTGAGTGTATTAATAGCAAGTTCCGTATTTATATAGCTGGAATTTAACGTTGCTACTACAGAACGGTCGTATAGATCAATAATCGTGCAGTTGTAACGCATTTTCCCATTGGATAACCGGATATATGTAAAATCTGTGCACCATATTTTATTTTTTGCATCTGCTGTAAAGTTTTGTTTTAAAAGGTTAGGGAATATTTTATTTTTTTCTCCACGTACATAAGTTCCTTTTTTCGCATGGTTACTGCATGCAGATTCAGTTCCTGATTCATATATCTGTGAATAGTAGTTTTGCTCAGATATATTCCTTTTCGTGCCAGAAATATCTTCATTCCACGGTGACCAATGATCCTGTTATTGTTATAGTAAATATTTTTGATCTCCTCATATATTTTCTGTTTTTGCTTGCGGTATCCGGCCTTATTGTCTTTTAAATAGTTGTAATAGGCATTTGGTGCCATATTAAAATGTCTGAAAAGCCATCTCAGACCAAATATATCTTTATTTTCATCAATGAACTGATACATCACTACTCGAGTTCCTTTGCGAAGAATGCTGCGGCTTTTTTTTTAAAGGTTCTCCTTTTCCAGTTCAGCAATTTTTTTATTAAGATCATGGATCTCTTTGGCATAAGGATTATCTGATTGTGATTTAGAAGTATATTTGCATTCTTCGCTGTATTTTTTACCCATCCTGAAATAGTGGATTTAGCAACACCATACTCTTTTTCGAGTTGTGGGTAGCTTTTTCCCTGGATATAAGCATGGACTAATTGTTTTTTAAATTCTACATCATACTTTTTTGTCATAATGGTAATCTCCTTGTTCATCTTATTATATATTATCCGAACAAGGTGTTACCGCAATCAGTAATACAAGCCTTGATGGACGCTTTCTTTGGTTCATGTGTATGAAGCTTTGCTTTCTTCTTGGTATGGATTACCATAGGCTTGTCATCAACCTTTTTGATTTTCAATCTTCTCACCTTCTTTCTACATCCATTACCCCAAAAAGGATAAAAAAATAGCCATCCGGATGGTTAGTCCAAATGGCTTATGTGGTAATTCTCACTGGATTATTTGTTTTTTTCTTTTAGCTTTAAAATATATTCTTCTTCCGCCTGCTCCAATCGTTTCTGAATAGCTTCCTCGGATGGCAACTGGGATTTTATTTCCTGTAAGCGTATATTATCGTAAGTTGCAACCCCCATAGGAGTCTCTATTCCCTGAAAAGCCCACTGAACCTCAGTCTGGTCTTTATCTTTACATATCAGCAGACCAATTGTTGGATTATCGGATTCCGATTTCATTAACTCATTAACCGCATTTACATAGAAATTAAGTTTTCCTGCAAACACCGGTTCAAATGATACGGCTTTCAGTTCGACAACTACATAGCAGCGAAGCCTGATCCAAGCTCTAACAGAAAGCGTGTAATATTCTGCTCTAACGCATCTTCCAGCTCTTCTTCATCATACCCTGCAGGAAGTGATACAAAACCGAAATCATAAGTATCTTTTACGATTTCCTGTGCAAGTTTTCCTTGTATGGCAGGAAGTTTTTCCGCAAAATTAGTAAGTGCATTACCTGATGACTGGTATAAATCAGCTTTCATACAATCAACAAGTGTACTCCTGCTCCAGCTTTCTTCGATTGTTTTTCTCACATAAAATAAAGCTTCTTCGATTGTTTTACATCTCGTTACGATTTCAACATGATGTCTCCACGGCACAAATCCGAAAATTGCAGGAAATTCTATTTCTGCACCAGCCTGGTGCAGTTTTTGATTTTCACTAATTTCTGCACCAACCTGTTGCAGTTTTAAGCTGCTTAAATCAATACTTTCTTCAATCGTATGCGCCATTTCTGAAAACATATCGCCTGAAGAATAAAACAGGTACCATTTTTTCATATTCCACAGATTTCTTGCTGAAAAGCCTTTTGCATCAGGAAATTCATTTTGTAAATCGAGACTTAACTGCTCTACAATTCCTTTTCCCCATTTTTCTTCCGCTTTTCTTTCTACTAAGTCCCGCCCCAGCTGCCAATTAAAGTAAAGCTGTTCTGTATTCACTTTAACGGCGGCTTTTATCTGTGTAGTCATATAACGTTGCTTCACATCATGAATCCATTTCACATAATCAGAATCCAGACTGATATCATGTGACTTCACAATATGAGGTTTTGTTTCTTCAGGCATATAATTCCCCATTTCTTTCTTTTATGATTTTTCAATATTTTTATCAATCCGTGTATGGAATATTCATTCACACACCGGTTAATATACCACAAAAAATATAATCCTGCTACCGAAACGCAGTTTCATCATTCTAAATGTTACGTTCTTCATCACTTTTCCATTTGATTAGTTCATCAATTGCATTTCTTCTCATTAACCTTCACCTCACAAAATCATTGCAAGAATAGTATAACACATTTTTTCAACTATGTAAAAAGCACCGCTTATGTGACGCTTCTACTTATGCTGCTTTTTGAATTGATTTCTTCAGTCTGTCGCATAATGCGGTGTTGTGCTTTAAGTCCTGGGTATTGCGAATCGCATATTCCACCGGCATAATCATTGAGTACATGCAAAAGCACAGTGTTAACACGCTCCGGGTTATCAGCGGAGATAGGGTGTCAACTTTTATGATACAACATCACAAAGTGTGTGCCACTGTGTCTTAAATCCTGACTAAAGGAAGTCAATCGAATACAATTACAAAATCTGGCACATAATATTTCTATGTCCTTATTGACTATATAACAAAATTTGTGTATAATTTTACTATCAAATAAGGAGGTGTTCATTATGCCAGCAATCAAATCAAGTGCTGATTTAAGGAATAACTACAACGAAATATCTTCATTTTGTCATAGCTATCCCGAACCAGTATTTATTACGAAGAATGGAAAAGGCGACCTTGCTGTTATGAGCATTGAAGCCTATGAAGAATTAACCAGTCGCTTTGAATTATATAGCCAAATCAAAGAAGGTATGGATGATATTGCATCCGGCAACACCCGACCTTTCGCTGAAGCCATGGCTGACATCCGGAGCAGACGTCGCGGATGAGTTATATAATCCATATCACACAGACCGCTGAGCGTGATATCATGCGTGCGGCTGACCATATAGAATTTAATCTTAAAAACCCTTCTGCCGCAGACCACCTACTTGACGTAGCTACTGAGCAAATTAACTCACTTACCGATATGCCACAAAAGTTCCGTCCTGTAGATGACCCAGTTTTGTCAAGCTGGGGAATTAGATTCGTTATAGTCAATAATTACCTTGCTTTCTACACAATTGACGAAGAAAAGCAAATGGTAATCGTAGTAAGATTTCTCTTTCAGAAAAGCAACTGGAATGCCATTCTTCGTCGGGGATTTTCCCTTATTTAAGGAATCTGTCACACAGGTTCCTTTTTTAATGCTTAGCTTTATATACTGCTACACCTACTACTGCCGCAATAATCACAGCAACCGTATGGCTGACTGCCCTGTTTCCACCCATTGTCGAGAATGCCAATGCTCCAAGTGGTACGATAATCAGAATTTTCAAAAATCTGAAATACACCGTATAAATCACATTACCATCCATATCAAGAACGATAAGAGTTGCACCGGAGAGCTCTGCACCGCTTGTAATATCAACCTTAGTAAACTCAAAGGTAGTAGGTGCATTCTTAAAATCGCAGCTATACTCTGCTACTTTTACGTCCTGACCCATATACTGTGCATCAAAGGTTACAACCACATCACTTGATACATAACCCTTATTTCTGTTTTCACACCTGTGTTCCTCATCAAAAGATTACTACTGACACTACAGAATTCAAGTATTATGAGATTGGTGATAAAGGACGTATGATTATTAAAAAACTATATTTAGACTGGGATGCAATCTCTCCCATCTTCAAATTTTCAGCAACAGTCCGGAAAGTTATATACACAACCAACGCTATAGAATAGCTGAATTCTACCTATCGGAAGCTAAACTGTCAGAAGAGCGTTTTTCCAAGCAATACGGCACTGCTTAAGCCCTGTATCTGGCTACATTTGAAGATTGAAGTTAATATCTTGGTTAAGACAGGCGGAAGAACCGCCTGTTATTGACATGCCATCAGACAGATGGTATATATAACAAAGGTGAAAAGCACTGCTTTCAAGCTTTTCACCCATACTTATCATAGAAGAATCCTATTTACAGACTTTTTTCATAGTCTCGGATATTTATTTCCCAAAAACCTTATACTGCCTTACGAAAAATCTTCCTCTTTCAGTACCTTCTCCCTTTCTTTGCCAAACAGCTTTAAAAGCTTTCCAAAACCTCTCCTGCCTGATTTATTAATTGCATTGTTTATTATAGTCTCAACCTGGCTTTTATTTATAACTAATGATATTGCATACAGCTCATCTATCTTTGCACTAAGTGCCAACACTCCCATCTCGTCTATCTCATATCCCTTTTCCTTTGCATAATCCTTTGCCACCACAGCCCAGTCTCTTATTTTATTCTGCTTTACAACTACCCTGCAGCTAAACATTTCAGCAAGTTTCTTATTAGAGTTTATAAGATTTTCAGCATTTGTCTTTTCGTCCTCAAGAACTACTATTTTGTTTTCAGAATCATTATTTATCCTTTCCAAGATATCATTTGCTGTGGTTTCAGAAAGAATACCGGCTTTTTCTATTATAATATCCATGCCTGACAGCTTATCAAAATATTCTGAAACATTTTTTTCATTTAAAACCTCACCATTGATTTTGGCTATTTTTCTTCCCCTTACCTGCCTTATTTTATTTACTACCTTAACAAGATCTATGGCTAATGACGTTTTTCCGCTTTTGATTTCTCCCATAACTATAATATGGGCGTTGTCATTTATCAGTGCTTCCTGAAGCACTGCCAAAAGCTGTCTGTCAAGTCCCTGTACTCCTGAATATTTAGTTACAAACTCTTTTATCAGTTCTTTTACAATATCATTATCTTCCTGCTTCTCCTGTACGGCCTGATTCTCCTCCTCAGTTTCTTCCTTTACATCCTCATCAAAAAACTCTTCTTCTTCGTCCTGGGTCAGTTCTGCTTCCTCCTCCGAAGGATTATATTCATCCTTGTGATTTTCCAAGGATTCCTGATTATCTTCATGTCTTATAATGTTTTGGTCATCATCAGATTCATTTTTTGCAGCGGCAGCTTCCACAAGTGCCGCCTCTACAACACTTAAATCTGCCGTTACCGACATTATAGCCTCCATTTCATCCGAATGAGACATTTTGTTTTCCTCTGTGGTTTCCTGCTCTGATACAGCTTCTTCCTCCCGTATCTCCTCTATATCATCTGATATAGATTCAGGCTCCTGCACCTCAATTACTTCTTCCTTCTTATCCTCCGGAATTGTTTCTTCCCACCGGGTTTCTTCTATTATATCTGACTCCTCCTGAGTGTACTCTGCTTCACTTATATCTCTTACGGAAGATATTACTTCTTTTCCCCCTATATTATCTTCCCCGGAAGTACGTGCTGCCTCTCTTTTTTCATATGCCTCCAGCAGGTCGCCTATTGTCATCTGACCTTCTATCTGGTCGTCTACAGGCTCCTCTATGCTCATCTCTATCTGACCGCTGCTATCCATATCAAGATACGGGCTTAGGGGAACTGTATTATATTTACTTTCAGGCACCCTCACATCCTTTACCGTTCGTGACAAAAGACTATTTATAACTTCATCTGTAAATATAGCCTTTGTTTTTTCCTGCTCTGACTGTTTTTCATTGTCGGTTGATTTCTCTTCCTCGTTCTCACTATCCGGTTTTTCATCCATAATAACAGCCATGCTTTCCTTTAATGCTTTTTGTATATTTACAGTATTATATCTGTTCGCCGCATCGAATTCTTTTACCTTTATTTCATCTACCTTTATATTAGAAGGTGCCTTAGCTATCCACCTCTCCTCATATTTTGCCTGCTGTGCCTTTGTAAGGGGAGCATATATCATTTTTAGCTCCATTGCCTTATCGACATACTTTCCCTCATTAAACCAAAGTATTATATCATCACACTGCTTTACACACTTATCCTTTTGGCCTGTTTTATGATACAGCTTTGCCAGCTCAAAGGACCATCTGTCATCCATCTCGTCCTCCAAATACGTTTCAAGTATGGCTATTCTGTCCTCCATAGGTGCACCCTTTGTCGATGCAAGCTCATACTGCAGAATATATTTTGAATTATCCCTTGGTGCGGCCTCTATAAAATCCTGATAAAATTCTTCCGCCTCACTGACATTCCCTGATTTTATACACACCTTTACAAGCCTGTATGCAAGACGTCTTCCTATAGAGGTTCTGGCATACGCCTCTATAAGCACGTCTTTTGCCTGCTCATACTTTCCGCTTGCCTCATACACATCTGCTATAAGCGACAGCATTTTATTATCTTTAATTCTGTAAAAATCAACGGAATCTGCCACTGTGGCTGCTGCGGCATAATCCTTTTGTCTTGCTAACTTTTTTATTTGCTCCATTTTTATATTAAGCTCATACTTATCCATTCTCATATGCTCCAATCCGTTTTATTCAAATATTAATTGGTTCTGCTCAAATGAAAGCCTTTCATACTCAACATTAT
Organism: uncultured Lachnospiraceae bacterium; assembly: GCA_944384155.1. Lineage (GTDB taxonomy): Bacteria > Bacillota > Clostridia > Lachnospirales > Lachnospiraceae > CAG-303. Next base: position 46,545 of record CALWSG010000043.1, on the reverse strand, counting down.
CACTTTCCGCATTACTATAGTATTCTACCACAACAGTTTCCTGTTTTCCATCTGTCATTTTTTGTCCCAATATATATTAAACATTACCTTGCCAATATTCTTACTTTAAGTATTGCCCAAATTAATACTTGTTATGTAATTAATCATCAGCCTAAAAACATCAAACATCTTTTTATATTAAACCTTAAAAGGGGTTCTGCAAGGAACCCCCACAAGGCACTGTTATCATTTTCCATCCACATTTAAATCCGTTTATTTTACTGTTAATTCTTTTTATAACCCCTTCTATATCTCTGTTCTTCCCTCAAGTGCGCGAAGAAGTGTTACCTCATCTATATACTCAAGGTCTCCCCCCACCGGAACCCCGCTTGCTATACGGCTTACCTTAATTCCTGCCGGCTTTATAAGCTTGCTTATGTACATAGCCGTTGTCTCACCTTCAAGACTTGAATTTGTGGCTATTATAACTTCCTCCACATCTCCCTTAAGCCGTTCCATAAGCTCCTTTAATTTTATGTCATTTGGTCCTATTCCCAGCATTGGAGAGATAGCTCCATGAAGCACATGATATACGCCCTGGTATTTTCCAATCTTTTCATATGCCGCCAAATCTCTTGTATTTTCCACTACCATAATAATACTGTGGTTTCTCTTTTCACTGGCACATATAGGGCAAAGTTCACTATCTGTAAGAGTATAGCATTCCCTGCAATATCTTACCTTTTCCTTTGCCTGCGTAATGGCAGATGCCAGTGCCCCTACCTGCTCCTTTGGCATATTTACAATATGAAAAGCAAGTCTTCCCGCTGTCTTTGCCCCTATCCCCGGAAGCTTAGACAGCTCCTCTATTAACTTGGAAATCTGACTGCTGTAATACTCCATTAGAAAGGAAAGCCTCCTCCAAGTCCTCCCAAACCGCCTGTTATTTTGGACATCTCTGCCTGAGATACCTCCTCCATTTTCCGAAGTGCCTCATTTGTTGCTGCAACTATTAAATCTTCCAGCATTTCGATATCGTCAGGGTCAACAACCTCTTCCTTGAGTTTTACCTTAACTACTTCCTTTTTCCCTGAAACAGTCACTTCAACTGCTCCGCCTCCGGCAGCTGCAGTAAATTCCTTTTCCTCCAGTGCCTTTGTTGTTTCCTCCATCTGCCTTTGCATCTTCTGTGCCTGTTTCATTAAATTATTCATATTGCCGGGCATTCCTCCGCCCGGAAATCCTCCGCGTCTTGCCATTTTTAAAAGTCCTCCTCTACAACTTCCATTTTTATATTTTTATTTAAAACCTCCACAAAGCTGTCTTCCTGCTTATTTTCGCCTTCTGAAAGTTTTATCTCAACCTTAATGCTTTTGCCTGTTTCCTCTGCTATGATATTTTCAATTTGTGCTGTGATACCGCTGTCAGATACCATACCGTAGGTTGTACTGTCCTCAAACTGTATTATAAGCCTGTTGTCTCCCTGACACGTAAACCTTCCCTGCTTTAATGCCGCCTTAGCCATTCCGCCTATTTTATTTTCTATTCTGTTCCAGTTATTTACAACATTTTGTACATCTTCCGGCACTGCTATATCAAGCTTTCTTTCCTGCTTTCTACCTGAGGCTTCTTCTTTATTTTGTGGTAAAGCCTTATTATTCTCACCTGCCGGTACATCTAATGTCTCAATTATGCTGCCTGATTCTATTTTTCTTTCTATATTGGCTATCCTGTTTATAACAGAGGACAAATCAGTTTCCATGACAGGCTTAATCATTTTAACTACTGCAATCTCTGCCAGCACACGCTTTGATGTGGCAAATTTAAGCTGATTCCCCAGCTCTGACAATATTCTTATATACCGCATAAGAGTATTCTCATCTGCCATTGCTCCGTCCTGCCTCAGTTCCTCCATCTTATCACTTGAAACATCTATAATGTCTGATACTTCCCCATCCGATGATTTTATAAGGAGAATATTCCTTAAATACCACGTAAAATCTGTTATAAACTGGCTTAAATCTCTTCCTGACATAATTATGTCATCAAGGCTGCTTATTGCTCCTGTCACATTGCCATTTAATATATACCTCAGCATATTGCTGAATACACTTGTATCTACTGCACCCAAAATCTCCAAAACTTTGTCATATGTCAGCTTTTCCCCAAGATAAAAGGCTATACATCTGTCCAAAAGGCTTAATGCATCTCTCATGGCACCGTCTGCTGCCTTGGCTATATATCTTACCGCCTTTTCCTCTATATCTACATTTTCCTTTTCAGTCAGCTCTCTTATTCTGTCAGATATTACATCTATTGATATTCTTTTAAAATCATACCTTTGACATCTTGAAAGTATTGTAACAGGAATTTTATGTGCCTCTGTTGTAGCCAATATAAATATAACATAAGACGGCGGTTCCTCCAAGGTCTTTAACAGTGCGTTAAATGCACCTATTGAAAGCATATGCACCTCATCTATAATATAAACCTTGTACCTTCCTTCTGTGGGAGGATATTGAACCTCCTCCCTTATCTCTCTTATATTATCAACACCGTTATTTGATGCGGCATCTATCTCTATTACATTCATAGAAGCCCCTGAAGTAATTGCCCTGCACACAGGGCATTCATTACAGGGACTTCCATCCTTAAGATTTTCACAATTTACTGCCTTTGCCAGTATTTTGGCAACTGTAGTCTTTCCCGTACCTCTTGTTCCGCAAAAAAGATATGCATGACCTATGCGGTCTGCATTTATCTGATTTTTCAGTGTTGTAACTATATGTTCCTGTCCCTTCACATCTTCAAATGTGTCGGGACGAAATTTCCTATATAAAGCAGTATAAGACATGATTAATCTCCAAAACTGATTCCAAGTGCCTTTGCTTCATGGATGATAGAGGAATCCGGATTAACCATTTTAAGCTTTCCGGCTACATCCGCCAAAGGTATTCGAACCATCTCTCCGTTCTTAATTCCTATCATATTGCCAAAATCCTTATCAAGTATCATTTTGGCTGCCGCTGCACCAAATCTTGATGACAGCACTCTGTCATAAGGACACGGACTTCCTCCTCTTTGAGTATGCCCCGGTATCGTTACCCTTATTTCCTGACCTGTTTTTTCTTCTATCCTTTTTCCTATCTCATAAGATACGGAAGGATATACGCTTGCCGCAAGCTTTGCCTTATATTCCTTTTTGGACAGTGCGGCATCCTCCTTTGAAATAGCTCCCTCTGCAACTGCCAGAATAGAGAATCTCTTTCCTTCCTTTGTTCTTTTTTCTATTGCCTGAGCCACCTTGTCTATGTCATATGGTATCTCAGGTATAAGTATAATATCTGCTCCCCCTGCCATACCTGCATGAAGAGTAAGCCAGCCTACCTTATGCCCCATAACCTCCACTATAAATACCCTGCCGTGTGATGCAGCCGTTGTATGAATGCAATCGATAGCCTCTGTTGCTATATTTACGGCACTTTGGAAACCGAAGGTCATATCAGTTCCCCAAAGGTCGTTATCTATGGTTTTCGGAAGTGAAACAACATTTAAGCCCTCCTCCCTTAACAGGTTGGCTGTCTTTTGTGTTCCGTTCCCTCCCAGAATTACAAGACAATCAAGATTTAACTTTTTGTATGTTTTCTTCATTGCCGCAACCTTGTCAAAGCCATCTTCCCCGATAACTCTCATCTGCTTAAATGGCTGTCTGCTTGTTCCTATTATAGTTCCGCCTTCTGTGAGTATCCCCGAAAAATCCCTTGGCTTCATAACCTTATAATCCTCATACATAAGCCCTTTATACCCCTCAAGAAAGCCTATTATCTCCACGTCCTTAAGCTCATTGTACAGTGTTTTTGCCACGCCTCTCATGGTTGCATTTAAGCTTTGGCAGTCACCGCCGCTGGTCAACATTCCTATACGCATATTTCCTCCATTCTGCCATAAATAAATGACCATTTATTATTTCTTTACAATTCTTTCTTTAGTATACATTAAAATATGAAAATTTTAAAGCAAAATCACAAAAAAATTTGACAGATGCTTATTTTCCTAGTATACTATGAATTATCCGTGCAGCCGGGGAGTTAGCGGTGCCCTGTACCTGCAAGCCGCTCTAGCAGGGGTGATAATCTGTTTCGGATACTTATTTGTGAAGCTGCCTTTGATAAGCAGCGTTGACGCTTGGGTCTTATGCAATAGAAATTTACGAACCGTGTCAGGTCAGGAATGAAGCAGCACTAAGTAAAACCTTCTATGTGACATGAGGCAGCCTGAGCCGAGCCGGCTGTCAGAGTAACGTTCATGAATGGTATACAACACAGATTGCACGGTTTTTTATTTGATTTTTTCGAGAAAATTCTCCAATTTTACATGAGGTAAAAAGCATCAGAAGGAGCATTAAAATGTCAAGAGAAGAATTTTTTATGAATGAGGCAATTAAACAGGCGAAAAAAGCTCTTTCCATTGGAGAGGTTCCCATTGGCTGTGTAATAGTTTACCGGGATAAAATTATTGCAAGAGGCTATAACAGACGCATAACAGACAAAAATACCCTGTCCCATGCCGAGCTTAATGCAATACGCAAAGCTTCAAAGGCTCTTGGTGACTGGCGTCTTGACGAATGTGAAATGTACGTAACATTGGAGCCTTGCCAAATGTGTTCCGGTGCCATTGTGCAGGCCAGAATTAAAAAGGTATATATAGGTTCAATGAATCCTAAAGCCGGATGTGCAGGCTCCGTTATGAATCTTTTGCAGGTTCCTGCTTTTAACCATCAGACAGAAATAGAAACAGGAATTTTAGAGGATAAATGCAGCACAATCCTAACTTCATTTTTTAAAGAGCTTCGAAAAAGGAATGACTATAAATGAAAAAGTATGACTATAAAATTTTAATTACCGAAAATCTTATATTAAAAATTTTAGACGGCCATTATGCTCTGCCGGTTCTGGATTTTTTAAAGTCCGGACGTCATGTTTTTGAGCTGTATGAGCCGTCAAAAAATTCTCTGTTTTACACTTCCTCCTTTCAGGAGCATATGCTTAATTCCGAATATTCTGCGGCACTTAAGCATCAATATCTGAGATACTATATCTTTGAAAAAAAATGTCCCGATATAATAATAGGAACAGTATCCTTCGGCAACGTACTCCCTGACCCTTATATATCATGCAACATAGGCTACAAAATAAGCCCTGAATATACCTCCATGGGCTACTGCACGGAGGCTGTAAAAGCTTCTCTTACCGCTGCCTTTGAATATCTTAATGTTCACAGAGTAAACGCCTTTGTCCAGGAGGACAATTTTTCTTCAATTAAGGTATTGGAAAAGTGCGGTTTCCTTCCTGAGGGCAAGTGCATTAAAAATCTCCGGGTAAACGGCAAATGGACAGACCATTTGTTATACGGGCTTATCAATCCTTATTTTAAGGATTAGTCTCTAAACAGATGCTGCGTTACCATACTTTTCCATATATTCCTCTATTGTAGCTTTGTCTATATGGACACGCTTGTCCATTGTCTTCATTATATCCTTTATCTGTACCTTTGCATAAACATCATCCTGCATAAGATTATATATTTCATTGTAATTAAATCCAAGAACCACAGGTCTTAAAACATTTTTTTCATTTCCGAGAATTACTATTCCCTTTGCTTTATTTGTAAGCTCCACACATATTCCCGGATACAGCATTTTCAAGCTGTCCACCAGTGCTCCTACCACTGCATCATCATATTTCTTAGTATTTTTCAAAAGATATCTCACCGCAGCAACATCTGATACCGGTTCTTTATCCGTATTCATAGAGGTCATATCATCATATATATTTGCCGTCATTAATATTTTGCCTTGAATAAGCTTTTTAGAATCTACATTGACAATATTTTTTCCTTCCTCCATTCTATTTTCGTAGTCCAGAATCATTTTGGCTTCATTTGGAACATAATCTAATTTCAACACAACAGCCGTTCCCATATCATGTATAAGAGATGACAATATAACTTCCTTTGTTTCCTCCTCACTAAGCTTAAGACGTACACTCATTGCCGCTGACAATATTGCAACAAAAAGAGCGTGTTTATATGTATAGTCCTCTCTGCTTCTTAAATTTTGAAGTGTACTGATTTTTTTATCACTTCTGCCGTACTTTTGATATATTACATTAACCATATTTTCAAGATTAACAGGTTCATTCCCCATGGACAAAAGCTCAATATCTTCCCTTAGCCCAAAGACACTCATGGTCTGAAAGCGTTCAAACTCAATGTCTTCCTCTGTCATAGGCGGCAATGGCTCTGTAGGTTCCAAAACATATATTCCTATAAGATTAAAATTTTTCACACTGTTTATACCCTGTTTTGTAAGCCTTGTATCCCTGTCATACAGAAGAACTCCGTTTCTATTGTATATTGGTTTTGCCAGCCTCATACCTTTTACAAGGTTATCTGTTTTCACAAATTTCACTGCTGCTACCTCCCTGTTTTAAGCCGTATATTTTTTTCTTTTCTCCCAATACTAACTATGTGATTATTCTATCAGAATAATATAAATTCTGCAAGTAAACCCGAAAGGAAAAATGCATGTTTATAGCTATTGAATTTGTTATTTATATTTCATACCTGTACCTTGACATAACCCATAATATGACTCCTCTGTCATCCCTGCTTAAGTTTTTTGCCATATGTCTTTGCTTTCTTATGGTGAGCGGCACAAATCACCCTGTGAGGAAAATCATGTCACTTACGGTAGCCGCTGATTTTCTGCTTGTTATTACTCCTTTTTATTCCCTTGGCATTTTCTTTTTTATTTTGGTACAGCTAAATTATTATAGTTATATTACAAAAAAAGCCCGCTTTCCGTTAGACCACCTTACAGCAATGGTCATTGCAGGCTTTATTGTATCAATACTTATAAATTTTTTTGTTATGCCTATTAATTTTATGACATTTTTAGCCGTTGTATACTTTATTACTCTTGTAACGAATATTGTTCTATGTCTGATGCAGGTAAAGGGAAATCAGGAATATGCCATACTCACCATATGCCTTATTTTAATTATGCTTTGTGACATTCATGTTGCCATAACTAACGTGCTGTCATCAGGTGCATGGTATAACTTTGGACTTATTGCCATGTGGCTTTTTTATCTTCCGTCTCAGGTTATTATTGCCCAACTTTACAGCACCAATAGCCTAATCCGCCGCTACCCTCTATAAATTCCATAAATCCCTGCCGCCTTGCCATTGCAGCATCACCTGTAATATTTTTCCCGGGTACTGCAAGATAATAACTGCCTTCCCTGCTGCCCCTTCCTCTCACAAGCATTATATACCTGTAATTATAATATCCGTTTAACAGACATTGATTATTGCTGAACCTCCAGTATTTCCGCGGAAACCACACAAGATCATGAGGTCTCATCTTTACCGCTTCACAGTCACCTCCGTCAAAGCTTACTCTTACCTTTGGAAACTTAGTAAACAAAAGCTCCTGCCATACATCTTTGCTTTCTTTTATTTCCATAGACGCAATATTTGCATCACCGTCCTCTATGGCTTCATTATCTGCCTCCGGCTTATTGCTGTGATTGTCACTATAAACATCTTCTTTTGCTTCTTTATTTTCCTGCCTGTTTCCGGTATCGGAAATAACATTTTCATGGGGAAATGAAACCTCATCTTCCTCCTGTATTTCAGCCTGTTCCTCCTGTGATTCCATGCACCACTGTTCCTGACATTCTGTATCTATTTTATAAACCGTATTTTCCTCCTCATATTCTTTCTTAAATGAAAGAATATCCAGCTCATCATCCTTCAGACTTCCCGCAAATACTCTTTTTAAAGATTCTCCGTTATATATAAGTATTCCCGCCATATTATCTATACTGATATCTTCTATAATATTGTCGGATGTACACAAATGCTTATAGCATATGCTTCCGTTTGTCCCTCCTGTTTTACCTAACAAAGCCCCCTCTAAGATACCATCCTTTTTTCTTAATATATAGATTTCCGCTATGCCCATAGTATATTTATCAGGCACCTTAACATTAACAGAAAGCTTACATTGACCTTCTCTTATATCAAATCTAAAGTAACCGCAGTTACTGATTCTTTCGCCATTGTCATATCCATATATGTATGAGGTTATTCTCCTATACACCCATGTCCCCTCTTTTCATTTATTTACCACAGTATATTGTATGAAACGGCAAAATATGCAATAACTTTTTCATTGCTCACCTAAAATGTCCGAAAGCCTTCCAAACTGGGAAAGTGTAAGTGCCTCCCCCCGTACTGTACCGGACAGCCCCATTTTCTCCAATGCATTTACTATGCTCTCTTTGGTGAAGTTCAAATCCGGGGAATTGTTTATGCTGTTTACAAGAGTTTTTCTCCTTTGATTAAAGGCTGCCCTTATAAGTCTGAACATAAGTCCCTCATCACTGACAGAAACAGGAGGATTTTCATACCTGGTTAATTTTATGACAGCCGACGAAACCTTAGGTCTTGGCATAAAGCACTCCGGAGAAACAACCATCACTATCTCCGGCTTTGCATAATACTGTACTGCCAGAGATAACGCCCCATAATCCTTTGTTCCCGGTCCTACCTGCATACGGTCAGCTACTTCCTTTTGCACCATTATGGTTATGGTATCAACAGGAGCATGGCTTTCAAATAATTTCATAATAATTGGTGTTGTAATGTAATATGGAAGATTTGCCACTACCTTTACAGGTCTCCCTCCGTTTTCCTCATTTACCAGCTTATTTATATCAATCTTAAGAATATCCTGGTTTATAATTGTTACATTGCTGTATTCCGCCAATGTATCATTTTTAAGTATAGGTATAAGATTTTTATCTATCTCCACCGCCACTACCTTACCTGCGTTTTCACAGAGATATTGCGTCATTGTTCCTATTCCCGGACCAATCTCCAGCACCGTATCATCTTTCCCTATCCCCGCTTCTTTCACTATTTTTTTAAGCACATTGCCGTCTATAAGAAAGTTCTGTCCGTATTTTTTTTGAAAAGCAAAGCCGTATTTTTGAAGAATTTCTGTTGTCTTTTTTGGATTTCCCAGTTCTGCCATATATATCCTTTCCATACTTTGCAGCTTTTGCAAATTGCCTGCGTTACGGCTTATATTTTAAGTCCGTATACACTGCATGCGTTGCTGTATGTTGTTTCTATAACATGTTCCTGTGTTACATTTTTTATTTCCGATATTTTTTCAACTATATACTTTAGATTTAATGATGAATTTCTTTTTCCTCTGTTCGGCTCAGGGGAAAGGTAAGGACTGTCTGTTTCAAGTACTATTCTGTCAAGAGGCATGTATTCCACCACTTCCTTAAGCTTTTTTGAATTTTTAAAGGTGATAACGCCTCCAATGCCAAGATAGAAGCCCATATTAAGATATTCCCTTGCCATTTCCACGCCATAGGAAAAGCAGTGTATAATTCCCCCCATATCCTGTGCATTTAAAGCTTTCATAATATCAAGGGTATCTGCTGCTGCATCTCTTGAATGTATAACTACAGGCTTCTTTACCTCTCTTGCAAGATTAAGCTGTTTTACAAAATGCTTTCTTTGAAGCTCTCTTTCCGGCTCATTCCAGTAATAGTCAAGTCCTATCTCTCCAACTGCAAGTATCTTAGGACAAAGCACTGCTCTTTTTAGTTCCTGATAAGCACCTTCATTTTCAAGCACTTCCGTCTCACTGGGATGAATACCGGCTGTTCCGTATACAAAATCGTACTTTTCCGTAAGCCTTAATGTATCTCTCACTCCCTCCATAGAGGCACCGGAATTAACTATTATTCCTATTCCGCTGCCCTTCATGGAAAGAAGAATTTCCTCCCTGTCATCATCAAATTTTTCGTCATCATAGTGTGCATGTGTATCTATAATAAACATATTTTTCTCCGCCTAGCCTATCTCACTTCCGCATATTATATCCTTATCAACAGTAAGTACTGACAGATTATCCTCATTATCCATTGCCGCAAGTATCATTCCCTCGGACAAAATTCCGCATAACTTAACAGGCTTAAGATTTGTAACTACCGCTACTTTTTTTCCAACCATTTCTTCCGGCTTATAATATTTAGATATTCCTGACACTATTTGTCTAATCTCATTCCCTACTCGTATCTGTGATACAAGAAGCTTTTTTGCCTTTGGCACAGGCTCACATTTTAACACCTCGCCTACACGAAGCTGAATTTTATCAAAATCCTCTATTGTTATTTCCTGCTTCTTCTCTACCTCAGGATATTTTACGGAAGCCTCTGATTTTCCCTTCAGTGCCTCTACCTTTTCCATTACCTCAGCCACATCCAGTCTTGCAAAAAGTATTTCCGGTTTATCCGTAACCTTTGTTCCGCTTACATATTTTCCAAATTCATTTAATTCCTCCAGTGTACGGCTCTGTGCACCAAGCTGCTTCAGTATTTTTTCTCCTGTCTCCGGCATAAACGGTAACAGAAGTGTGGCTCCTATGGATATTCCCTCTACAAGATTGTAAAGAACTGTTGCCAGCCTGTCCTTCTTTGCCTCATCCTTGGCAAGTACCCAAGGCATTGTTTCATCAATGTATTTATTGCATCTTTTAAACAGTGTAAATATTTCCGATATGGCATCTGCAACCTTAAGCTTATCCATTGCCGCAGCCACTTTGTCATACGTCTTAACGGCTGTGTTCTTAAGGTCTTCATCAAATTCACTGCCTCCGTCGTCATTTTTATTTTCAACAATTCCGCCAAAATATTTATTTGACATAGATATTGTTCTGTTTACAAGATTTCCCAATGTATTTGCAAGCTCTGAATTTAATCTTTCCACCATAAGCTCCCACGTAATAACACCGTCATTTTCAAAAGGCATCTCATGTAATACAAAGAAACGCACCGCATCTACACCGAAAAATCCCACCAAATCATCTGCATATATTACATTTCCCTTTGATTTACTCATTTTTCCATCCCCCTGAAGCAGCCATGGATGTCCGAATATCTGCTTTGGCAGAGGCTGGTCAAGTGCCATAAGCATAATAGGCCAGTATATTGTATGGAATCTCAGAATATCCTTTCCAATAAGATGCAAATCAGCAGGCCAGTATTGATTATAAAGCTCATCACTGTTTCCGTCTGCATCAAATCCAAGACCTGTAATATAGTTTGACAGTGCATCTATCCACACATATATTACGTGCTTATCATCAAAATCCACAGGTATGCCCCATTTAAATGAGCTTCTTGATACACACAAATCCTGAAGTCCTGCCTTTAAAAAGTTATTCATCATTTCGTTTTTTCTGGATTCAGGCTGAATAAATTCAGGATGCTCCTCTATATGCTTTATAAGCTTATCTGCATACTTACTCATTTTAAAGAAATATGCCTCTTCCTTTGCCGGCTGCACTTCTCTTCCGCAGTCAGGACACTTTCCGTCTACAAGCTGCGACTGTGTAAAAAAAGACTCACACGGCGTGCAGTACATTCCCTCATAATGGCCTTTATATATATCTCCCTTCTCATAAAGCTTTTTAAATATTTTCTGAACCTGCTTTTCATGATATTCATCTGTTGTTCTTATAAACTTATTATAAGAAGTATTCATTAAATCCCAAATTCTCTTTATCTCTGAGGATACATTATCAACAAATTCCTTTGGCGTGATTCCCTGCTCCTGTGCCTTTAATTCTATTTTCTGACCATGCTCGTCTGTTCCTGTCTGAAATCTTACGTCATATCCCTGCTGTCTTTTAAACCTTGCAATGCTGTCTGCAAGAACAATTTCATATGTGTTGCCTATATGAGGCTTTCCTGACGTATAGGCTATCGCTGTTGTAATGTAATATGGTTTTTTTGACATGATTATCTTCCTCTCTTATATTAAATTTATTTAGGAAATCGCAAAACTTCCCAATGCCTTCGGCAGCATCACGGGTAAGCAATTTTTATTATGCAGGAAGGTCTGGAAATCTCTTAGCTTATGAATCCTGCTAAATAAAAAGCTCCCACCTTTAATTTTCTTAAAGACGAGAGCCTATGCTTCGTGATACCACTTTAATTTACAGACAGCTCGCACTGCCTGCCTCTTTAACTGCTGATATGATATATTAATATAATCCCACAGTCTGACACTGTAACGGGTGTACCCGTCGATATCTAACCCTTTCTGTCACCACCAAAGGGCTTAATACGCAGCTCCAAGTCCATGTTCACCGTTATCTGTCTCCGCCTCTTTTCAGCTCTCGAGGCTCTCTGTAGGATACTCCTCCGGATACTCTTCTCTTCACAGCCTTTAACTTATTTTTTCTAAATATACATTAGATATTTTTATAAGTCAAGTGTTAATATAATTTTATAATTAATGAGTTCCTACAATTTCATAATCCTCATAAAGCTTTCCTGACAAAGCTGTAACAAATGCATCTCCGTCTTTAAGATTTATTTTTTCTCCCATATTGTCAACAAATTCATAGCTATACCCCTCACTTTTCCACATATTGCAATATCCCTCACGGTAGTTTTCCACATTTATATATGAGTTTTCAGCACTTTCTCCACAATATCCCTTTATGTCGAAATTAATCAGAATATTCCCATTTCTAAAAATATATTCCCATACTTTGTCCGTATCACTTATATCCGTTCCCTTAGGCAGTGCTATTATATTTCCTCCTATAAAAAATTCTTTTTTCCACAGGAATATATTATCATCATGCATTTCCTTTTCTTCATTGGTCCACTCAACTGCCTCGGGGACCTTTTTTAGCTTCCTTCTGCTTAGTATATCTCTGCTTTCTTCTATATATACATCCACCTCATGCCTTTGTCCGTCTTTTATATAATAATATGTTATTTCTGCTTCTATTCTGTCATCACTATTTGCCCCAAAACCATTACTGTATATGGATAGTGTATATGTGTTTTCCGGTTTCATCGTAATAGGCATAATTCCCGACCCTTCCGGCACCCTCCCCATAAAGCCTATATTCTTACCTACATATGAAGTGTTTTCCTCAGATACACCACTAAATCCATATATTGTTCCGATTACATCAACTTCTATAGTTGAAACTGCTCCATACTGGCTTATATCAAAATTAGCTTTGTTGCCATAAGATATATTGATGTCCGGGGCATTTGACGCGTCAACGGAAAAATCAACCTTATATTTTCCTGTTTTCACATACTGTGGAAGCCGGCAGATTACAATACCCTGCTCTATATCAATCCAACTGCCTGCTTTATATGTTACTTTATTAATAATGACAGAAAACGGAAAACGAACTTTTCTTTTTGATACATAATTACCATAATCCCTGCACCCATAACCCTTTATTTCCCTGTGGCTTCCATACGTATCCATCTTTATGCCAAAATCACATCCCAAAACAAGCTGGTCAGCCTGGGGATTTACCGACATATTGTATTTCTTTGGTGCCGTAATAGCCCCATTGCATACAACAGGAGTATGTATCTTAATATGCTCCAATGAGTTTGAAACTTTTTTTATTTTATTACCACATCTGTAAACATATACTGCTCTCTCATTTGCTACACTGCCGTTTCTCATATCTTTGGGAATTAAAATTCCTGTTATATAAAATTTCTTCACCGGGTTATTATTATACTGTCCAATATATGCACCTGAATCCCATTCATCATTAAGCAGTATTGTGTTTCCTACCTTAAGCCTGTCATTTCTCACTTTAATATATGCATTTCCGCCTTCCTTAACCTGATTTTCATTAATTTCCTCTATGTCAGGCTTTAAGTGGTTTGATGAGCATATTATTACTTTTCCTCTGTAATAGTACCCTTCACCCACCGCTATATGGTTCTTTACACTTCCGTAATTTATAATCTCTGCCGAATACCTATCCGAATCATCATTTTCTGTAATATTTCCTGTTGCATCACCTGAAACCTCCATTATTTCAAGATTATACACATCAAAATAATCAATGGCATAATACAGGTATGATTTTTCCACAGTACACCATTGCTCTACCCTGCGTAATTCACTTTTTGACCTGCCCTTAGTATCTGTCCACTTTAATTCATAATCGGTTACTACCTTTACAGGAACTTTTATTTTCCCTGAATGCTTTACTAATCTTCCCTCACAGCAATAAGCGTCTGCCATGCCATATACATATAAGTCTTCCCCCGACGGTATTCCTCTGCTTATGTCATATTCATGGTCGTTTATTGTATGACTCCCAATGGTTGTGCTTGTAATCACACTGCCTTCATAATCCACATACTGCTGCTGTGGTTCTTTATACTCAACAGACGGCTTGGGATTATTGTCCGCAGGAAATACAACAGGAATATTAAAATACTCTTTAAGACATGACGGGTCTGCCCAGCCTCTCGCCCCTGAAATTCCCTGAAAATCATAATAAATCTCTCCCCAGTCACTGCCATTACCGTTAAGACCTCCTTGAAGCACTCCGTACTCGTCCACTGTCATAACCGAATCGAGATATACCGTGTCTCCGTACTTTTCAAGATACTGCCGCCATTTTGGCGAAACCTTTTCTATAACCTTTAGAACCTGCTCTTTGTTTATAATAAAGTAAATGTAGACATACCCGGGATTATTTTTATCCTCCACCCTGTAATAAAACTCCGGCAGGGGAATGATTCCGCTTATCTGTCCATTTTCGTTTATTGCCTCCTCATACTTTTTAATAACCCACCCCACAGTTCTGTAGCGTATTTTTCCTGTGGCTGCCTTATTGTACGTGGCAAACACAAGATTACCGCTGTCATCAAAATATAGACCTTCTTCCGCATATGCCGTTTCTTCATGGGGTATAATTAACAAAGCTGCTGAGATTAAAACACAAAGTTTAACAAGAAATATACATTTTTTCATAAGACCTCTTTTCTCTCCATGCACAGGTCCTTTAGTATTGCTATTTTATCAGTTCCCTCAAAATTATGTCAACTAATAATTTGTTAAAAATTCAAAAACTTAATTTAATTACTGTATAAAAACCATATGATATATGATAAAATTAAATATAGAAGAAAATCTGCATTTTGAAAGGAGACCAGATATGAAAAAACTAAGACAGCTTTTGGCTATACTGCTTATTGTAATTATTTCATTTACCGGCTGTGCCAACAGCAGCAACAAATTAACGGAAAACATCGAGACATCTGATGTATCCCAAAACGAAACAAATAAACCTGCGGAAGATAACACTTCCTCAACGGAAGATGTCCCTGCAAACAACAGTAATACCGATTATGACTATAATTTTTCTATCTATGAGGACGGCAGAACATTTTCATCCCAGCAAATATCAGTACAGTCTGATTTCGAGGACTTTTTAAAAGAAATATTTGTGGAGGAAATGTCTGATAATACGGTAACACTTCATTTTTCAATAGAAAACCCTGAAAATTATGGTATTGAAGAATTTGATACCACATGGGGTGAATTTAATTATTTGGATAACAGTGAATCAATACAGCAGATGAAGGATATTAAAAACCGGCTGTCCGGCTTTGATTATGATGCACTTACTTATGAACAGCAGCTTATATATGATATTTTACAAAAATATATGGAAAATGAATTATCTGCCTGTGACTATACCTTTTTCAGTTCTGCTTTTTCTCCTATTTCGGGACTGCAGGGAGAACTTCCTGTTATTTTTGCAGAATATGATTTTCTGTCAAAGGAGGATATAGATGAATATATTACACTTTTAAATACCTCCTATGACTATATTAAATCCTTATGCGACTACGAAAAATATCGAATGGAGCAGGGATATTCAATGACAACAGTATCCCTTGAAAAGGTTATATCTCAGTGCAATGATTTTATAAATTCCGAGCCTAACTGCTTAAGACCTGTCTTCGAGGAAAAAATTAACAGCTTTTCTTCTCTTACTGATGAAGAAAAACAGCAGTATATGGATGACTTTGACAAGGGCTTATCAGAATCCCTTATACCTGCATATAAGCTTATAATTTCAACTCTCACGGATATTAAGGCTGAGAATAAATCAAAGCAGGGAATATGCAATTATGAAAATGGAAAGGATTTTTACGAATACCTTGTAAAATACAATTCAGGCTCCGCCAGAACCGTAGATGAATTATATCAGATGATGGAAGATGAAATGACAAGATGCTCCATTGAGATAACAAAGCTGTTTGCAAAAAACAGCAATCTTGAGGAGGATATGATGAATTATGAATATTCCACTGATGACCCTGATGAAATGCTGGAAATTCTTATCTCTGCACTGGAGGCCGACTTCCCTGCCGCAGTCAATGATAAGTATACCTTGAACTATGTGCCTGAATCTCTTGAAAGCACCATGTCCCCTGCATTTTACCTCATTCCTCCTATAGATAATCTTCAGCGTAACATTATATATATAAACCAGAGCGATGAGTACGCTTCCATGGATTTGTTTCCTACCATAGCACACGAAGGATTTCCCGGACATATGTATCAGACCAATTATTTTTACAGTCTGAATCCTCATTATTTCCGTTCTCTCCTGTCATTTAACGGATATTCTGAGGGTTGGGCACATTACATTGAAACTTGTTATTCTTACAAATATTCCGGTATGGACAGTGATCTTGCCAAAGCATTTGAATGCAATTCTTCTTTCAGCTTTGCATTATACTGTATGGTAGATATTGGTGTAAACTATTACGGCTGGGATTATGATGATACAAAGGATTTCCTTTCACTGTACGTAGGCAACGATGAAGATGTTATTTCGGAAATATACTATACCATGGTAGATGACCCTGCCATATACTTAAGATACTACGTAGGATATCTTGAGATTATATCTCTTAAGGAAAAGGCTTCCGAAGCACTTGGCTCCGGCTTTGATACAAAAGAATTCCACAGATTTCTTCTGGAAATAGGTCCATGTCAGTATGATATTATAGAGGACAGAATGGATGACTGGATAGACCGGGTAATAAACTAAATATTAAAATTGTTTTTTAAAATGGACTACCGTAAAAGGCAGTCCATTTTCAATTCACTATTCTATGGTTTTTAATTTGGAGGTTTATAGAGTTTTATATTATTTACGTTATATAATTATTTTACATCAAATTGTAAAAAATAATAACAGCATAAATAAAACGGAGACCTTTAAAATGAGCTTAAACATTGATTATAAGAAATTTGGCAGCACCATAAGACATCTAAGGCTTGAAAAGAACTTTACACAGCAAAACATCTGTGATGCCGTAGGAATATCCGGCACTTATTACAGCAATATTGAAAATGGGCTTGCCAGACCAAGTCTTGAAGTTCTTTTATTACTTGTCAATTATTTTAATATACCCCTTGCCCCTTCACTTGTATCAAAAGAACAAATATACAAAGTTCCTCTTGACATTAAAGCTTTGTTCAGCAACAGTTCTAATTCTGTGGCAATAAATGTTCTTGATATTATTTCCTATGCAAAAATGCATTTGTATACATAGGGGGTGACTTATTTTATGTATCATAACATTAATTTTCAAAAACTGGGAAAAAGAATAAATGATGCGAGAACAAAAAATAATATAAGCATCAAAAAACTAGCTGAAAAGCTGGGTATAGAGGCTGGCTCATTGGCTAATATTGAATCCGGAAATGCTGCACCATCAACAGAGCTTTTGTTTGCTATAGCCGATATTTTGGAGGTCCCTGCCGATTATCTTCTCGCAGATTCTTTAAAAAATCGTTCCGCTGCCATGGATTACATGATTTATGATTTGTTTGCAACAGCTTCTCCACATCAAAAAAAACGCCTTGTAGAAATGTCAAAGGCTCTCCTGAAAGTTATGGACGATAACAACGTGTAAATTTGCCTTATACTTTTCTTATTCTATGAATATTCATTTGTTGCTTTATGGAACTTTTAATTGATTACATTATATAATTAATTTACATTAAATCGAGGAATTATCACGCCTTTAAAATGGAGATTTTACAAATGAATGTTAATATTGACTATAAAAAATTTGGCAGTATTATAAAGCATCTGCGACAAAACGAAAAATCTACACAGCAAAATATATGTGATTCCGTAGGTATATCTGTTACACACTACAGCAACATCGAAAACGGATTGGCAAAACCAAGCTTGGAGGTGCTTGTATCCCTTGTGAATTATTTTAACATTCCTCTCTCGTCCACTTTGCTTGAAAAAGATAGAGCATATAGAGTTCCTTTTGACATTAAATCTATATTTAGTGAAAGCTCTGATTCTGTTGCCTTAAATGTATTAGACATAATTTCTTTTGCCCAGACACAAATATTACAACCGGAGGTGCTGCCTTATGAATCAGACAATTAATCTTCAAAAATTAGGCAAAAGGATAAATACCGCAAGAACCAAACAAAACATAAGCATAAAGAGCTTAGCGTCAATGATTGGAATAGAAGCAGGCTCCCTTGCAAATATCGAGGCCGGCTGTGTAGCTCCTTCCACGGAGCTTTTATTTTCTATTGCGGACGCACTTGACGTTCCTATCGACTACCTTCTTGCGGACTCTCTAAAGAACAGAAAAGCCGCCATTGATTATATGATTAACGATACATTTGTTTCCCTTCCTCCGCCTCAAAGAAAACGGCTGGCAGATATGGCAAAGGCTTTACTGGATATAATGAATAGAGAACCGGAAGATGAATAAATCCTTGAAAAGATTTTGCCAAAAAACCTTTTAATTTGTTATAATATCATATCTATAACAAGCTCAAATCTTTCATCGTCACATGACATAGTCATTTGTCCATTATACTTATCCACTATGCTTTTCATGGATTTTATACCCCAGCCATGACCTTCCTCGGATTTTATTGTCTTAATGTTTAAGTCCTTTGTTATACGTACAGGCTTATCAACAGAATTTCTTATAATTATTCTGCAAAGTCCCTTTGCCGATTTTATATCTACTGAAATATAAGGGTTCTTTGATTTCTCTGCCGCCTCTATTGCATTGTCAATAGCATTTCCCAACAAAACAGCCAAATCCTCCGGCAATATATCAATAGTATTTTTAACATCACATTTTATATCTGACTTTATACCCTTATTATCAGCCATTGCAATTTTATAGGAAAGTATAATATCTATATTTTTATCTCCTGATATCACCTTTCTTCTTTCTGAGCCGTAACTTCCTATCTTTTCGTCAAACGCTTCCGCCAGAATATCATACTTACCCTCTCTTAAGTATCCCTCCAAAGCAATAAATAAATTTTTCATATCATGCCGTTCTTTGCGGAGCTGCTCCCACATATTCTTTTCCTTCTCATAAAAAATCCTTTGATTGTCCATATGATTCTTTATCTGAGCCATCTCACCCTTCATGGCATAATGCTTTGCCTGCTCCTCATACAGATAAAATATAAGTACATTTATAACCATAAGTATTACAGCTACCACTAAAACTTTATATTCTTCTCCCGAAACAGCATATTTGTACCACACACTGTAAAATGATTCCAGTATGTATATACTTCCTGCAAAAGCAAACATTATAACAAGCCAATAAAAGGGTATTGTTTCCGTTCCCCTTCTTTTTCTCCTGGCTGTATAAAATATTAATGTGGATATAAGAACAAAAAATCTTATCATACACATAATAACCGTATATGTTATATTATCTGTTATTGCGTGTTCAACATTATTTCCTGACATAACAGATGCGAAGTAAACAGATAAAACCTCTGCAAGAACTGAATATATTATCCAAAACACAGACATTACTATATTTTTTATGTATTCCCTTGAATATGCAAGCGTCATGATAAATGTAAATATTATTCCCGTGGCAAGATAAACATATGCATCAGAATATTTAAAATAAACTATAGTATCCATAGCAAGGCATATTGCCGAAACTGCCACTATACTTATGGCTCTTTTGGGTCTTTTATCCGTGTATCCCCTAATATAAATATTTAATGAAATAATATAAATGAAATCAAGTAAAATATATATTGTTTTTTGATATAAATTTAAGTCCACATTTATTCCTCCAGTATATCAAACATTTCCTTATGGTATTTTCTGCTAATGGGAATACTTTTTCCGTCATACATGATTATTTCCTTTGCCGACACTCTCTTTATATAATTTTTATTAACAATATATGAGTTATGACATCTTATAAAGTCAATGCTGCACAATGCTGATATTATATCACCTATTTTATATGTATATGTCTTATATGCCTCCTGCCTTGTATGCACCGATACACCTCTGGCATTGCTTTCCATATATGTAATATCCTCTAATCGTACTCTTATCTCATGTCTGCCTGATATAAACTCAAACACTCCCCTGTTTCTCTGAAGCACCTTCAATGCCTTTTTAAGCTTTTCCCTAAGCTTATCACCTGTGACTGGCTTATAAATATACGCCATAGGATTTAAATCAACTACCTTGGACACATCTGCTTCATAAGAGGTTATGAAAAATATAATTGCATTGCTGTTTTTTCTGTTGCTGCGTATGTTGGCTGCAACCGTCATTCCGTCCATATTTTCCATGCTAATATCCAGCATAATTATGTCAAAATGCTCATTCTCTTCAACATCATACAGTAAATCACTTCCATCTGCATACTCTCTTATTTCTATCATTTTCTCCGGCAACACTTCTTTTATTATATCTATCACTGTTCTTCTGCTTACCGCCTCGTCATCACATACTGCTATTCTGTACATTTACATTCTCCTTTGTACTTCCTTAATTTTATTATACAATATTTTGACAGTTTTGCATAGAAACTTTTAAGGTTTAGCTATTTTATTATTTTTCATAAATTCTATTATAAATTTACCATTTTCAGCCGGAAATCCGTTATTTATGACATTTGACAAAATTCGACAAAAAACCGTGCTATACTTTTTCTTGGAGGTGATAACTATGAAAAAAAGCTTATTATCAAAGCTTTTGGGAGCAGTCTGCTCTCTTTCTATGGTCTCTGCAAGTCTTGCAGTAAATTCAGCTTGTTTATTAATTGTTTACGAGCCTGAAATGCCTGAAGCAGCAGAAGCTTTAAAAAAGATTAAATAAAAATTATTTATGGGAGCGTCACACATAAGCCTTAAAAATATACGCTCCTAAACGGAGGTTTGCTATGCTTAAGAAAAATCTTGGCAATTTACTTATTAAAAATAATATTATTGAAACCACTCAATTACAGCTATTTAACTATGGTATAACTGTTGCCGGACTTCTTATGGCAAACCTTTTAACGGCTATACTTATATCTATTTTTTTAGGTACGGTTCCTTACTGCATACTTTTTATTATTTTGCTGTTTCCCATTCGCAGATATTCCGGCGGTTTCCATGCCGGTCATCCTATTATCTGCTATCTGGAATCCCAGATTTTAATATTAACCGCACAGCTATTTGTAATACACCTACCCCATATATCTTACAAATACGAAATTATAATGATTTTTATATCTCTCATATGTGCGGCATTTATTTTTCTTAAATCTCCCGTATACAGCCGTTATAAGCCTTTAAATCCTAAGCAGGAAAAGGCATATGGCAGACTTGCAAAATATCTTTCTGTTATCTATGTTTTATTAGAAATTATTTTTTATGCAGCTAATTATAATAAACTGTTTTTGCTTGTCTTTACCGTACTGCTCATTCAGGGAATTCTTTTATTAATACCTGAAAGAGAGCATCACCCAAAAAGATAAATATTATAGCATAAAAGAACTGCCGCCCGTTTTATAAATGTGGGCGGCAGTTCTTTACTCTAATTCAAAAGCTCCTGTATAAAGCTGATAATATTTTCCTTTTTTCTCTATAAGTCTTTCGTGATTTCCTCTTTCTATTATATTACCCTGCTCCAAAACCATAATTACATCTGAATTTTTAACCGTTGACAGCCTATGTGCTATGACAAACACCGTTCGTCCTTTCATCAGGGCATCCATACCCTTTTGAACTATTGCTTCTGTTCTTGTATCAATAGATGAAGTTGCCTCATCTAATATCATAACAGGAGGATCCGCAACTGCTGCCCTTGCTATTGATATTAACTGTCTCTGACCCTGGGACAATCCGCTTCCGTCACCTTTTAGCACTGTGTTATAGCCATCAGGCAGCATACGTATAAAGCTGTCTGCATTTGCAAGCTTTGCCGCCTCTATACATTCCTCATCCGTGGCATCAAGCCTGCCATATCTTAAGTTTTCCATAACGGTTCCCGTAAACAGGTTTACATCCTGCAAAACAATACCGAGAGAACGCCTCAAATCGGATTTTTTTATTTTATTAATATTAATTCCGTCATATCTTATTTTTCCATCGGCAATATCATAAAATCTGTTAATAAGATTAGTTATGGTTGTTTTTCCTGCTCCCGTTGCACCCACAAAGGCAATCTTTTGTCCCGGCTCTGCATATATGTTTATATTATGAAGAACAATTTTATCCTTTGTATAACCAAAATCAACATCATCTAAGGTAACCTGACCCTTAAGCTCGGTATAAGTAACCGTTCCGTCGCTGTGAGGATGCTTCCATGCCCATATATGGGTTCTCTTATTTGTTTCCTTTAACTCTCCGTCTATGTACTCTCCGTTTACAAGAGTAACATATCCGTCATCTGCTTCCGGTGCCTCATCTATAAGGCTGAATATTCTTCCTGCTCCTGCCAGTGCCATGATTATTGAGCTTAACTGCTGTGATACCTGACTTAAAGGCTGCATCATGCTTCTTGAAAGCTGAAGAAAGGATGCTATGGTACCAAGTGTAACAACACCTACACCTGTAAGACTTATATTTGTCACCCCATAAACTCCAAGGGCTCCTCCTACTATGGCTATTAATACATACAGCATATATCCCATATTATTCATCATAGGACCAAGTATATTTGCAAACCTGTTTGCCGCCGTAGCATTTGCACACAACTCCTCATTCCTGATGTCAAATTCTTCCTTTGCCTTTTCCTCATGGCAGAATACTTTTACTACCTTCTGACCATTTATCATTTCCTCAATGTAGCCGTTTAAATTTCCTATTGCCCTTTGCTGTCTGATAAAGTATTTACCGCTTTTAGCAGTGATTTTTCCTGTCATTTTAAGAATAAGGAAAATCATAACCAATGCAAAAACCGTAAGAGGTATGCTTAGTACAATCATCATAACAAATACAGATATTACAGTTACTATGGATGATATTACCTGAGGTATGCTCTGTGATATCATCTGTCTTAAAGTATCTGTATCGTTTGTGTAATAACTCATTACATCTCCGTGAGTATGTGTATCAAAATATCTGATTGGAAGCGTCTGCATATGCTTAAACATATCATCTCTTATTTCCTTCAGCACACTCTGTGATATCACTGCCATAAGTCTGTTGTAAAATAGTCCCGACACTACTCCTATTATGTAAATAACTGCCATAACAATTATAATCTTCAAAAGCTCCGAATAATCAGGTACCTGCATCTCAAGAAGGGGTTCAATATAATTATCTATAAGCTTTCCCAGAAAAAGAGAGGAGCCTGCACTGGCAACTGCACTTAATATTATACATATAACAACAACTGCAAGTTTTCCTTTATGCCTGTTAAGGTATCCCATAAGCCTTTTGACTATTTCTTTATCAACAGCTCCCATTTGCATAACATCAGGCTTTTTACTGCTTTTCATTATCATCGCCTCCCTTTACCTGTGATTCATATACTTCTCTGTAGATACTGCTTGTTTCAAGCAATTCTTTATGATTACCTACTGCACTTATCCGTCCGTCATCCATTACAATAATCTTATCTGCATCTTCCACGGAGGATACTCTCTGAGCTATAATAAATTTAGTTGTGTTAGGTATCTTTTCCCTGAACGCCATCCTTATAAGTGCATCTGTCTTTGTATCTACGGCACTTGTGGAATCATCAAGTATAAGTATTTTAGGCTTTTTCAAAAGTGCCCTTGCTATACAAAGTCTCTGCTTCTGTCCTCCCGATACATTTGTTCCGCCTTGTTCAATATATGTATTATATTTATCATGAAACTTCTGGACAAAATCGTCTGCCTGCGCCAGCTTTGCAGCCTCAATACACTCTTCATCCGTTGCATTTTCATTTCCCCATCTTAAATTATCTAATATGGTTCCCGAAAAAAGCTCATTTTTTTGAAGCACAACAGCCACCTGCTGTCTTAATGCTTCTATATCGTAATTTCTTACGTCTATCCCTCCTACCTTTACGCTTCCCGACTTTACATCATAAAGCCTTGGTATAAGATTTACAAGAGTAGATTTAGAGGAACCTGTTCCTCCGATAATTCCCACTGTTTCTCCTGATTTTATATCAAGATTTATATTTTCAAGACACAGCTTATCTGCTTTGCCCGAATATTGGAAGCTGACATTTTCAAATACTACACTTCCATCAGGAACCTCATACACAGGAGCTTCCACATCCTTTATATCACTTTCCTCATCCAGTATCTCTACTATTCTTTCTGCCGATGCCCTTGACATAACCACCATAACAAATATCATTGAGCACATCATAAGAGCCATCAATATCATTGTAGCGTACTGTATAAGGCTCACAAGCTCTCCTGTGCTTAATCCCAGGCTGGCATTTCCTCCACTTGCTACTATGGCTTTTGCTCCAAACCATGATATTAGAAGTGTACAGCTATACATACAAAACTGCATAAGCGGCATATTAAATGCAAGTGTCTTTTCTGCCCATGAGAAGTCCTTATATATTTGATTTGATATATTTTCAAATTTATTTATCTCATAGTCTTCCCTGACAAAGGATTTTACTACTCTTATTCCGTGAAGATTTTCCTGCACCACATTATTAAGCTTATCATATGTTTTAAACACTCTCTTAAACACAGGATGTACTCTTGTGGAAATAATGTACAGCCCTATGGCAAGAACAGGTATTGCCCCTGCAAATATACATGCAAGTCCTGCGTGAATTCCAAATGATACTACCAATGATACCACAAGCATAATTGGTGCTCTTACAGCCATTCTAATCATCATCTGATATGCATTCTGAATGTTTGTTACGTCTGTTGTCAGCCTTGTCACTATACTTGCTGTTGAGAATTTATCAATATTGGAAAAAGAATAATTCTGCACATTATAGTACATATCTTTTCTTATATTTTTTGCAAAGCCTGCCGATGCATCAGCAGCTTTGTTTCCTGCCATCACGCCAAATATCAGGGAGGCAACTGATGATAAGAAAAGTACTATTCCCATAACTATAATATACTTCATATCACCCTTTTCAATTCCATTATCAATCATGCTTGCCATAAGAAGCGGTATTACTACTTCCATTATAACCTCAAGTGTAACGTATACAGGTGCTAAAATAGAAGCCTTTTTATATTCCCTCACACAGCAGCCGAGCCTCTTTATTATTTTACCCATAATCTGTCCTTTCCTCACTTTCATTTATTAGCTTGCTAATTATTTGCCATATAGAATTATATGTCATATAAAATTCTTTGTCAAATAAAGATTGTTTACATCATAAATCATTATTATTTCAATTTCTTTTAATCATGTTTCTTGCATTTTACTTCGTCCTATTGTATTATGTAAAATATGACTGACTCTCAATTTTACAAGGAAAGGAATGTTTTGCAAAATGGCTGATGCATATAAAACCTTTAATGAGGTTTTGGTAAATCT
This sequence comes from uncultured Lachnospiraceae bacterium, assembly GCA_944384155.1. Lineage (GTDB taxonomy): Bacteria > Bacillota > Clostridia > Lachnospirales > Lachnospiraceae > CAG-303. The sequence continues at coordinate 20,838 of CALWSG010000043.1, read as the reverse complement.
ATATAATGACATTATGTTAATAGAAGAAAAAGCAATAATTACCGATGAATTTAAGGATATATCAAACAATGACATGCATATTATTGATGCCGTAGGCATAGATGAGCCAAAAAATATGACTACCCTTGCAAAAAAATTATCCGTAACCGTAGGTACTCTTACTATTGCCATTAATAATCTTGTTAAAAAAGGATACGTCATTCGCAGCAGAAGCAATAAGGACCGACGTGTTGTTTTTATATCCCTTGCGGAAAAAGGTATTGCTGCATATAACCATCATGCAAAATTCCATGACGAAATGATTAAAGCTATTATTAAAGATTTTAGTGATGAAGAGATTGAACTTGTAATTAAAGCATTGTCCAATCTTGTGAAATTTTTTAGGAGCAGGCTGTAAACAAATCAGCTTTTAATCAAACATAAAAGTGAGGCTTAAACTGATGCAGCCTCACTTTTTATAAAATAATATATTATTTTTATTATTTTTAATTATATAAAGGATACTTCTCACAAATCTTTGTGACTTCGCTTCTTATATAGTCTGCCTTATTTTCAAAGTCTGTAGCCGTAAGCCAAAGAAGCTGTGCTATTTTCTCCATATCTTCCTCAACAAGTCCTCTTGATGTTACTGCAGGTGTGCCTATCCTTACACCTGATGTCACAAAAGGACTTCTCGGATCATTTGGAACAGTATTTTTATTTAATGTAAGATATACCTCGTCGCATCTGTTCTGCATTTCCTTACCGCTTATTTCCATATCTCTAAGATCCACAAGCATAAGGTGATTATCTGTTCCTCCTGTAAGTATCTTAAAGCCCTGCTTCTGCAAAGCTTCACTTAACACCTTTGCATTTTTTGCCACCTGCTCCTGATACTTCTTAAATTCAGGCTTTAATGCCTCTCCAAAGCATACTGCCTTTGCTGCAATAATATGCATCAGTGGACCTCCCTGAATTCCCGGAAATATAGCCTTATTAAAGTTAAACTTTTCTGCTGCCTCTTTGTTTGCAAGAATAAGTCCTCCTCTTGGCCCCCTTAATGTTTTGTGTGTTGTTGTTGTCACTACATCTGCATACGGTATCGGGCTTGGATGAACTCCTGCCGCTACAAGTCCTGCAATATGTGCCATATCTACCATCAGATATGCACCCACTTCATCTGCAACTTCCCTGAACCTCTTAAAATCTATTGTTCTGGCATATGCACTTGCACCTGCCACTATAAGCTTTGGCTTACATTCCAGTGCTATTTTCCTAAGCTCGTCATAATCTATATATCCTTCATCATTGACACCGTAAGGAACGATATTAAAATATTTGCCTGACATATTCACAGGACTTCCATGTGTAAGATGTCCGCCATGGTTTAAGTTCATGCCCATCACTGTATCTCCCGGCTCCACCATGGCAAAAAATGCCGCCATGTTTGCCTGTGCCCCTGAATGTGGCTGAACATTGGCATAATCACAGCCGAAAAGCTTCTTTGCTCTCTCTATTGCTATATTTTCCACTATATCAACATCTTCACAGCCGCCGTAATATCTCTTGCCAGGATAGCCCTCTGCATACTTATTTGTGAGAACCGTACCCATTGCTGCCATTACCGGCTCTGATACTATATTTTCTGATGCTATAAGCTCAAGATTTCTTCTCTGACGGTTTGCTTCCTGCTCTATGGCATTGCCAACCTCTGCATCACTTTTCTTTAAAAATTCGATTATTTCGTTTACCATATGTACTTCCTTTCTTTTTCACCTCTCTATGCTTACAGCTCTTATACATAAAGCATTGTGATTATTTAATGGTATCATACAATTTATTGCTTTTTCTGTCAACCATTCACAAATTATTATTTCTATATTCACAAATTTTCCAAATGGTTTTCACAATTAGAACATATTTCTTATTTATTATATACTCATCAAAGGAAAACAAACCTTTGATAAACATAAAAATTTTTTTCATATTCATAACTCCCCCTTTTTAAAGCGTCGGCGGATTCCGACGCTTTTTTCTTTTTCAGGATTAGGGGAAAAGGTATTGTTCCTTTATTCCAAATCATCATCTTCTATAATAAGCTCATCTCTTGATATAATATCCGTATCCTTATTTACCTCAAACTCTACATTTTTTTTCTTTAATCTTCTCTCTACTGCTCCATTAATAAGATATGCTATAACGGCAACCACCGGCACTCCTAAAAACATTCCAACAATTCCGGCCAATGAACCTCCCACCGATATGGCAAATATAATCCATATAGGCCGTAATCCCGTGCTTTCTCCCAATATCTTTGGTCCGAGATAAAGCCCGTCAAACTGCTGCAATATAATAATTAATATTGTAAAAATCAATGCATAGTAAAAATCTACTATAAGCAAAAGCAGTACTCCGGGAACTGCCCCTATAAAAGGCCCAAAATACGGTATCATATTAGCTATACCAACAATGACACTTATTACCAAAGCATACGGTATACCTATTATACTCATAATAATCCAACATAAAAAGCCTATTATTACAGAGTCAATCATTTTTCCTATAACAAAATTTCCAAATATTTTATTACATTCACCTGACACAACAAGCAGCCTGTCTGCTTTTTCCTCCGGCAAAACAGCGTATATACACCTTTTTATATTGTTAATAAGCTTTGGCTTATCAAACAGCATATATACTGATACTATGATTGCTATTAATGCATCAAAAATTCCCGTTATAACAGACATGGACGTGCTGTATATTGTAGGAATAATGGTAATAACAACATCTCCAATATATCTCTCTATATGCTCAGGAATATCATTTATAAATTCCACTACTCCATTAAGCTTCCACTGGGGATATTTTTCGTTAAGGTCTATAATCGCCTGCACTATCTCATTATATCCCGTCTGTGCAGACTCTATAAAAGATGTAATCTGCTTTAAGGTTTCTACTATCTGAGGAATAATATAAAATAAAACAGTTGCTATTATTGCCATAACAGGAACATATGCAAATAAAATCGACAAGCCTCTGCTTACTCCCTGTTTTTTTATATTAAATAATCCCTTAAACACTTTTTTATTTAAAAATTCTGCCAAGGGATTTATCATATATGCTATAAACAGGCCTATGAGAAACGGAGACACCATTCCCAGAAAGCTTTTCAAAGTTTCAATAACCCCTGTCCAGTTCCATATAAGCTTTACTGCAACTGCTGTAACTGCCGCCACAATAACTATATATAATCCTCGTTCTCTGCGTCTTCTCTTTTTGTTATTATCCGGCATCTTCGTCCCTCCTGTCATTTTAGCTTATATTAATAGTATAACAATGTTACTTGGTAAATAAAAGCACTTTATCTAAAAATTTCCTCCTTACATCCGTGAAAATCTACACCGTTTTACAGGTATCTACACCACTTGCAGATTTTTTATAATTTTTTTAAAAAAGTGCTTGCTTTTTTTTTAATCATGTCGTATAATATTTTTTGCGTTGAGTTAGCAACACAAAAACTTAAAAACGCGCGATTAGCTCAGTTGGTAGAGCACCTGACTCTTAATCAGGGTGTCCAGGGTTCGAACCCCTGATCGCGCACTCAAAGGTACTTTTTTGACGACGTAAGAGCGTTGGGAAAGTGCTTTTTTACTGTTCATAGAAAACTTGCCCGTAAGATAAAGCCCTTGTGGATAATATATTCAACAGATATACCCAAAATATATAATTCTTAAATAAGCCGCCATACACTCAATATGGCGGCTTAATATAAATTTAATCCATTTTGTTATAATTTTTGAAAAAGCACAGGAGCACCCTGTATATACAAACCCAACTATCTTCCGCTTATGTCTGCAAACTTTTTAAGCATTGTAATCTTTTTTGCCGTAAATTCTCCCTGCTGCATTCTCCACTTCCAGTTTTCTCCCATTGTAGAAGGGTAATTCATTCTGGCAAAATTATTCTTTTCCAATATATCCTGCATCTGCACTATACATATGTCTGACACCGACAAGTATGCTGACTTTATCATCTGCCTGCATATTGATTTTCTGTCCGTGGCACTTACATATTCCATAATTCTCTCAACCACAGCTTCCGTCTGATTGTCAATAAATCCCTTTAACGTATCATTGTCATGTGTCCCTATATATATAACACTGTTTTTTACACAGCAGTGAGGTAAATGCTCATTATTTGGATTTCCGTCAAAGCCAAACAGCATAACCTTCATTCCAGGATAGCCCTCCTTATCAAGAAGCTCCTGAACCGGCTCATATTTAACTCCCAAATCCTCCGCAATAATTTTTGCATTGCCAAGAACACTGTTTATTGCCTCCGTAAGACGGCTTCCCGGCCCTTTCTCATAATGGCCATCCTTTGTTGCCTTATCTACAGGTATGGAAAAATATCTTACCACTCCTATAAAATGGTCTATTCTTATAACATCATACAATGATGCTGATGCCTGTATCCTTTTTTTCCACCATGAAAACCCCTCATTTTCCATTGCCTCCCAGTCATATAAAGGATTTCCCCATCTCTGTCCGTCGTCGGAAAATGCATCGGGAGGACAGCCTGCTATTGCCTTTGGCTCCTTATTCTCATCGAGCTGAAAAAGCTCTGTGTTTGCCCATACATCACAACTGTCTAAGGCCACATAAATAGGAATATCTCCAATAATCTTTATTCCATTTTCATTTGCATATACCTTTAATTTATTCCACTCGGAATAAAACCTGTATTGAAGGAATTTCCAAAAATTTATGCTATCCTTTAAAAGAGCTTTATACTTTTCAACAGCCTCAGGAATTCTGTTCCTGATATCTTCCTCCCACTCAAGCCATGACGTATTTTCAAAATAGCTCTTACATGCCATAAATAAAGCATAATCCTCAAGCCATTCTTTGTTGTCCTCCTCAAATACGGCATAATCCTTGTGCTCCTCTTTTTTCCAATTTTCATATGCCATTTTTAAAAGCCTATATCTTCCCTCATATACTTTTTCATAGTCCACATATTCTGCATATCTTCCCCACAATATTCCATCTGCAGCCTTTTCCTCAATGAGTCCGTCATTTATAAGATTTTCCACATCTATAAAATAAGGATTGCCTGCAAATGCCGAAAATGACTGGTAGGGGCTGTCACCATAGCTGGTCTGGCCAACAGGAAGTACCTGCCAGTACTTTTGCCCTGCTGCCTTCAATTCATCTACAAACTCATACGCTGCTTTTCCCAATGTTCCTATTCCGTAAGGAGACGGAAGACTTGAAATATGCAGCAAAATTCCGGCTCCTCTTTCTAATCTCTCTGACATAATAATCTCCATTCATGCTGATATTCCATTATGCTTCGCATAATGTGTTCCTGACACTTGGTGTCCTTCACTGACTTATCAGGTGAAAGTAAAGCCACCCTTCAGGTGACCTTCCTTTCCTGCTGATAATTCACATTATACTAAATTTTTGCATAGTTTTCTACACATTTTTACCGACTTATCAACATTTCTACTATTTTTTTATACTGCACATTATCTTACAAAATATTACCGCCGCAAGGGTTGATATTAATGTTGCTATTATTGCAGGACCTACTATTGACATAGGCTCTACACTGCCATACTGACCTCTGTACGCTATCATATTAACAGGTATAAGCTGTAGAGATGATATATTAATTACCAAAAATGTGCACATTTCATTGCTGGCAGCAAAATGCTTTCCCTTTTCCTTTCTCCTGCACTCCTCAGCCCTTTTCTCCTCAAGCCTTTCCAGTGCTGTCATTGCCTTTAAGCCCGCAGGGGTTGCCGCTGCACCAAGTCCGAATATATTTGATATAATATTTACAGTTATATGCTCCAGTGATTCGTCTCCCTCCGGTATTTTTGGAAACATAAACCGTACCACAGGCCGCATTGCCTTGGTAGCTCTCTGTATTATTCCGGATGTCTTAGCTATCTCCATAAGACCTGACCATAAGGCAACTACACCTGCCATGGCTATGGCAAGAGAAACAGCCTCCTTGGAGCTATCCATAATACCGTTGCCAACCGCCTCCATATTTCCTGCAAACACTCCGTATGTAATGCCTGCCACTATCATTATTCCCCATATAATATTTAACATACCTGACACCATGGCTGTTTTTAATATATCATATGAATCCCCTCCCACATTTATTAGCCATATTTTGAAATGCTGTCTAAATCAACGTAATAATGACTGCTGTCATTACTGTCAACATATATAAGCACCTGTTTTCCCACATGCATATCAGGATTCTCCCATGTTCTGTCACTTATACATATTACAGGCTGACCTGAATTTACATCATAATATGTACACTTAAATCTGTAAGGATTTTTTCCGTTCACCCTGTAAGTTTTGTCCGCAAAGCCGCCCTGAATCTCCCCAAATACTTTCCTGCCGTTTTTTATAAGAGCCCTCTCTTTTCTTTTTTTCTTTATATCTATAACTACAAATACTGCTCCTATGGAAAAAAACAATGCTCCCAGCCCCATAAACACAACAGGAACAAAATACACCATAGACTTAAGCCTAACCTCTCCCGGATTGTCACTGTCTATATAAACCGTTATTTTCTTTCCCTCATACATTGACTCTGAATACTCATCCAGCTTTACCCTGCCGTATTCTTCTCCGTTATACTCATAATCAACATACGCTCTATGCCTTGTTTCACCATCATTAGTAATATCCGATTCTATTTTCGTTATTTCTGCTTCTACTACCACTGCCGAATCAATAAAATCAAAAGTTTGTATAAGTAAAATCACACCTATTGACAGCATAATAATACCTATTCCACCAAATATAACCTTTAATATCCACAAAGGATTTTTTATCATAATACTTTCGTTCCTCATATAATTCTCCATTTTATATGCTTCAAATGCCGCCTTTAAAGGCGGCATTTGCATATACTACTGTCTTATTTTAATATGAACCTCTCTAAGCTGCTGCTCCGTAACCTCTCCCGGTGCACCGCACATTAAATCCTGTGCATTTCCGTTCATTGGAAATGGAATAATCTCTCTTATATTTTCTTCGTTTCTGAGAAGCATAATCATACGATCAACCCCTGGTGCCATTCCTGCATGAGGAGGTGCACCAAACTGAAATGCATTATACAATGCACCAAACTTCTCCTTAAGATCCTCTTCTGTATATCCTGCTATCTCAAATGCCCTTACCATTATGTCCATATCATGATTTCGAACTGCTCCGGAAGAAAGCTCTACTCCGTTACATACTATATCATACTGATATGCCAGAATATCCTTAGGCTCCTTTGTGTTAAGTGCCTCAAGTCCTCCCTGCGGCATAGAAAATGGATTATGTGTAAATACCATTTTCTTTTCTTCCTTATCATATTCATACATAGGAAAATCATTTATAAAGCAGAATCTATACGCATTCTTTTCACATATATCAAGCCTTAAGCCAAGCTCTGTTCTTATCTGTCCCGCATATAAAGCTGCCTGTTCCTCATTATCTGCTATAAAGAAAATAGTATCTCCAGACTCAAGTCCTGCTATATCGGCTATCTCCATCTTCATATCATCAGGAATAAACTTATCAATAGGACCCTTGTATGACCTATCCTCCATAACCTCAAGATAGCCTAATCCTCCCATTCCTATATCCTGTGCAAACTTAAGAAGCTTTTCATGGAAGCCCTTTGACATTTCTGCGTGCACCTTAATAGCGCGGACCGTCTTGCCGTGAAACGGCTTAAATGTACATCTCTGGAAAAAATCAGTTACATCAACTATTCTTAAAGGATTTCTAAGATCAGGTTTATCTGTGCCGAACTCAAGCATAGCCTGCTTATAGCTTATAACAGGGTACGGAGCCTGTGTAATTACACTTCCCTCAGGTGCAAACTTCTCAAATGCTGCCGTTAAAACCTCCTCACCAACATGGAAAACATCCTCCTGTGTGGCAAAGCTCATCTCAAAATCAAGCTGATAAAATTCTCCCGGTGAACGGTCGGCTCTTGCATCCTCATCTCTAAAGCATGGAGCTATCTGAAAATATTTATCAAATCCTGACACCATAAGAAGCTGCTTATACTGCTGCGGTGCCTGAGGCAATGCATAGAATTTACCCTTAAACTTTCTTGAAGGAACAATATAATCTCTTGCACCCTCAGGTGATGACGCACAAAGTATAGGCGTCTGTATTTCAAGAAATCCCATTTCCGTCATTTTCTGTCTCAAAAAGCTGATAACATTTGAGCGGAATATCATATTGTCTCTTACCTTTTGATTACGCAAATCAAGGTATCTGTACTTAAGACGAACATCCTCCCTTGTTTCCTTTGATGTCATTACCTCGAAAGGAAGCTGCCTGTATACCTTTCCCAGTATATTTACCTTCTTTGCATCAAGCTCAATGGTTCCCGTAGGAATCTTAGGATTATATGTTTCCTCATCTCTATGCTCAATTATACCCTCTATGGAAACACACTCCTCCTTTGTTATCCCCTCCATTAAAGCCGTATCACGCATTACTACCTGAAGAACTCCATACATATCCCTTAAATCAATAAATGAAACTCCTCCATGGTCACGAATATTTTCTACCCATCCTGCAACCCTGAGAGCCGTCCCTACATCACCCTCTGTAATTTCATTTAAGGTTCTGCTTCGATAAATGTTTTCTAAACTCATTCTTATTACTCCTGCTTTTCTTCTATTAATAATGGGAATATTTTTACTGCAAAAAGGCAGACTTTCCCTAATTATCATTATTTTGTGATTATAAACTAATGATTACCAAATGTCAACAATCTTAGCCATAAATTCCACTATTGCCCTTTTATTCCACACATTTTCTTCGTTAGAAAATTGTAAGAAATTACGTAAAAAATCTTGAATTTTTCTGTTGACAATACAAATACATCTTTTTCCTGCCTGTGTTATTCTACATATGGAGCATAAATAATTGCAGCGGTAAGCTTTAAAATTTTTTGCTGCACTTATAAATAATTAACAAGAGGCTATAAAAATATTACAGAATAGGAGGAAAAATATGCCTGCAAGAAAACGCAAAAGAAGAAGAGGAAAAAATTATTACCATACTGCCATTGCTGTATTTTTAATATTTGCAGTAATAGGCACATTAAAAATAATTTCTCTTTTTACGGATTTGCCGGCTTCTTCCACAGAAGCTGCAAATAATCCCACTGCCTATGACAGTTCTATAAATGCCAAGAACTATCCCGAAGAGCTTGTGGCTCTTTACAACAGAAATCCCGAAACCATTGATTTTATCAAGGCATACCCTGACAGAGAGAGCCTGGGAACCCAGGAAATTGACTTATCCGGGGATTATACACCAGGTACCGTTCCTTTTTTTCTTCAGTGGGACACAAGATGGGGCTATAATTATTACGGTGATGAATTAATTGCTCTTGCCGGCTGCGGACCTGTCTGTCTTTCCATGGCATATATATACTTTACATCGGATACTTCAATGAACCCACGTCAGATGTGTGAGTATGTGCATAATGAGGGCTACTATAGCGACGAAGGCACAAAATGGAGTCTTTGGACTGAAGGTGTGCAAAAACTGGGACTTACCGGCAAGGAGCTTGCACTTGACGAAAATATAATGAAACGGCAGTTAGATAACGGCAGCCTTATTATATGCAGCATGGCTCCGGGAGATTTTACCACTACGGGACACATTATACTTATACGGGGATATGATAAAAACGGCTTTTATATAAATGACCCAAACAGCAGGGAAAACAGCAGCCGACAGTGGAGTTATACCAGGCTTTCCACTCAGATTAAAGGAATGTGGGTAATATCAGACTAACATTGTCTTAGATATTATTTTATGCTATACTGATTTTAATTATAAAATTACTATTACGGGGTATAGCATTATGAATGAAAATATATTAGTAGTAGATGACGAGAAGGAAATTGCCGACCTGTTAGAGGTATATCTTACAAACGAAGGCTTTACGGTTCATACATTTTACGATGGTATAAGTGCTATGGAGTACATAGAAAATAACGCCATTGACCTTGCCCTATTAGATGTTATGCTTCCGGGAGCAGACGGCTTTACCCTTTGCAGGAAAATACGTGAAAACCATTTCTTCCCTGTTATTATGCTTACTGCAAAGGTTGAAGACGTAGACAAAATTACAGGTCTTACCCTTGGTGCTGATGACTATATAACAAAACCCTTTAACCCTCTTGAGGTTATTGCAAGAGTAAAAACACAGCTTAGACGCTACAAAAAATATAATGGAAAGGAAGCCTCCCCAACCCAAAATGAATACGATATCAGAGGTCTTATTATAAATAAGGATACTCATAAATGCACTCTCTATGGCGAAAATATCTCTCTTACACCAACAGAGTTTTCTATTTTATGGTATTTATGCCTCCACAAAGGAAATGTTGTTTCTTCTGAGGAGCTTTTTGAAGCCGTATGGGGTGACAAATATATGGATAATAATAATACTGTTATGGCCCACATAGGAAGACTTCGTGAAAAGCTTAAGGAGTCTCCGAGAAAGCCTAAATTTATTAAAACAGTGTGGGGAGTTGGATATCAGATTGAAGATTAAATTATCAAAAACCGGGAGAAATATGCTTTTAAAATCCACCATATATACCTGCCTGTTTATGCTTTTTTACATAGCCGCGGGTGTATTAATTATGACATTTATACACTCATTATATTTGTCCTCCTACTATACCGCAACAGATGTCATCTACATATTAGCTCAGGTATATAAAAACTTCTCCTTCATTTTTATATTTCTATATATTATGTCCGGGCTTTTTATTTCCGCCTTTTTATTTTTCCGAAAGCCATTTTTATATATGGAGGAATTAAGCCTTGCAGCAAAAAAATTATACGAATCACAGTCAGCAGATATATCATTACCCCCTGAGCTTAAAGAATATGAGCTTCATCTTAATAATGTTAAGATGAAAATCATTCAGAATGAACGTGCAGCAAAGGAGGCTGAGCAGCGTAAAAATGACCTTGTTGTATATCTGGCACATGACTTAAAAACTCCTCTCACCTCTGTTATAGGATACCTTACTCTTCTAAGAGACGAGAGAGAAATATCTCCTGAGCTTCAGCACAAATACATTGCCATATCTCTTGATAAGGCAGAGCGGCTGGAGGATTTAATTAATGAATTTTTTGACATAACACGATTTAACCTTACCTCAATCACTCTTGAAAAAAGCAATATCAATCTGTCCTTCATGCTTGAGCAGCTTGTGTACGAATTTAAGCCTATGCTTACGGAAAAGAGTTTACAATGTAATTTATCATCTCCCATGTCAATCTATCTTAACTGTGACGGAGACAAATTACAGCGTGTGTTTGATAATCTCCTTCGAAATGCAGTAAATTACAGCTATCCTGACAGTACCATAGATATAAATATGGATATAGATAATAATAATATTTATATATTTTTTAAAAACAGAGGAAATACAATTCCTCCCGAAAAGCTTGCAAGGATATTTGAGCAATTCTACCGGCTGGATCAATCAAGAGGAACCAAAAGCGGAGGTGCAGGTCTTGGGCTTGCCATAGCAAAGGAAATAGTTGAACTTCACGGCGGCTCCCTTACTGTATCAAGCTTTAACGAAAATATAATATTTAAGATAATACTTCCAAGGGCTTAGTATCTTTTCACTTCTCTTGTAGCCTTTTGAAGCCATAAAAGCTCCTCCCCTGAAAGATATGGGGAGATTTTTTTATACACCTTCCTATGGTAACTGTTTAACAGAAATATTTCTTCGTCCGTCATAAATGAGATATCCACTGCATCAAGGTCAAATGGTACAACAGTAATAGTTTCAAATCCCATAAATCTGCCGTACTCTGTTATTTTTTCTTCCTTGCATAAAAGAAGATTTTCCAAACGTATTCCGTATTTTCCTTTAATATATATACCCGGCTCGTCTGATGTAATCATTCCCGCCTCAAGCACTCCTTCTTTTATCTTGTCTGCCATTATATAAGGACTTATATTATTTGGGCCTTCGTGAACATTAAGAAGATAACCCACTCCGTGACCTGTTCCATGCTTAAAATCAAAACCTTTTTTCCATAGCGGTTCTCTTGCCAGCACGTCAAGATTAATCCCTCTTATTCCATATGGAAATTTTGCTGCTGCCAGCTTTAGATTTCCTGCAAGGACAAGAGTATACATCATTTTTTGTTCCTCTGTAAGCTCTCCCAAGGCAAATGTTCTGGTTATATCTGTTGTTCCCTCATAATAATGTCCACCCGTATCACATAGAAGAAAGCTTTCTGCCTTTAATTCTGTATTGGTAGCCTGTGAGGGGGCATAATGTACTATGGCTCCGTGCTCTCCATATGCCATTATTGGCTCAAAGCTTGGACCTATATATCCATCCTGCTCTGCCCTCAAAGACTCTAATTTTTCTGCTCCGCTTATCTCTGTTATTGTTTCCTTTCCCACATTGCTTTTAAGCCAGTACATAAACCTTGTGACTGCCACTCCGTCTTTGATGTGAGCCCTTGCCATATTATCTGCCTCTGTTTCTGTCTTAACTGCCTTTAGCTCCGTTGTGGGATTGATTCTGCTTATTATTGTTTTACTGCTGTCTATACCTTTTAAAATGGCATAATTTACCTTGCTTTTATCAAGCACAATTTTGTTTTCTTCTATTTTAGCCAGACTGTCATATATATCATTATATGGCCTTATTTCTACGCCGGCATCTGCAAGCTTTATTACTATCTTATCACTGAAAATATTTTTATTTGCATATAGATATGACTTATTTTCATATATAATCATATAGGATAAAAAGACAGGATTATACTTTATATCATCTCCCCTCAGATTAAGAAGCCATGCTATGTCATCGAGAGATGACAGCACAAGAACCTCTCCTCCTGAAGCTTTTATTTTTTGTCTTACAAGAGACAGCTTTTCCATTACTTCCATACCTGTATATTCATTTCCAAGCTCCCACACAGGTCTGTCAGACAGTTTCGGTCTGTCAGTCCATATTTCTTCCACAAGATTTATATTACTCTCAATATTTATTCCCTTATCTGCCGCCCACTTACACAAATTCTCCGCAAACACACTGCTTACGCATCTTCCATCAAAGCCTATGGTTTCACCGTACTTAAGATTATTTAAAAGAAATGTGCTTATATCACAAACACCCTTCTCCCCGCTTCTCATAAGTTCTATACTGCTGCCTCTAAGCTGCTCTTCAGCCTGTATAAAATATCTTCCGTCAGTCCACAATGCCGCCTTATCCTTAAGAACAACAAGTGTTCCTGCCGAACCTGTAAATCCTGACATATACTCTCTTTCCTTAAAATAATCCCCAACAAACTCAGAGCCGTGATAGTCGGAGGTCGTTATTATATATCCATCTATTCCTGTTTTTCCCATTATCTTTCTAAGCTCTGACAACCTTTTTCTTACCATATATACCACACCTTTCCATAGCTTCCACTTGTTATGCCCCAACTATTTACATATTATATTATATATGTCTCTCTTCGATACTCCTCTGTCTCTGGCAACCTGCTTCATAGCCTCTTTTCTGTCCATTCCTTTTGCCTCATATATTGCCATATGCTCCTCTACAGTTATCTCCTGAAATGAAGCTATCTCCTCCCTGCGTTTTTCCTCAAAGGTTTTTCCTGCTATTACAAGAACATACTCACCCTTTACATCACAATTTTTATACTTATCTATAAGCAATGACAAGGTTGACTTTTCAGCACTTTCGTGAAGCTTTGTAAGTTCCCTGCAAAGTGTTATATCCCTGTCTCCAAGAATGTCTCTCAACTCCTCCAATGTTTTTACAAGCCTGTGAGGTGCCTCGTATATTATAATTGTCCTTGTTTCCTCTTTTAGCTGCTCCAGTATTAATCCTCTTTCTTTTTTATCATAAGGAAGAAATGCTTCAAATGCAAATCTCCTTGTACTCTGTCCTGACATTGTAAGTGCCGTTATGCAGGCGGCAGGTCCCGGAACACTTGTAACCTCTATGCCTGCCTCAATGCACTGCTTTACAAGCTCCTCCCCGGGATCTGATATTCCCGGAGTTCCGGCATCTGTTATTACGGCAATATTTTTTCCTGCCAGTATTTCCCCCACCAGATATTTTGCCTTCTCTATTTTATTAAATTCATGATAGCTTGTCATAGGTGTCTTTATATTAAAATGATTTAACAGCCTGATACTGTGCCTTGTGTCCTCTGCACCTATAAGGTCTGCCTCCCTTAATATTCTTATTGCCCTAAACGTTATATCCTCAAGATTTCCTATTGGAGTGGCCACAAGATATAATTTTCCTGCCATTATATTCCTCCGTTTCTGTGGGGTTAATATTTATTTTCCATATATTCTTAATATTTCATCTGTATAATTACCCTCACTGTCATATACAATAATAGGGCTTTCCACCTTTATCATGGATTTTCCGCCTCTGAGCCCTTCTATCAAAACCATGTTAGCATCTTTATCCTTGTAGGGATGTACAAACCTTACCCTTTTAGGTTCTATTTTATACTTTACAAATGTATTTATAATTTCTACCAGTCTGTGAGGTCTGTGTACCATATAGAATCTTCCCTTTGGTTTAAGAAGCGCCGCTGCCTGTTTTACAACATCATCAAGTGTACACATTACCTCATGTCTTGCTATTGCAAGCTCCTCATGAGGATTCTTAATTCCATGGAGGTCATTCATATACGGAGGATTAGATGTAACTACATTAAAGGAAGCCTTACCGAATATCAGGTCAGCCTCCTTTATATCACCGCATACAATATCTATTTTTCTCTCAAGACTATTTAATGCCACACTTCGCTGTGCCATATCTGCACTGTCCTTTTGTATTTCAAGCCCTGTAAAATGGCTTCCCTTTGTTTTTGCCTCCAAAAGAATGGGAATAATACCTGTGCCTGTCCCAAGATCTATAACATTTTCCCCATCCTTTACCAATGCAAAGCCTGAAAGCAGCACTGCATCCATGCCGAAGCAAAACCTTCCCCGGTTTTGGATTATCTTATACCCTTTTCTCTCTAAATCGTCTATTCTCTCTCCCTGCTGCAGTTTAATCATCAAACTTTGACTTTCCTTCCTGTCTCTCAAGTGCTTCTAATGCTTTTAATTCCTCATCATTAATATTTAAGGCTTCTCTTCTTCTCTTAGGCTTAAACTTAAGCTGCTCTACTTTATATTCCCTTATTTCTTTTTCGTCATTTATCTCTATAATAACCTTTACTAGCTGTCTTAACACACTTACACTTTGAACCTCTCCCCTGTACCCATCATCTGTAGTTACAAAATCTCCCGGATTAGGCAGCCTTGAGTTAAGCTCCTCGTATGTTTCCTCCTCATTCTTAAGACAGCACATAAGCCTTCCGCATACTCCCGATATTTTTGTTGGATTAAGTGATAAATTCTGCTCCTTTGCCATTTTTATGGACACAGGTGCAAACTCAGACAAATATGAATGACAGCACAATGGCCTTCCGCATATGCTTATACCGCCTACAGCCTTTGTCTCATCTCTTACTCCTATCTGTCTCAGCTCTATTCTTGTCTTAAAAACTGATGCCAAATCTTTTACAAGCTCCCTAAAATCTATTCTGCCGTCAGCAGTAAAATAAAACAGAACCTTATTGTTATCAAAGGTATATTCAGTATCTATAAGCTTCATCTCAAGACCATGCTTTTTTATCTTCTCAAGACAAATATCATATGCCTTTTTCTCTTTTTCCTTATTTTCTTCCTCTGTTCTATCGTCCTCAGGCGTTGCAACTCTTATTACAGGCTTTAACGGCTGTATGACCTTGCTCTCATCAACTTCTTTCGGACCTAAAACCACATTGCCGTACTCAACTCCTCTGGCAGTTTCTACAATAACATGATTTCCAACTTCTATTTCAAAATCAAGAGGGCTGAAAAAATATATCTTCCCTGCTTTTCTAAATCTTACTCCTATTATTTTAACCATTGATTTCCTTTCCTTTAACTGATTTATACCAAACCAAATAAATTATACACCATTTCTGCTTTTATTGTCTAGCCATATATAAAACAATCTCTCATGGTCATAAACACCAATTCCATAACAACATCAAAATTTACATTTATTTTAAGCTTTCCTTTTATGCCGTCAAGCTCCTTTAATACCCTTTCAATGGCTTCAAAGGAAATTAATTGTGCCTGCTTTTCTATCTCATTTATATTATCATAAAATATAATATTTTTGTATCCTCTGCACGACTTATACAGCAATACATCTCTGTACCATGTAATAAGCAAATCTATATATTCATTTATACTATCCTTATACTCCTGAATTTCTTTTATTGCTGTATTAATATCCATAACCGTCATCCTGCCTATACCCTTTACCACCTTAACTACGTTTTCCTTAAGTTCAAGAAAATCATCTGAACCTGCAAGGTTCACTGCCCTTCCAATGTTTCCTCCTGCAAAGGAGCATATTTCCTTTGCCCTATAATCTGCAATCCCTGCTTTTTCAATCAGATAATTCTCCACTATATTATCTCTTACAGGTCTTAGCTCCATTGTAACGCACCTTGACAGTATTGTCTGAAGCATCATATCCTTATTATCTGTAAGCAGCAATATTACTACATATGCAGGGGGCTCCTCCAGTGTTTTAAGCAATGCATTTTGTGCTGCCGTGTTCATTTTAGATGCCTCGTCTACAATATATATCTTATATTCATTACTGTATGGCTTAATATAAACATCACTATTTATTTGTTTACGTATTTCTTCCACAGATATAACATTTGGCTTCTCATGTACTATCCACCGTATATCAGGATTATTTCTTGTAAGTGCCTGTCTGCATGAATGGCATACCATACAGGGATTATCTCCCTTTTTCTCACACTGGAGTGTCATTGAAAAAGCATCGGCCATCATCTTTTTGCCCATTCCCTGCTCTCCGTTTATAATATAGCCGTGAGATATTTTATTTAATTTTATAGCATTTTTAAAATGGGTTACTGTGCTATCCTGACCCTTTATATCATCAAATCCCGCCATATTAATCTCCATTCCCGAGCGTTTATCTTCAATTTGCGTCTGCCATCAGGGCTTATTTTTAACACTAATCTCCATTCCGGAGCATTTTATGCGACGGGGCGATGCAAATCTTCAATTTGCATCTGCCATCAGGGCTTATTTGTGACGCTCTGGCACAAATAGCTGTATGAAAAATAAGCTTTCGAGCTTATTTTTCATACTATCCTCTATGTAAGAATGTCTAATAACAGTCCTCTTATTTCATCTATTTTATTTAATATTGCAATATTATCCTTTTCCTCTTTTAATAACTCCTCTGCCAGTTCATCAAGATTTTCATCTATAAGCCTTATTATGCCGTATACCCTGTGCCTTCCCCTTCTGTCAAGAAAGTTTTCTCTTGAAAATTTATGAGACCGGTATACTACCTCGTTTAAAAAGCTTTTTATAAGCTCTCTGTATCTTTTCATATCTCTCACATCTGTTTTTTTCCCCAGCTTTTTTCCCTGCTCAGTTATCTGTGCCATAAGTCCTCCAACCTTTTCCTGAAGGTCCTTTTCCATTATATTGCTTATCAGAGAAAATTTGAAAGAATCATCAGCGGCAGCTTTCTGTCTTGAAGGGTCTATCTGTGTAGTTGTAAGCAGCTCCGATATTTTCATATTATTCATATCCAATCATATCACCTCCTTGTGTAATACATATTCTTTATCTGCCATCCTGTCCCGTCTTGTTCATAATATCCTTGTATATCTCTTCTATACATAAATCAATGTTTTCATTATAATATCTTTTTTCTATGCCATACCTTTTTATGTTTTCTTCACTAAAATCTTTTGTATCTGCCAAAAACCTTCTGCACATTTCCGCATATTTAGGTTCGGACTGTTTTTTCTCACGGTTAATTGCCCGCAAAAGCCTTTCTCCGTCCTCCACCTCTATATAAATAGGAATAACCTTTTCTCTCCCATAATAATTTCGTACTTTTTCATATGATTCTAAAGTACCCATCATAATATAATCTTCTTTTTCAAGCTTTATCTGACCGTCATCTGCTGTAAAATAAGTCCATATTCCATAAACTGTATTATAATCCCTGCTCTCTATGACTATTCCTTTTTTACGCATATTCTCATATACACTTCTATCCACAAAATAATATTCTACACCTTGATTTTCTCCGCTTCTCCTAGGTCTTGTTGTGTATCCTGTTACAGTCTTAAGTGGAAAATCCTTTTTCCCTGTCAGCTCCTTATATATTGTATCCTTACCTGATGAGCTTTTACCCATAAGATAAAAAATATATCCCATACTAACCTCCATTCCTATATCTTTTAAAATTCTCAGTCTGAAGTCTGTTCCAGCTTTCCTTTACAACAACAACCTCTCTGGTTTCATTTCCCATTCCTATAATATTAAGACCATTATACCTGCACTCTCTTAAATATTCTACTATTTCTTTAGTAAACATTTCACCCGGTGCAATAACAGGTATTCCGGGAGGATATAAAAAAATAAATTCTCCTGACATTCTTCCCTCCGCACTTTCCAATACAATATTTTCTTTTTCCCTGTAGACGGCATCACAGATTTTACTACATATAACAGGAGTCATGGCTTTATTTGATATAAGTACTTTCCCGTTATTTACATGGCTTTCATAAAGCCTGATTTCTCTGTCTATATCAAACAAGGCATTATATAATCTGTCAAACCCTTCTTCACTGTCATTGACAGATGTAAGTGCTATTATATATTTTAGTGATGCCATTTCCATTTGCAGATGATATTTTTCAAGCATTCTTTTATACAGCTTATCACCGCTATATATATTACTATTGGCAAAAATAACTATTTTTGATATGTCAAGGTCATAGACACTATTTTTTCCCTTTATTTCTTTCCCCATGATTTTTATATTAGTAAACTTTTCTGCCTTTTTCCGTAAATCCTCTATCCTTTTGTAAAAAACTTCAAAAGCTGTAAACCTATTATTATTCATCAGCCTGTCAAGACAGCAATCTATACTTGCCATTAATACATATGATGGACTGCTTGTCTGATAGATAGACAAATACCTTTGAATTTCTTTATAATCAATTAAGGAATCCTTTTTTACATGAAGAATTGCCGTCTGAGTAAGTGCAGGAAGTGTTTTATGAAGACTCTGTATAACAATATCTGCACCCAGCTTTAATGATGATACAGGAAATTTATTATGCATACTGAAATGAGCTCCATGTGCCTCGTCTACTATAAGAGGAATGTTATACTTATGGCATATATCTCCTATTGACTTTATGTCAGATACCACTCCTTCATATGTAGGGGATGTAATATACACCGCACCTATATCATCGCCTGACAGCCCTTCCTTATTTATAAGCCTTTCTATATCATCAGGATTTATTCCCCCGCTTAATCCATATTCTTCTATTATACCGGGATATATATATAATGCCTCCAGCTTATTCACAAAAACACCGTTGTATGCGGATTTATGTGAATTTCTTGCCATTATAATTTTATTTTTATTGTGACAGGCAGCTCCTATTGCAGACAATATACCGCATGTACTGCCATTTACTAAGAAAAAGCTCTTTTCTGACTGATAAAACTCACTAACCCTATCCATTCTCTCTTTTATTATGCCATCCGGCATATGAAGATTATCAAAGCCGTCTATCTCTGTTATATCATATACGTAAGGTGACAAGTCTTCTATATTTTGTATACTTCCCATTTCATCCTTGTTTCCTTCATATATAATATCTGTCCTTCGCTTATGCCCCGGCATATGAAAAGGATAATAATTATCCCTGCTATATTTATTCAGTTTTCCGTATAAGGTTTCTTTTTCCATAATGTTTATTATATTTAGCTATTTTATTTAAATCCCGTTATTATCTTAATCTTCATTCCGAAGGATTAACACTATCCACCATTAAACTTTATCACAATCATGTGATATAATCAATTACAAAAAGCTTCGATACAAATCGAAGCTTTCAACTGACACTGTAAAATATAAAATGCCCAGTTCCGGAATCGAACCAGAGACACGAGGATTTTCAGTCCTCTGCTCTACCAACTGAGCTAACTGGGCATTTTGGCAAACATTTTTTAATGCTGCCGAGTTGCGGGGACAGGATTTGAACCTGTGACCTTCGGGTTATGAGCCCGACGAGCTTCCAGACTGCTCCACCCCGCGATATTAAATTTTTGCTGTTTTTATAAAACAGAATGGGCAGAGGTGGATTCGAACCACCGAAGCAAATTGCAGCAGATTTACAGTCTGTCCCCTTTGGCCACTCGGGAATCTACCCATAAAGCCGACAATCGGACTTGAACCGATAACCTGCTGATTACAAATCAGCTGCTCTGCCAATTGAGCCATGTCGGCGAACTATATTATATAAATGGGACCTACAGGGCTCGAACCTGTGACCCTCTGCTTGTAAGGCAGATGCTCTCCCAGCTGAGCTAAGATCCCAAATTCCATTTAAAGCGACCCGAATGGGACTCGAACCCACGACCTCCGCCGTGACAGGGCGGCGCTCTAACCAACTGAGCCATCGGGCCATAATTATTAACATACTTATTCCAAAAAAATGACAATTTCGGTGAAACTGTCATATTGGAAGGCTTTATACCTTCAAAACTACACACTAAATATTCATCCTTATTCTCTCCGAACTCTTCTTCCCTTCCTTTGGTCAAGTCCTCGACCTATTAGTATCAGTCAGCTTAACACATTACTGTGCTTAC
>CALWSG010000042.1 GCA_944384155.1 uncultured Lachnospiraceae bacterium | reverse complement strand
AAAAAAAGAAAAAGATGGCTAACGATAACCACCTTTTCTCCGTTACATATGTTATAATGTAACTATGCAAAAACAAGATTATTATAACGAATTTTTTGAAATTGGGCAACAGAAAATTAACTTTAGTTTCTTCAAATTGAATTTACCCGATGACGATCCGGTCTATACCCTAAAAAAAGTATTGGAGGACATTGATTTTTCGAGCCTTACCGCTCGCTATTCACCTAAGGGAAGAACAGGGTATAATCCAATCATGATGTATGCTATTGTTACATATGCAAGAATGAGGGGTGTAACATCAGTCGATAAGATAGTGGAACTTTGTGAAAGAGATCTTGCGTTTATCTGGCTTGCAAAAGGCCAGAAACCAAAAAGGGATGCATTCTATGAATTTATTGACAAAAGACTTACCACGGATGTTCTTGATGACCTTCATTACCAGTTTGTCAGAATGCTTGAAAAAGAAGGACATATCACACTTAAGGAATTGTTTATTGATGGTACCAAGATAGAGGCAAATGCCAACCGTTACACATTCGTATGGCGTGGAAGTATTAATTATCATCTTGCAGGTCTGCTGGATAAAACAGATGCTCTCTACAACTCGTACAATAAATATGTTACTGAAAATGGTTTCGATGAAAAATATGAAATCGGAGAGGCTGTCATGTTTGTCATTGAAGGCATGAACAAAGTCCGGGAAACAATAGAAAAAAACAGACAGAGAAAGCTGACAAAGCATAAAAAACTTTCCAACAACCGCAGGATTGAAATAAACAACTGCTCACCATTAGAACTTCTTAAACTTCAGGAAAATCTTCTGAAAATTGCAGAGGGTGAAGGAATAACATTTGCATCAGGAAAAGGTCAGCGTAAATCACAGTTACAGAAACTGTATGAAGAACCGGAAGAATGTGGCAGACGTCTGATGCAGTACAAGGAATGTTTTGAAATAATGGGCAAAGACAGAAACAGTTATTCAAAGACTGACATTGAGGCAACATTCATGAGAATGAAAGAAGACCATATGCTTAATGGACAGCTCAAACCTGCATATAATGTACAGATTGCAGTGGAAAACTATTTTATAATTCATACATATGTGAGCAATGACCGAACTGATTATGATACGCTTATTCCTGTGTTAGAAAAGCATAAAAAAGCATTTGATTTTTATCCGGAAGATGTCACTGCTGACAGTGGTTACTGTAGTGAAAAGAACCTTCTCTATCTCAGGGAAAACAACATAAATCCGTATATTAAGCTTCAGACCCATGAGAAAATGAAGACGAGAGCCTATAAGAATGACATAGGAAAGCATTATAACATGAGACACGCAGAGGATGAAAACTGTTATTATTGTCACGATGGAAGAAAGCTTGAACATCTGAAAACAGAAAGACGTACTAACAATGGTTATGTACAGACTTATGAGGTTTATGGCTGCAACGATTGTGGCGGATGTTCTCATAAGGCGAAGTGTCTGTATAAATATAATGATGAAACAGACAAAGATAAAAACAAGATAATGAAGATAAATGAGCTGTGGGAAGAATTGCAGACGCAGTCACATACAAACATAATGAGTGACAAAGGAATCTTAAACCGACAGATTCGCTCCATTCAGACAGAGGGACATTTTGGTGACATCAAAGAAAATGAAAATTTCAGAAGATTTCATTATCGTTCGTCAGAGAAGGTGTATAAGGAATTTCTGTTGTTTGTGATAGGCCGGAACATGAATAAATACCACAGATTTACGCAAGGCGGATTAAAGAAATTTGAAGGTAAACCAGAACAAAAAACAGCTTAGAAAAAAGTGCAAACCCAGAACCGGCATAGGTTTATTTCGTGTGCCCAAAAATAATTATAAAATATAAAAGGTAACATCCCTGAAAGGATAACTCATACTTTGAAAGTATTGATTTTTCAGGGATGTTACCTTTTTGATTTTTAGGAGTTAAAAATCGTTATTTACCGACAACCCCTTTTATTTTTGAAAATTAATTAACCATATGGATATAAATATTTTATCCCCTTAACACTAAATAATACATTAAAAAATTTCTATCTTATATTACAAAAAAGGTGTGAAACCTGTAATCAGTCTTCACACCTTTACAAAATATTCATATAAATGGATTTTAATTATCTCAAAATACTATTATGTATATTTTTAGTTGCTGCCATAAAAAGCTCCCAATGAGGCAGCCACTGAGCTTATAGGCATGGTCTGAAGCCATACTTTTCCAGGTCCGTGAACAACAGTGTTGAAAAAGCCTTCTCCACCCAGCAGTTTATTTTTAATTCCCTGTACCTGTCTTATCTCAAGCTGACAGCTTACTGTCATGGCTGCAAGATTTCCTGTATCAACAACTATACACTGTCCGGGTCCCAGCTCATACTCCTGTACGGCACCGTCTATCTCTATAAATGCCATGCCGTTTCCTGACAACCTCTGCATAATAAAGCCTTCTCCTCCAAAAAAGCCTGCTCCCATCTTTTTCTGAAAATGTACCGACAGTGTAACTCCCATCTCCGATGCCAAAAATGCCGACTTCTGTGCTATAATTTCATTGCCCGGAAAAATCATAAATGGCATAATTGTTCCCGGAAAGCTGGAGCCAAAGGCTATAAGTCCGTTTCCGTTAGATGGTCTGTATATATTTTGAAACATTGACTCTCCGGAAAATGCCTTTCCGAACATCTTTCCTATGCCGCCCCCTGTTGTTTCCATCTCCATGTTGGGGGACATCCATACCATAGAGCCTTTTTCAGTTATCATTCCTTCTCCCTGTTCCAGTTGACACTCCACTACAGGAAACGGTGTTCCTTTAATCTCATACTGCATATAATTCCTCATTTCTGCACATATATTTTTTTGTGTAGATAGTTTCATCTTAGTCTACAATTATCATTATAAACTATTTTTATGTAAATAACAACATTGTATCTCTTTAAGTTTTCTCATTTTATGTCATATACCGTACTTATAATCAATAAAAATCAACCCCTATGAGTTTCGTTGTTTCATGGAATTTCGCTTCCATATCATTACGGTCACCACCGTATACAGTATTTCCTTCTTCATCAAAAAGCTGTCTTGCATATACTATAAATTCATATTCCCCCACGTAAACTCCTCCTGTGAAAGATATACCAAATGACTGTCATTTACAGCGTTTCTAAGTCTTCCCCTAATGTCAACTATATACTTATATTTCTCCTCCTCCTTACCTTCTACATAAAATGACTCTCCATCAAAAATAACATTACCGTCAATCCATAAATCTTCAATCTTCCCTGATGCCAAAATACATTTTTCGCCTCTCTCTGCACTTTCCTTAAATTCACTTACTGTTTTATAAACAGGCATGGCTTTGGTTTCCATCTCTTCTGTTGAAGCTGTATTCTCCCTTTCCTCCTGTATATCCGGGCTTGTTTTGCTGCCGCAGCCTGTTGCCAAAACAATTATACCTGTCACTGCTGCCATTATCATGGCTTTCCTTGCGTTAATCATACATACCTCCATTTCCGGGAACGTGTTTCAGAAAATTTTAAGACACGCTCCCCACACATATTTATAATTTGCCTGTGAAACTACAACTAAATCAACATACTTTTATCTTTTGCACTAAATTAAATCATAAATCGGGTTTTACATTAATCCTGCCTCTTTTTCTTATTTTCATGTTACCATATACTGCACTTACTGTCAACTTTCGGCTTCTTAAATTAAAGTCTCATAAAATCTTTTTATAAAAACAGCAATACCGGCACAGTCACAATGACCATGCCGGTATCTTAAACGTCTATTAAGCTTTATACTGCAGTCCTATTACATCATTCCCATACCAGGGTTAGCAGGCATAGCAGGTGTATCCTCCTTGATTGTTGCAACTACTGACTCTGTTGTAAGAAGTGTTGAAGCAACACTTGTTGCGTTCTGTAATGCACTTCTTGTAACCTTTGCAGGATCAAGTATTCCTGCATCTACCATTGATACATATTCTTCCTTATATGCATCAAAGCCTGTTCCAACCTCTGCCTCTCTTACCTTATTAACAATAACTGAGCCTTCAAGGCCTGCATTTGCTACTATTGCAAACAATGGTGCCTCAAGTGCCTTAAGTACAACCTTTGCACCTGTTTTTTCGTCACCTTCAAGCTCTGCAACAAGCTTTTCAACTTCCTTAGATGCATGGATATAAGCAGAACCACCTCCTGCTATAATACCCTCCTCTACTGCTGCTCTTGTAGCATTTAATGCATCCTCCATACGGAGCTTCTTTTCCTTCATCTCTGTCTCTGTAGCGGCACCTACACGGATAACTGCAACTCCTCCTGCAAGCTTTGCAAGTCTTTCTTGAAGCTTCTCTCTGTCAAACTCAGATGTTGTTGTCTCAAGCTGTGCTCTAATCTGGCTTACTCTTCCTGCTATCTCATCCTTATCACCGCAGCCGTCAACAATAATTGTATTTTCCTTCTGAACCTTAACGGATTTAGCCCTGCCAAGCTGATCCATTGTAGTATCCTTAAGCTCAAGTCCAAGCTCCTCTGATATTACTGTACCGCCTGTAAGCACTGCAATATCCTTTAACATTTCTTTTCTTCTGTCGCCGTATCCCGGAGCCTTAACTGCTGCAACCTGGAATGTTCCTCTTAACTTATTTACGATTAATGTTGTCAATGCCTCACCTTCAACATCCTCTGCTATAATTAAGAGTCTTGAGCCTGACTGAACAATCTGCTCCAGTATAGGAAGAATTTCCTGAATATTGGAAATCTTCTTGTCTGTAATTAAGATATACGGGTCATCGAGAATTGCCTCCATCTTATCCATATCTGTTGACATATAAGCTGAAATATATCCTCTGTCAAACTGCATACCTTCTACTAAGTCCAGCTCTGTCTGCATTGTCTTAGATTCCTCTATAGTGATAACTCCGTCATTTGAAACCTTTTCCATTGCATCTGCAACCATATTTCCTACTTCATCATCACCTGCTGAAATAGCAGCAACCCTTGCTATCTGCTCCTTGCCGTTTACCTTGCTGCTCATTTTCTTAATAGCTTCAACAGCCGCATCTGTTGCCTTCTTCATTCCTTTTCTAAGTACAATTGGATTTGCTCCTGCTGCTAAATTCTTCATTCCCTCATTTATCATTGCCTGAGCTAACACTGTAGCTGTTGTTGTTCCGTCGCCTGCCACATCATTTGTCTTTGTAGCTACTTCTTTAACAAGCTGTGCACCCATATTCTCAAATGCATCCTCAAGCTCTATTTCCTTTGCTATTGACACACCGTCGTTTGTAATTAATGGTGTTCCGAAAGATTTATCAAGAACTACATTTCTTCCCTTTGGTCCAAGTGTAACCTTTACTGTGTCTGCTAACTTATTAACGCCTTCCTCTAAAGCCTTTCTTGCCTCTGCTCCATATTTAATTTCCTTTGCCATGATTAAATATCCTCCTGATAATTTATATTATAATTTTGCGGGTAATTCTCAGCATTTATTTTACTACTGCCAATATATCCTCTTCCTTAACGATGATGTATTCTTCCTCATCAACCTTAACTGTATTTCCTGCATACTTTGAGTAAATAACCATATCTCCTTCCCCAAGCTCTGCCTTAACATCCTTTCCAACTGCAACTATAGTTGCTTCCTGTGGCTTTTCCTTAGCCTGACCAGGCAGTACAATACCTGACTTTGTTGTCTCCTCTGCAACTACCTGCTTAATTACTAATCTGTCTCCTAATGGTACTAACTTCATGAAAAAGACCTCCTTAATTAATATAAATAATTTGTTATCATTCCTTTTTAGTTTATTAGCACTCATTTCATTTGAGTGCTAACTCTAGTTTGTATTTTAATTCCATATAGTGTATATTTCAATAGTACCAAAGTACTATTTTGTGTTTTTTTACAATTTCTTTATAAATATAATTACTTTATTTTGTTGCTTCTCCCATAATAAAATAAGTACTGCTGTGCATATCCTCCGTATTCGCCAAATCTTTCCCTGGCAAACTTTGATATGGTCTCCTTTGGAGTGTCTGAGCCGTCAAAATAAACTGATTCCATTGTTCTTTTCACCCACACATCTACAGGAAATGCATTTCTGTAGGAGAGTCCAAACAAAAGTACGCAGTTGGCAACCTTTTCTCCCACTCCCCTTATCTGTGTAAGCCTCTCCTTTGCCATATCATATGACATTCCCTTAATTGACTCATCTGTTAAGCCTTCGTTAAGCATTTTGGCGGCACATGTGAGATAAGGTGCCCTAAAGCCTGTTTTTAACTCACGAAAGTCCTCCTCCGTAATATTACCAAGCTCTTTTACTCCCGGAAAGCTGTAATACTCTCTTCCCTTTATGCTTCCAATGTAGCTTCCAAACCTTTCCGACAGGTCAAACACTATTTTCTTTATATGGGGAATCTGCTTATTTTGTGATATAATAAATGAAATTAATGTTTCATAAAACTCCTGGTTGAGAATTCTTACGCCATATTTTTCCCTTATGGCTTCCTCAAGCTTTTTATCTGACTTAATGAGGACTTTCTTTATATAACTGTAATCTCTCTCTAAATCAAAATAAGGTACCCATATTTTTTCTACTTCCTCCCCTGATTTTTCCATAAATATCAGAGTATCATTTTCCTGCCTTATGTGAAGCAGCCTTCCATAGGCTACTACTGCATACTCCATATCATCAAGCTTTTCAAAATGAAAGCACTGTCCGCACTCCAAAGTCTGTTCAATATTAAAATCCGTTACATTATCTATGTATACATTGCCTTTTTCTTCCCGTAATTTCATGTTTTCCTCCGTTCTGCACCTTAAACGCCTGTTCTTACCTCTACGTAATCATTTATCTCCATAGCACCGGGTTCTACGGCACAGTCCACTGCAAGTATTTTAACTCCCTTTAACTGTGCCTCCCTTAACGCATCTCCAAATTCCTTATCCATCACATCATTTGGCTCAAAGTATTTTACTCCTCTCATCTGTATAACAAATACTATATATGATTCGTAGCCTTCCTCTAATGCATGTATAAGCTCATGTATATGCTTCACTCCCCTTTGGGTAGGAGCATCGGGAAATCTTACAACGCCATTGTCTTCCAAAGTAACTCCCTTGACTTCCATAAGGCATTTTTTTCCCTTTAGCATAAAAAATGCATCTATCCTTGACTTTCCATAGCTATATTCCATTTTTACATTTGATACCTCTTTATTAAACCTGCCTGATATAAGCCACTCATATACTGCCTTGTTAGGTGCCTGAGAATCCATATTTATAATATAATCTCCCTTTTTTACCCCTATAACGGAATATCTTGTCTTTCTCTTTTTAAGGCCTTCCTCACTGTCCCTGCCACAGTCCTCAAGGTATACCTCTGCTTCCCCGGGTATTAAAAGCTCCCTGCATCTTCCTGTGTTTTTCACATGGCACATCTCTGTTTTCCCTGTATCATTTATTTTCACATATGCTATAAATCTGTTAGGCCGTGATATAAAAGTACCTTCAACAATGTTTTTATACCTCACAATAATCCTCATTTCTATGCACGCTTTTTGCTCATAACGATTAACAATCCGATTATATCAAATCCCCTTATATTAAGCAATATATGGAAGATGCTTTTGGCACTATAAATAAAAAATACGGAAACCGGAGATTTGATTTTCCAGATATAATCTGATATACTTTACTCATATTATAATTTTAAAATATTTGTTGTGACTAAAAGATTTGTAAATATTAGGAGGCTTATTATGAATAATGCATCATATATTGAAATAAACAATTTGGAGGTATATGCCTATCACGGTGTATTTAGCAGTGAGCAAAAAAAAGGACAGCGTTTTTTTCTGTCTGCAAAACTGTATACCGATATAACCAATGCATATAAAAGTGATGATTTGGAAGATGCCGTTGATTACGGTGCCGTCTGTCAGCTTATGACGAAGCTTATGAACAAAAAAACATTTAAGCTGATAGAGTCTGCTGCCGATTATATTGCCACGGAAATCCTTCTTGCTTTTCCCGATATATATTCCATATCCCTTAAGCTTTCTAAGCCCGACGCACCTGTAGGACTTCCCTTTGACGATATAAGCGTAAATATATCAAAGGGCCGTCATACAGCATATATTGCTATGGGCTCCAATATAGGTGATAAAAAAATGTATCTTGACACAGCCGTAAAGGAAATAAATGAAAGTCCTTTCTGTCATGTATATAAAGTATCCGACTATATTACAACAAAGCCTTACGGATATAAGGAGCAGCCTGATTTTCTTAATGGTGTCATGGAGGTTAAAACCCTGCTCTCACCTTATGAGCTTCTCTCATTTTTAAATTCCATTGAGCAAAATGCAGGCAGAGAAAGAAACATTCACTGGGGACCAAGAACTCTTGACCTTGACATACTGTTTTATGATGACATTGTCACTGATGATCCCCTTCTTGTAATTCCACATCCTGAAATGGATAAAAGGGACTTTGTTCTGACTCCATTAAAACAAATAGCCCCTTTTAAAGTACATCCTGTTCTAAACAAACGCATTATGGATATTAGCCCTTTAATGCTATAATGCATTTATTATTGCCCTTGTCATTTTTACTGCCCTGTAATTTTCCTTTACATCATGAACCCTTACAAATCCGCAGCCCTTCATTACTGCCATAACGGTTGTTACAACTGTACCCTCTGTCCTTTCATTGACAGGAAGGTTTAAAGTAAGTCCTATCATTGATTTTCTTGATGTTCCAAGAAGAATCGGACATTTAAGTCTGTGTAAAATTTCCAGATTATTCATAATGGCAAGATTATTCTCAAGGGTTTTTCCAAACCCTACTCCCGGATCTGTTATAAGATTTTCAAGCTTAACTCCTGCCTTAAGTCCTATATCTATACTTTCCTGCAAATCAGAGACAACATCCTCCAAAAAATCCCTGTATGGATTTATTTTTAAATCCCTGTTATGCATAATGCAGCATGGCACCTGATACTTTGCCGCAGCATATGCCATATCCTTATCTCCCTTAAAGCCCCATATATCATTTATAAGGTCTGCTCCTGCTTTCACTGCCTCTTGTGCTACCAATGCCTTATATGTATCTATTGATACAGGTATATCAAAGTTTTTCTTTACAGCCTCTATATATGGCACAACTCTTTCTATCTCCTCCTCCTTTGTAACCCTTTCATAACCTGGTCTTGTTGATTCCCCACCGATATCAATAATGTCTGCTCCCTCACTAATCATGTCTTCCGTATGCTTCAGTGCCTTATCAACGGTGTTACATTTTCCTCCATCTGAAAAAGAATCCGGTGTTACATTTAATATTCCCATTATGTACGTATTGTTTTTTGTGTCAAAATCTCTGTTTCCTATTTTCATTATGCTTAGCCTTTCTTTATGGTAAATAATTTATTTTTTTATGTATTTTAAGTATGACAGTGAGCCGAAGGCTATTATTGCTGTTTCCCTTCCGTTTTCCATACTATATTCTTTTGCCATTTCTTCTGCTGATTTTATTGCCTCACTGTAATTTTGTGCTGCCTTTATTTTATATTTTTCCATATCTTCTTTACTTTCATAATTTACTTTACCGGCTGTCTCCAATATGGCTGCTTTTATATCTTCTGCCGGCAAGGCTCTCTTATCCGGTACAGTTACCGTAACTGTTCTATATATATAAGGCACCATCTCCTTAATTATAGCTTTATAATCCTTATCCTTAAACACTCCCATTATACACACTATATTATAATCCTTAAGGCAATCCTCTATGCTTTCCTTAAGTCTTTTTGAAGCATCAGGATTGTGGGCACCATCTGCTATAATAAGAGGTTTTTCCGATATAGTCTCAAATCTTCCATGCCACACTGTTTCCATAAGCCCGGCTCTTAATGCTTCCTCACATATGCCCGAACCTTTTTCCCTAAGAAGCCTGTCATTACCCTTCTCACATATTTCCTTAAGCATAAGTACTGCTTCTATTGCCGCCGCCGAATTTTCCGCCTGATATTTTCCTGCCTGCCTTATGCATAAGCTGTGAAATCTTCCATAAGAAAATATCTGACCTTTTACGCTGCTTTCATGTATTATAATATTCTTTTTTCTGACCTTCTTAAGTACGGCATTTTCTTCCTTTGCCCTTGTACTTATTATTTGGCACGCTGTGTTATTATTTACTCCCAGCACAACACATGAATTCTTCTTTATTATACCTGACTTTATTTTTGCTATTTCCCCTATAGTATTTCCAAGATATTTCATATGGTCATATGACACTGATGTTATGACTGATATAAGATTTTTCTCTGACACATTTGTGGCATCAGTCATTCCTCCAAGCCCGGCCTCAAGTATAACTATATCGCATTTTGCCTTATAAAAATAAATGACTGCCATAGCAGTTTCAAGTTCAAAAACAGTTGGCAACTTTTTCTCTCTCTCTGAGCTTTCCATTGCATCATACATATAATTAACAATTTCCGTAAATTCCTCCTCTGACATTTTAATATTATTTACGGTAATGTTTTCCCTTTCCTCAAACACTGCCGGAGAGTTATACCTTCCTGTCCTAAAGCCGCTTTTTATAAGTATATTTGACATAAATGCTGACACTGAGCCTTTTCCATTTGTTCCTGCCACCTGTATAATATTTATTTTATTTTCGGGACTTCCAAAATGTTTTAAAAAATTCCTTATATTGTCAAGTCCTAAATCCCAATAATGGTTTTTCTTTCCATAAAAATATTCATATGCCTCTTTATATGTTTTAAACATAATTGTTTCCTTTCTGCCGGACATATAAAAGCGTCGGCATTAACCGACGCTCTCACTTTATTACATTATTTCAAACTGGTCAGAATAACGCTTTATTACGATAACTTTTTTATAACGGCACAGTTAGGTGTCTCTACAGGCATTGGCTTGCCGTGCTGTACTATAATTCCGTTCTCATAATCTATGGTGAAAAATGTCATCTCATTTGATTCGTGATTGAGTGATGCAAGGTGCTTTTGATCAGGAAATATACATATCTGTTTTGGATAATCACCGCTTACAGGAAGCACTGAACGCTTTGTAAGCATACCTGTTTTTTCATCCCTCTCAAAAAACGCAATGCTGTTGTCTCCTGCATTTGAGCAGAACAAATACTTTCCGTCAGGTGTAAATCTAAGTGCCGCAACTGCACTCTTATCATTATACTTCTTTCCCAGTGTGCTTATCTGTTGTATAAGTTCAAAATCCGGAGTTCCGTCACTGCTGTCATATGTATATACATTTACAGTATTTTTAAGCTGGCAGATAAGATAAGCAAATTTTCCGTCATGTGAGAATAATATGCTTCTTGGAGCAGACTCCAACTCACATCTTAATATATCCATAAGCTTAATGGCACCTGTATCGTGGTTAAACTCATACAGCTTAACCTGATCTATTCCCACATCACAGGCTGCAAGAAATTTTCCGTCGGGCGTCAGTCTTGTACATGTTATGTGAGGTCTGAAATTCCTCTCTGCAATACTGCCCATACCCTTATGAAATACCTCTGCCGTAAGCTCTCCAACACTTCCATCCTCATTAATTCTTACAACAGATGCCTTTCCGTCATGGTAGCCTGCCGTATAAATAAATTTATCGTCTTTATCAACGCTTATATGACACGCCCTCATTCCGTTTATTGAACCTAAATTCATAAACTCCAAATCGCCGTCCTCAAGTATCTTAAATGCAGTAATTCCCAAATCAGACACAGAATATAAAAACTGTCCGTTATTTGCTATTCTTAAATAGGAAGCATTCTTAACCTCTACTTCCTTTCTTGGAATAAATATTCCTTCCTCAATGTCCACATCACATATTGTTATTCCCTTTGCATTTCCGTGTGTGTACGAGCCAACATATCCCACATATTTTCCCGTTCCCATATTATAACCTGCCTTCCTTTGTTGATACAACTATAATAATATATTACCACACCATAGGAGTATAAACAATGTTATTTTTTTGGTTTTTGCGGTGACTGGTCTCTTTTTTTGGTACTAAGCCTTCTTAAGTCATATTCTGTTCCCATAATATCCACAATCACACTGTCACCTGCATCCATAATATATACGTTTGTGACAGTATCTTCCTTTCCAAGCTTAAGTCCTCTTACACCTACAGCTCCCTTTTTCTTTTCCGGAATTTCCTTTAAAGGAAATCTTAAGAATAAGTTATTTGCTGTTCTTAACACCACAAGCTTTTCCGTAACAAATTCTCCTGCCTCTTCCTGACCGTTTGTAACTATGTTTCCTCCTGATTCCATTATATCGGCAAACATTGCCATCTGACCTGTTTCATCACTGAATATTCCATCCCCCATATCATCATATATATTATCACCATATGATTCTGTCACCCTGTCGGCTTCTATAATATATACACTTACAACGCTGTCACCCTCCATAAGCTTTGTGGCTGCCACTGTTTTTTTACTAACATCAAACTCTGATGCATCCACAAGCTTCATCATTCCAAGCTTTGTTGCAAATAACAGCTTATTATCCCTCATGGCTCCCATTGGAAATACACCTGTTATGCTTTCCATACTGCTGTTATAATTGCAAATATTATCTATAGGGGTTCCCTTGTCTTTTATCCTCACAAAAGGTATATCTCTTACCTTAACCTGATGCAGGCTTCCCGTATCTGTAAACACGCATATTTTATCTGTATTCATACAGGTAAATACATATTTGTTTTCGGACATTACAGTATCTCTGTTTCTGTCAAATGCTGACATATCTATGGTCTTGGCATAGCCGAACCTGTCCATAAGGAATGCAATCTCCATCTCGACAGGCTTTTCTTCTATCACCACAGCTTCCTTTCCGTCCTCTATCAAAGTCTTTCTTACTACAGAGTATTCCTTCTTTATCGCTTCAAGCTCTTTTTTTATTGCCTTTGTCATGGAGCTTTTGTTTTCCAGAATATCCTCATACTTTGCTATTCTGTTTACAATATCCTCATAATCCTTTTCAAGAGCAAGTATCTCCAAACCTATTAACTTATACAGCCTTAAATCAAGTATTGCCTGTGCCTGCTTTTCCGTAAAGGAAAGCTCTCCTGCATATATGGCAGACTCCTTATTTTTAAATTTAATATTTTCAGTATTGCCGTTTACGAGACAATCCTTTGCATCCTTTAAGCTGTTTGAGCCTCTAAGTATTTCTATAATAAGGTCAATAATATTACACGCCTTTATAAGACCTTCCTTTATCTCCTTTTGCTCTAACTCTTTATTCAGAAGATATGTGTATTTTCTTGTATTTATTTCATACTGAAACTTTACGTTTTCTTCTATTATTGACTTAAGTCCCAGTGTTTCCGGTCTTCCGTCAACTATGGCAAGCATATTGACACCGAAGGTATCCTCAAGCTTTGTCTTTTTATATAATATATTTTTTATCTTTTCAACATCTGCGTTTTTCTTTAATTCAAGAACTATTCTTATTCCTTCCTTTGAGGATTCGTTTGTAATATCCATAACCTCTGTAAGCTTTTTGGTTTCTATTAATTCAACAATGTCGGCTATAAATTTTCCGATATTGGCACCTATCATGGTGTACGGTATCTCTGTTATAACAAGCTTGTCTTTTTCACCTTTTTTTCCGGCAGGCTCAAATACTGTCTTTCCTCTTAGCTTTATCTTTCCCGTACCGCTCTCATAAATGCTTAAAAGCTCACTTTTATTTACAACTATACCTCCCGTTGGAAAGTCGGGTCCCTTTATATGTTCCATAAGCTCTGCCGTTGTTATATCATTATTATCCATATATGCAATAACACCGTCAAGAACCTCCTTAAGATTATGGGTAGGTATATTGGTTGTCATGCCTACAGCTATACCCTCAGCTCCGTTGATAAGTATATTAGGCACCTTTACAGGCAAAACCACAGGCTCTTTTTCTGTTTCGTCAAAATTAGGCCCAAAGTCCACTACATTTTTATCAAGGTCAGCCAGATATACATCCTGAGTAAACTTTTTAAGCTTTGCCTCTGTATAACGCATGGCAGCCGCTCCGTCTCCCTCTATGGAGCCAAAGTTTCCATGTCCGTCAACAAGTGCCATTCCCTTTTTAAAGTCCTGCGCCAAAACCACCAATGCGTCATATATAGAACTGTCCCCATGAGGGTGGTACTTACCCATGGTATCGCCGACTATACGTGCAGATTTTCTGTGGGGCTTATCGTGGTTTAATCCAAGCTGGTCCATTGCATAAAGCACACGTCTTTGAACAGGCTTAAGACCGTCCCTAATATCAGGCAAAGCTCTGGCACAGATAACACTCATGGCATAATCTATATATGATTTCTGCATTACCTCAGAAAATTCTGTTTTTAAAATCTGCTCCGACATTCTTTACCTCCTAAATATCTAATTCGGCATCATTAGCGTGTTCATATATAAATGCACGTCTCGGAGGAACATCATTTCCCATAAGCATGCTTGTCACCTCTGATGCCATTCTTCCGTCTTCTATTTCCACCT
This sequence comes from uncultured Lachnospiraceae bacterium, assembly GCA_944384155.1. Taxonomy (GTDB): domain Bacteria; phylum Bacillota; class Clostridia; order Lachnospirales; family Lachnospiraceae; genus CAG-303. Next base: position 1,687 of record CALWSG010000042.1, on the reverse strand, counting down.
GCTTTAATATTCTTGTTTCCGGATTCAGGGTTGTCTCCCAAAGCTGCTCTGCGTCCATTTCTCCAAGACCTTTATATCTCTGAAGTGTAAAGGAATCTCCCTTATGTGTCCTTCTGTATTTTTCCAATGCCTTGTCGTCATAAAGGTATTCTCCCTCATCACTGTTTTTTCCCTTTTTCTTTGGAACTACCTTATATAGAGGAGGAGTTGCCAGATACACATGACCTTGGTTTATTAAATCCGGCATAAACCTATAGAAAAATGTAAGAAGAAGTGTTGCAATGTGGGCACCATCAACATCTGCATCTGTCATAATAATAATTTTATTGTATCTAAGCCTGCTTATGTCAAAATCATTGCCATAGCCCTCCATAAATCCGCAGCCAAATGCATTTATCATTGTTTTTATCTCTGCATTTGCCAAAACCTTGTCTATTGTAGCCTTTTCTACATTTAAGATTTTACCTCTGATAGGCATAATTGCCTGAGTTCTTCTGTTTCTTGCCATTTTTGCAGAGCCTCCCGCAGAATCACCCTCTACTATAAACACCTCACACTCCTTAGGATTTCTGCTTTCACAGTTTGCCAGCTTTCCGTTACTGTCTATGGAAAACTTCTGTTTTGTCAAAAGATTGGTTTTTGCCTTTTCCTCTGCTTTTCTTATTTTTGCTGACTTCTCGGCACAGGCAATAACAAGCTTTAAGGTATCAAGATTTTTATCAAAATAAAGCTGAAGCTCCTCCCCCGTAATCTCTGATGTCACCTTTCCTGCATCAGGATTGTCAAGCTTTGTCTTTGTCTGCCCTTCAAACCTTGGCTCAGGATGCTTAACAGCCACCACTGCCGTCATGCCGTTTCTTACATCAACGCCTGTATAGTTTGCATCCTTTTCCTTAAGTATTCCAAGCTCCCTTGCATACTGATTAATCACCATTGTAAACTTTGTCTTAAAGCCTGTTATGTGTGTTCCACCCTCCTGAGTATATATATTGTTGCAGAATCCAAGTATGTTTTCCTGAAATTCATCTATAAACTGAATAGCTGCCTCTACCTCTATGCCTTCTACACTTCGTTTATAGTATATAACATCATGCAGGACATTCTTTCCGCTGTTTAAGTCCTTTACGTATGCCTTTATGCCTTCTTCCTCGTGGTACAGTATATCCTCCTCCTCACCAAACCTTTTATTTTGAAAGGTTATGGTAAGCTCGGGATTTAAGTATGCTGTTTCGTGGAGCCTGCTTTTTATTGCATCCGCCTTAAAGTAAGTTTTCTCAAATATTTCCTTATCAGGATAAAACGTAACTGATGTTCCCGTTTCTTTTTTTGAACAGGTTCCAATCTCCTTAAGAGGGTACATCACCTTCCCTCTTTCATATCTCTGTCTGTATACCTTTCCCTCTGATTTTATGGTAACTTCAAGCCACTCTGACAATGCATTTACAACAGAGGCACCAACACCGTGAAGTCCTCCCGATATTTTGTATCCTCCGTCTCCAAATTTTCCTCCTGCATGAAGCACTGTAAATACTACCTCAACCGCAGGTATTCCTGCCTTTTCATTTATGCCTACCGGTATTCCACGCCCGTCATCTGTTATGGTGGCTGTTCCGTCTTTTTCCAAAATCACCTTAATATTTTTACAGTAACCTGCCAGATGCTCGTCTACTGAATTATCCACTATCTC
>CALWSG010000041.1 GCA_944384155.1 uncultured Lachnospiraceae bacterium | reverse complement strand
TGGAAAAGCCAAAGCGGCTTAATTTTGCGGTGTTAAACGGAAGAAGTGTATCATGTATATCAGGGGTACAGGAGGGAATAGAAGGACTTTACGGAGAAGGCGTTATTATAGCTGTAATAGACAGCGGCATTGATTATGCCAATAATGTATTTAGAAATAGTGACGGAACAACAAGGATTATAGGCTTGTGGGACCAGACGGCAGTGCCGGAGGAAGGCAGACTCCCTCCGGAGGGTTATGATATAGGTGTTTATTACGATAGTGAGGATATAAATGAAGCACTTAAATATGATAACAGAACTATGCAGCAGCAAGTAGTAAAAAGCATTGATACGTCCGGTCATGGCACGGCGGTTGCAGCTATTGCGGCAGGAAACTTTTCACAGGATAAAAGCATATATCTTGGGATAGCGCCTAAATCAAATATATTGGCAGTGAAGCTGGGATTACCTTTGGAAAATTCATTTCCAAGAACAAGTGAGCTTATGCAGGCGTTGGATTTCTGCGTGAGAACATCAATGAAACTTAACACGCCTATAGTAATAAATTTAAGCTTTGGAAATACATATGGCTCTCACGATGGAACATCCCTTATAGAGACATATATAGACCAGGTATCGGGGGTTGGAGTAAATACTATAGTGGCAGGCACCGGAAACGAGGGAGCTGTAGCAGGACACACTTCAGGGTATGTGGAAAATCAGAGAAATACAATGGTAGAACTGGTAATAGAAAGATATGAGCCTACAATAAATCTTCAGATATGGAAATATTATGTGGATATATTTGACATAGAGGTTATAACACCATCTGGCAGAAGTATTTTAGTATCGGGAAGAACCGCAGGCAGCTACAGATACGGAACGGATTTGACAGAGCTTTTGGTGTATTACGGGGAGCCTTCTCCATTTAGCCAGTACCAGGAAATATATATAGATTTTATTCCAAGGGAAACATATATTACTGAGGGTATATGGCAGATAAAAATATACGGAAGTCGGGTGGTATACGGAAGATATGATATGTGGCTTCCGGCAGCAGCAAATTTAAACGGAAGCAGATTTACAAGACCTACTCCGGATACTACACTTACTATACCATCAACAGCCAGAAAAATAATATCCGTAGGAGCCTATAACGGTTACAATAATTCCTATGCGGATTTTTCAGGAAGAGGCTTTGACAGGACAGGAGGTATAGTTAAGCCTGATATAGTGGCACCGGGAGTAGATATAACAACGGCGGCTACAGGAGGAGGAACAATAACAGCAAGCGGAACCTCCTTTGCCACCCCTTTTGTAAGCGGAAGTGCAGCATTATTGATGGAGTGGGGAATAGTTAGAGGAAATGATATGTATCTGTATGGAGAGAAGATAAAGGCATATATGATAAGAGGAGCAAAACAGCTTCCGGGGGAAGTGTCTCCATCGGAAAAGACAGGATGGGGGGCATTGTGTCTGGCAGATTCATTTCCGTAAGATATATAGTTCATATTATAAAACAAGAAAAAAACAACCTTATGATAAAGAATAAACTTTTCATATGGTTGTTTTTTATTGGATTTTTAAGATGCTTAAAGAGTATGTAGTTTAGAACAAATCTACTTTGCCGGCAAATTTTTCGTTGATAACGTAATATGCAGCATTTTCTTCTGGCTTAACGTAAATATTTAAAGATTTTATAGATGAAACACGGTGTCCGTCATCTACGTATGCCTGTTTTGCAAGCTCAGTAATGTTTTCGAGAGCCGTTTCATTGCCTGCATACTGAATGTAAACTGAAGGAATAAGTTCCTTTTTAGCCTCTGCCTTAGGTGCAGCAGCCTTTTTAGGTGCAGTCTTTGCAGTTTTTGCGGAAGCTTTTTTAGCAGGTGCAGCAGCCTCTGTTTCAGCCTTGGAAGCTTCTTTTTCAGGCTCTGTATCTGTAACCGTAACAGCAGGTGCAGCTTCAATTTCTACAGCAGGAGCTGTTTCAATGCTTGCGTTGTTTTCAGTTGTCTTTATTGTGTCGGTAACCTTAGATGTCGTTGATTTTAATTTTTTCTGTTGTCTTGAATTCATATATAATCCTCCTCAAAAAATATATAAATAAGAAAATTATTTTATTTAGAACCTAATCTAGGCTAGCATATTTAAAGAGAAAAATCAAGTATTTGTGTTATTTTATTATGTAAATTTTATAAATGAAAAACTTTACTTTTCAAATTAAGGTCGTTTATTGTAGAATAATAAAAATATTTTAATTCTTAAAAGCAAACAAGCCATCCGTTCAGAAACAAAATAGGAACGGATGGCTTTAAAGCATACATGATATGGAAAAATATTATTTATGTTGGGAATCCAAAATTCGTATATAGTGATTGGCTTCTCTAAGCACATGGTCTGCAAGAAGGGGAAGTATAATTGAGGATATTTCACTATTAAGAATACCCTTTGTTCCGGCAGCTTTAAATTTACTGTACTTTATGGTTTCATCTAAGGATTTCTCCCTAAGATTATGTTTAAATTCTTCAGTAATACTACATTCCTTAGATTTCGCAAGCTCAAGGAGTTCACAGTATTCATGAGCAAATTCATCGGCAGTGTCTATAAGCTCACATTCTGACGGATCTAAAAGACCTCGTATAAATAATGCGTGCTCCATCATAATTCTGTTCCAGAAATTCTCTGTTTCCAATATGTTTTTATATGACATATTATTATTTCTCATAATTTGTTCTATTGTATCTTTATATAGCTTTGCTTCCCTGATAATATGCTGTATAAGAAGAGGATAATTTGTTGTAAAAAGATTGTTTTTTCCAACCTCCTCAAGAATACTTTCCTTAAATGAGATAAGACCGCTTAAAAGCTTGACTGACAGCCTGTTAAGCTGAAAGACAGTCATATATATTTCCCGTCCTCTCATCTTGTTTATGTCACAGCCTGAACGTAAGTTTTTTTCCATTTGGGAGATACTGCTGTCAATGGATATTCCGCTTAATTTTTCAGTATACTCCTCGGCAGGTATTGTATATTCAGTAACAATCTCATTGGATTTTATTATATGATGATTAATTCGTCCGTTTGCAATCTTAACTGCACTTTTAAGAAGTGATTCGAATTGGTCCTTATACCAGTCAGCCTTTTTAATCCATTCTTTGTTGATGTAGGGAAATCCTGCCTCAAGAAAGATAGCGTGTTCCTTCATGATTCTTGCAAAAAATAAGTGTGTTTCTATAGACATAGATACATAATTTTCCATACTACAACATACCCTTTAAGTTATTGTTCTTAATAGTATATGAAATATATGGAATAAAAGTGAAAAAAGGTTTTACGGAATCATTATCTTATATACGGTAAATGATAAAATTTCTCGATAAGCAAAAATCAATGGAAAAACATGGTACATAGATGTACAATAAAAATTATACAAAAGACAGAATCGTAAGGAGGATTGTCAAATGAAAAATCATAAATTTTGGGCATGGGTCATGATAGTTTGTCTTATAATGACAGTCTATACCGGCTATAAGCACAAATAATAAACAGGAGGATTATTATGTTAAATGTTTTAAAGAAAATTGATGTTAAAAAGACAGGAATATTTGCAGCAGGTGTACTATTTGGAACTGCAGGAGTAAAGCTGCTGTCAAGTAAAGATGCTAAAAAAGTATATACAAGCTGCACGGCGGCAGTTCTTCGTGCTAAGGAATGTGTTATGAAAACGGCTACAGCCATTCAGGAAAATGCAGAGGATATTTATGCAGAGGCAATACAAATTAATGAGGACAGAGCTGCAAAGGAAGATGCAGAGTACGGTGACGAGGCAGCAGAGGAAGCTAAAGCAGAGCAGTAATATATGTAGATTGATAAGTGCTGACAGTGTCGGCACTTTTTTGTAAAAAAGAGGAAATAACATGAGGTTTATAATAAAGCATGAAATAAAAGGACGTATAAGAATCCATATTATTCAAAACAAAATGACATACATGCAGGCAGATACTTTGCAGTATTTTTTTGAGACAAGGAAATATGTTGTGTCTGCAAAGGTTTATCACCGTTTAGGAGATGCGGCTATATATTACACAGGAAACAGAGATGTGCTTATAAGGGACCTGAAAGAATTTTCATATGATAATGTTCAGGTTCCCGAAGTTTTTTTGCAGAATTCAGGACGAGAGCTTAACCAGATATACTGGGACAGGCTTATAACAAATGTGGCACTGCACATAGGAAAAAAAATATTTCTTCCATATTCTATAAAGGCTGTTATGGCAATGGCGAAATCGGTGAAATATATATGGAAGGGAATATGTACATTAAGAAAAGGGAAAATAGAGGTTCCTGTTTTGGATGCAACTGCAATAGGAGTTTCAGTGTTTAGAAGTGATTTTAAGACGGCAGGCTCTGTTATGTTTCTCTTAGGAATAGGAGAAATACTGGAGGAGTGGACTCATAAAAAATCAGTTGATGATTTGGCGAGAAGTATGTCATTAAATGTGGGAAAGGTATGGCTGTGCAGCGGAGAAAATGAAATATTGGTAGATGCATCACAGATAAAGGAAAATGATTTGGTAAGGGTTAATATGGGAAGCATGATACCTTTTGACGGGACTGTAGTCATGGGGGAAGCAATGGTAAATCAGTCATCCCTTACAGGAGAAGCTATAGCCGTAAGAAAAAGTGAGGGGGTATCTGTTTATGCAGGAACAGTAGTTGAGGAGGGCGAGATTACCATATGCGTAAGCCAGGCAAACGGCTCTACTAAGTTTGAGAAGATAGTGACAATGATAGAGGAGACAGAAAAGCTAAAGTCTTCTTTGGAAAGCAGGGCGGAGCATTTGGCAGATAAACTGGTGCCATATACTTTAGCAGGAACGGGGTTTGTATATCTGCTTACAAGAAATGTTACAAGGGCATTGTCCGTATTGATGGTTGATTTTTCCTGTGCCCTAAAGCTTGCTATGCCAATATCTGTTTTATCGGCAATAAGAGAAGCAGGCTTATATAATATTACAGTTAAGGGTGGGAAATTTCTTGAGGCAATGGCAGAGGCAGACACAATAGTTTTTGATAAAACAGGTACTCTTACAAAGGCACAGCCTACAGTGGCAGATGTAATATCCTTTAACGGGGATAATCCTGACGAACTTTTAAGGATTGCGGCGTGTCTTGAGGAGCATTTCCCTCACTCTATGGCAAAGGCAGTTGTAGATGCCGCAAGTGAGAGAAAACTTGTACATGAGGAGCTTCACTCAAAGGTGGAGTATATTGTTGCACACGGAATTTCCACAACGATAAATAATAAAAAAGCAGTTATAGGCAGTTATCATTTTGTGTTTGAGGACGAAAAGTGTACTGTTAGGGAAGAATACAGAGAGAGGTTTGAAAGTATTCCTTCTCAATACTCACATCTTTATATGGCGATAGAAAATGAGCTGGCAGCCGTTATATGCATAGAGGATCCTTTGAGGGAGGAGGCACCTGAGGTTATAAGGAAGCTTAGAAATGCAGGTATAAAAAAGGTGGTTATGATGACAGGTGACAGTGACAGGACAGCATCTGTCATAGCAGACAAAGTAGGTGTTGATGAATATTACTCAGAGGTACTTCCAGAGGATAAGGCAGGCTTTGTTGAAAGGGAAAAGCTGGAGGGCAGAAAGGTAATTATGATAGGAGACGGCATTAATGATTCTCCTGCATTATCAGCGGCAGATGTGGGAATTGCCATAAGTGACGGAGCAGAGATAGCAAGAGAAATAGCAGATATAACCATTGGTGCAGATAGTCTTAAAGAGCTTGTGACACTAAAAGAAATAAGCAACTGCCTTATGATGAGAATAAATAAAAATTACAGAATGATAGTGGGAATTAACACGGGACTTATAATACTGGGAGTAGGGGGAATTATAATGCCAACCTCATCAGCACTTCTTCATAATGCTTCAACTCTTGCCATAAGCTTAAAAAGTATGGAAAATCTTTTAAGGTGATAAATAGTATCAATAACATACTTGACTAAAATCAGAAAAAAATATATTATATAAATAGTTAGCATAAGCTAACTAGCCATATAAATTCATGCATATATGCCATAAAACAGGTAATTGTTTTTGGGGTGTAACAGGCATATTATGACCTGCAGGCTGGGAATAAATTCAGGCCGGCAGGTCATAATTGGTAAGAAAGGGTTTATTAGGCGTATATGTGAGGAAAATAATATATTATTTTAGGAGGCAGAAATAAATGGATAAAATTTATATTGTTTATTGGTCACAGACAGGAAATACACAGGCGATGGCAGAGGCAATAGGACAGGGAGTAACAGAGGCAGGAAGTGTGGCAGAGGTAACGGATGTAAGCAGTATATCTCCGGAGACGTTAAAGGACGCAAAGGCGTTTGCGTTGGGCTGTCCTGCAATGGGGGCAGAGGAGCTTGAAGAAGGGGAATTTGAGCCTTTTGTAAAAGAGGTTGAAGACTTTGCGGAGGGAAAAACGATAGCTTTATTTGGAGCATACGGCTGGGGAGACGGACAGTGGATGCGTGATTGGACAGAAAGAATGAAAGATGCAGGTGCAATAGTTTTAAACGGAGAGGGAATTATATGTCAGGAGACGCCAGATGATAATGTATTGTCTCGGTGCAGGGAGCTTGGAGCACAGATTTCAAGGGTATAAAGCCTTAAATTTTACAAATAAATAACTTTTAATTATTTAGGATTTAATGTTGCTCCTATATAATCACTGTGAAAAAATGAAAAAGGAGCAGCATAAATATGAAAAAAATGAAAAAGTCAATTATGTCACTGGCACTTTCGGCGGCAATGATAGCATCATCATTTAATGCCAATGTACTGGCATATGAAGCGGTTGAGACGTCAGACACAAAGGTTTACGGATACAATAATGGAAATGCACAGTTAAATATGGAGCTGTACGCAAGGTACAATTCCGGAGCATTGTGTGAAGACGGCGGAAGCATGGAAATAGTGGAGTACAATAGTGTAAATGGATATGCTTATGCAGTAAGTGGTCTTAAAGGTACCATAGTGTCAATGAAATTATATGGTGTGTCAAACAATGATACGGTAACAGCCCTGACAGGCATAGACTATGATGTTAAAGCACTTGTTGAAGGAGCAGCAGAGATGAAGGGTTTTGTATATGGAGATACTACAAGTATAGCAATATCTCCTGACGGAACAAAGCTTGCAGCTTCTATTCAGCACAGTGATTATGATAAGTCGGGAGTTGTTGCCGTATTTGATTGTAACGGGGACGGAACCATAAGCAATCCAAAGCTTTATCCTACGGGAATACAGCCGGATATGGTTACGTTTGCATCAAATAATGTTATACTTACGGCAGATGAGGGAGAACCAAGAGAAGGGTATGGAGAAGGTACAAAAGACCCGGCAGGAACAGTATCGGTGATAAATATAGAAGAGGGAACAAGCATACAGGCAGGTTTTGACAGCTTTAATGGGGAGGAGCTTATATCCTCCAATATAATAGCAGGTATTGCAGATGGAAAGGTGCTTGAGCCAAAGTATGATCTTGAGCCTGAGTATATAGCAGTGGCTTCAGACGGAGAAACGGCATATGTGGCACTTCAGGAAGCCAATGCCATAGGTGTGCTTGACCTTGCAGGAGATGAACCTTCATTTACGGGAATTTATTCAGCAGGGTATGAAGACTATGGAAAAATAAAAGTAGATATAAATAAAGATGATAAAAATTATAATCCGTCAACATACACTGATATTGTGGGAGCAAGAATGCCGGATGGAATAGCTGTTTATGAGAAGAACGGAAAAACATATATTTTAACTGCAAATGAGGGAGATTCAAGAGACTGGACAGGATATTGCAATGAGATTGAGGATATATCTATATTCGGCGAGGATGCAGAGGTTGTATTATTAGACAGTACGAAATGTGCAGGTCTGCCGGAGGGAAAAAAAGTACTGTTTGGAGGAAGAAGCTTTACAATATTTGAAGTGACGGAAACAGGTCTTAAAGAAGTATATGACAGTGAAGATGGATTTGAAAAAATAACGGCAGAGGAAATACCGGACAACTTTAACTGTTCAAACGATAAGAAAAAGGCAGATAACAGAAGCGGAAAAAAAGGACCTGAGCCTGAAAATATTACCATTGGTTCAGTAGGAACAAATACATACGCATTTATAGCAATAGAAAGAATAGGCGGGGTAATGGTATATGACATTACAAATCCGTCAGAGGCAAAGTACGTAAATTACATTAACAGCCGTGATTTTGGCGAAGATATTAAGGGTGACGTATCACCTGAGGGTATATGCTTTGTACAGGATAACGGAAACGGAAGGGCTGCTGTTATTGCCTCATGTGAGGTTAGCGGAACTGTGGCAGTATATGAGCTTTCTGATAAAAATGAAGAGTTAAACAAAAATAATATTGCAGTTTTATATACTAATGATGTTCACAATGCATATTTAAGAGAGGGAGACAGTTTGGGATATGGGGCACTGGCTTCATATGAGAAGCAGCTTAAATCGGCAGGATATATGGTGACTTTGGTAGATGGAGGCGATGCTATCCAGGGAGGTGTAATAGGTACACTTTCAAAGGGACAGTATATAGCAGATATAATGGAATATGTGGGATATGATATAACTGTTCCGGGAAATCATGAATATGATTTTGGCATGGATACATTTCTTGAGCTGGCAAATAGCAGTTCATATAATTATGTGTCATGTAATTTCATGGATTTAAAAACAGGAGAAACAGTGTTTGAGCCGTATTCAATAGTAGATTACGGCGGAATTAAGGTGGCATATATAGGAATTACCACTCCGGAAACATTTGTAAAGTCAACGCCTTCATACTTCCAGGACGAAGAAGGAAATTATATTTATGGCTTCTGCGAGGGAGAAAATGGAGAAGAATTGTATGCACAGGTACAAAAAAGTATAGATGCAGCAAAGTCGGAAGGTGCAGATTATATTATTGCAGTGGGTCATATGGGAACAGATCCTGCAAGCACTCCGTGGACGTCCCGTGAAATTATAGAAAATACTACAGGAATAAATGTATTTCTTGATGCACATTCACACAGTACCATAGAGTCGGAAAATGTAACCGATAAATCAGGAAAAGAAGTAGTTTTGTGTTCAACGGGAACAAAGCTTAATGCAATAGGGCAGCTTATTATAAATACAAATGACAACAGCTTATCAACATCACTTGTCAAGGAAGTACAGTATGATGATGCATCAGTATTAAAATTTGTATATGAAATAACAGATAAATTTGAGGCACTTCAGAATCAGGTGGTTGCAACAACAGAGACAGACCTTGTTATAAATAATCCGGACACGGGAGAGAGGATTATAAGGAGTCAGGAGACAAACCTGGGGGATCTTTGTGCAGATGCCTACAGACAAATGCTTGGAGCTGATATAGCCTTTGTAAACGGAGGAGGAATACGTGCAGATATAAAGTCCGGTGATATAACGTACGGTGATATTGTAAGTGTACATCCTTTTGGCAATACGGCATGTCTTATAGAGGCAACGGGACAGCAGATATTAGATGCACTGGAGCTTGGCTCAAAATCGGCAGGTGAAGGGGAAAATGGAGGATTTTTACAGGTATCAGGTCTTACATATGATATAAATACAACTATTGCTTCATCAGTTGTATGTGATGACAAAGGTTCATTTGTAAAGGTGGACGGAGATTACAGAGTAATGAATGTAATGATTGGAGATGAGCCTCTTGATTTAAATAAAACATATAAGCTTGCATCCCACAATTATATGCTGAAGTCGGGAGGAGACGGATATTCAATGTTTAAGGACTGCAATATACTTCTCGACGAGGTAATGATAGATAATCAGGTATTGATTAACTATATAGTTGATGAGCTTGGAGGAGCAATAAAATCAGACAGTATATATGCAAATACGTACGGAAACGGAAGAATAAGGGTAATAACATCATATAAAGCTCCTACTGCTTCAGAGGACGGATATATAGAGTATCTTAAGGGAAGCGGCACTGTAAGGGAAGTAATAAAGTATGAGGAAAATTCAAAGGATGACAATAAGACAGAAGAAAGCACCACAGATAATGGAAATATAAATTATGAGAATAATAATTTGGCGGCAGACGGCAAAGCACCTCAGACGGGTGATGAAAACAGCTCATTAATATATGTATTTGCGGCAGCAGTCGTGCTTGCAGTGTTTATGGCAGCTAAAACGAATAAGAAAAAGCTATAGTATACCCATATATGGGAAAAGGGCATCCTCGGATGTCCTTTTTTGTGCAAAATTATTGTAAAAGGAAGTGATGGCTATTATAATAAACATAATAGGTAATTTGGAAACTAATATTTTATGCAATATATTGGAAAAAACGCTCCGGAAAGAAGGGAAAAATGAGATTTATTCATATATCTGATTTACATTTGGGAAAGCGGGTTAATGAGTTTTCCATGCTTGAAGACCAAAAGTATATATTGGAAAGAATACTTGAAATAATAGATGATAATAAGGTAGAATGTGTTCTTATAGCGGGAGATGTGTATGACAGGTCAGTACCACAGGCAGATGCAGTGCTGCTTTTTGATGATTTTTTAACATCAATGGCAAAGAAAAATATAAGTGTATGTGTGATAAGCGGAAATCATGATTCTCCGGAAAGACTGTCCTTCGGCTCTCGTCTTATGAAAGGAGAAAACATATATATATCACCCTTATTCATGGGAGTTGAGAAGCCTGTAGAACTTAATGATAAGAACGGAAAGATAAACGTATATATGATTCCTTTTATAAAACCCGGGGTGGTAAGACATGTGTATAATGAGGCAGATATAGAAAGCTATAATGAAGCTTTTCAGTATGTGGCAGGACAGATAAAAATTAACAGGGAGGAGAGAAATATACTGATGGCACATCAATTTGTCACAGGTGCAGGCAAGGGCGGCTCAGAGGATATATCTGTGGGCGGCTTGGATAATGTGGATTTATGTGCATTTGACGGCTTTGATTATGTGGCGCTTGGACATATTCATAATTCACAGACGGTGGGAAGGGAAACCGTAAGGTATTGCGGAACACCGCTAAAATATTCTGTGTCTGAGTCAGGGCAGGAAAAGTCTGTTATTATGATTGATATGGAGGAAAAGGGCAATATAGCAATAAGTAAAATTCCACTTAAGCCTTTAAGGGATTTAAGATGCATAAAAGGCACTTATATGGAAGTGACATCAAGAGATTTTTATAAAGGCACAAATACGGAGGATTATATTCACATAACACTTACTGATAAGGAAGACATACCGGATGCAATAGGAAAGCTAAGGGTAATATATCCGAATATTATCAGTATGGATTACAAGGGAAGGAGAAGGTATGATGGGGAGAGTGTTGATGGCGATGGAATTGAAAAGATGGAGGCAAAGACACCTTTAGAGCTTTTGCAGGAATTTTACAGATTTCAAAGGGGAGAATCCATGAGTGAGGAGCAGATAAATTTTGCGGATAGCATTGTAAAGAAAATATGGGAGGAAAATATATGAAGCCTACAAGAATTACAATATCGGCTTTTGGTCCTTATGCCGATAAAGTAGAAATACCTCTTTATAAACTTGGAGATAATGGCATATATCTTATAACGGGAGATACAGGGGCAGGAAAAACAACTATATTTGATGCCATAACATTTGCATTGTACGGAGAGCCCAGCGGCAATATACGTGAGACAGGAATGCTTAGGAGCAAATACGCAAAGGATGAAACTCCTACATATGTGGAGATGGAGTTTGTTTATCATGGAAAAACATATACGGTTAGAAGAAATCCGGAGTATTTAAGACCTAAAGGCAGGGGAGAGGGATATACGATACAAAAGGCTGAGGCAAGCCTTATGTTTTCTGATGGCAGACCTCCTGTTACAAGATACAGGGATGTAACAAATGCCGTAACAGAGCTTATGGGTATTGACAGAAATCAATTTACGCAGATTGCAATGATAGCACAGGGAGATTTTTTAAAGCTTTTGCTGGCAAAGACAGAGGAGAGAAGCAAAATATTCAGAGAGATATTTGGAACGGAAAAGTATTTATCCCTTCAGGACAAGCTAAAAACAGAAGCATTGGCATTAAAAAGTAAATATGATGAAGTATGCGGTGACATTATAAGATATATTGACAGTATAGAAGCAGACAGTCAGGATACTGATTATATGGAGATTAAAAAGATAAAGGAAACAAAAAAGCTTCCGTCAGTCGACGATGCGAAGTCTGCTATGGAAAATATTATTAAAAGGGATAATGATATTTTAAAGGAGCTAAGGACAGGTATTTTTGAATTGGAGGAAAAGCTGGAGAGAATAAATAATCTTATGGGCAAGGCGGAAGCGGCAAAAAGGGCAAAGGATGAGATGGAAAAGGCTAAAATTGCAATAAATGAAAACGAGCCAAGGCTTAAGGAGCTTAAGATACAGTATGAAGACGCCTTAAAAAAAGAGAAGGAAAAAGACGAATTAACAATAAAAATACAGACAGGGAAAGAAAAGCTTGAAGCATATGAGGAGTTAATGGAAATTAAGGAAAAAAGAGATAATGAGTCTGAAAAGCTTAAGGAATTAGAAGCAGGTATTTATAAGACTAAGGACATCATACTTTCGTTAAGGTGTATGATAGAAGAAGAGAGGCAGGAGCTTAGCGGGCTGCAAAATTTGGAGTCTGTACTAAGGGAAATTATCCTAAAAAAAAATAACACTGAAGCTGAAAAATCACAATATAATGAGCTTTTGACTTATGCAGACAATTACGAAAAGGGAAAAGATGAACTTACACTGGCAGAAAAAACATACATGGAAAAGCGTGAAATTTATAACCGTATAAAAGAAAATCTATATAAGGCAGAAAATGCATTTTTTGACAGTCAGGCCGGTATTTTGGCAAAGAACCTTAAGGAGGGAGAAATGTGTCCTGTGTGCGGCTCTGTTAATCATCCAAGGAAAGCATGTATGCCGGAAAATGTGCCTGACAGAAGGACTATAGATAAGTTGAAAAGAGAAGTTGAGGAATGTGAGAGGGAGGTAAGTGACAAAAGCAGAGACACTGCAGCAAAAAGAGAAAATGTAAGGCTTCTTTTAGAAGGCATGGAGGAAAGGAAACAAAGGCTTTCAATGAGAAATATATCACCGGAGGAGTTACGGGCGGTGCTGTCTGAAAATATAAGAAAAATAGATGAAAGAATTGAGCAGGAAAGTAAAGAGCTTAAGGATACTAATAAGAAAATAGAGAGAAAAGCTGATTTGGAAAAAATGATTGAAGCTCACAAGGAAAAGCTGTCAGAAACCCAGAAGGAAAGTATGGAATATGAAAAAGACATACTGTCACTATCAAAGGATATAGAGGTATTGGAGGAAAACATAAAGAAAATAAGAGAAAGTCTTGAGTATGATGACAGAGAAACAGCACAAAGTCATATAGAAAAAATGGAGACTGAGAGGCAGCTTATAGAAAAAAATATTATCTCCACTAAAAAAGCATATGAGGATTGTCTTAACCTTGTGGAGAGAAACAGAATTGCATTACAGACTTTAAAAAGCCAAAGTACAGAGGACAATATTTTGGAGTGTGATATTAGAGAGCTTGGAGAGGAAAAACTAAGGCTTTTGGATTTAAAAAATAAGGAGCAGGAAAATGCAGATAAGATAAATGCAAGGTACAGCAGGAATAAGTGGGCTTACGAGGCAGTAGTTAAAAGCAGCAGGGAGATGAAGGAAACGGAAAGCAGATGGAAAATGACTTCTGATATAGCTGATACGGTAAACGGAAAGGTGTGGGGAAAGGAAAAAATAATGCTTGAAACATATATCCAAATGACATATTTTGACAGGATAATATCAAAAGCAAATGTAAGGCTTATGGCAATGAGCGGAGGTCAGTATGAACTGATGAGAAGAAGGGAAACAAATAACAGGCAGAGTCAAAGTGGTCTTGAGCTTGATGTAACAGACCATTATAACGGTTCTGTGAGAAGCGTAAAAACTCTGTCAGGAGGAGAAGCATTTAAGGCATCCCTCGCCCTTGCCCTTGGACTGTCAGATGAGATACAGTCATTATCAGGAGGGATTAAGCTTGATACAATGTTTGTGGACGAGGGCTTTGGCTCTTTAGACGAGGAATCCCTAAATCAGGCAATTAATGCACTTTATAATTTGTCCGGAGGAAACAGGCTTGTAGGTATAATATCCCATGTCCATGAGCTTAAGGAGCGAATAGATAAAAAAATTGTAGTGGTAAAGGAAAAATCAGGCGGTAGTCATGTTGTGCTGGAGGTGTAGGCATATTTATTCCATAATTTTTTTAAGCATATAAACACGGTTAAAAGGAAAAGAGAAATAATAGCCGTCACAGAAAGAAGCCATATTCATTATCTCCCTGGCAATGGCAATTCCTGTGTTTTCACCCTCCTCCTTAGTCATGGAAGAGTCATATCTTTCTACTATCTCGTCAGGAACATCTATACCTGTCATTTCGTTTTTCATAAATAAGGCATTTTTTTTGCTTACAAGAGGCATAATGCCGCATAGAATACAGGCGTCTGTCTCTTTTTTTATAATTTTAAGATTGTCGATACTTTTCTTGGTGAAAGCAGGCTGTGTGAGAAAGAATGATGCACCTGATGCAATTTTCTTTTTTACTCGCATTATTTCAACATCAAGATTTAAGCGGTTTTGATTTATGGCACCCCCAAACACTATAGGAGATGAGCTGAAAAATTCCTGATTCATGCTGTCAATTATATTCATAAGTCCCACGGAATCAAAGTTAAAAACACTTTTTACCGATTGACGCATAGCAGAGGGAACAGGATCTCCGGTAATGACAAGAAAATTGTTAATGCCTATAATATGGGCACCTAATAGCTGCGAGCGAATAGCAATGGCATTTTTATCCCTGCAGCATAAATGGGGCATAACGTACATTCCGGTTTCTCTTGCAACCTTTTCGGCAACAAGTATGGAATCCGCCCTTGTTCTGCCTGAGGGTGAGTCAGGAAAGGTAAGAACATCAACACCGCTGTTTTTTAAAAGGTGTGCGGCATCCATAAGCTTTTCATCATCATTGCCGAAAGGAGGGGCAAGCTCTACTGCTATAAGCTTCTCACCTGATTTGGAATTAAGCTTATTTTTGTAAAAGCTTAAATCAGTAACATGAATATTAGTGGTTTCACCTTCTGCATCACATTTATAAATAGAATTATCATATATATCTATTGTACGGCACATTTTTTTGGTATACTCAGGTGTGCTGCCGCAGCAGCCTCCAAGGATTGAAATGCCGGATTTTGAAATTTCTTTTAATATCCCTGCAAAGTAATCTTCATTATCGGAAGTGTACATTGCTCTGTTGCTTACTATTTTAGGGTAGCCGGCATTTGGAAAGGCAGAAATATATTTATTCTTTGGCAGGACTATATTAAGCTTATCAAAAAGCTTCTTCATATGTGAAGGTCCTACACCGCAGTTAAGACCAACGGAATCAATATAAGGATTGGAAAGTGCCATGTCAAACAGCTTTTTAAAGCTAAGTCCAAGACTGCTGTAGCCAAACTGATTAACGGCAAATTGTACTCCTATAAAAATATTGGAATTGTTATGTATATATTCAATAGCCGGTAAAATATCATCAATATGAGAAAAAGTTTCAAATATAATCATATCTACCTTTTTGGCAATAAATACATTGCATATACTTATATATTCTTCCATGTACTGTGATTTTAGTGATATGTTTTCATAAGGAATGGGACCTATGCTTCCTGCTACAAAAGCCCTGTCAGAAGCGGCAGAAAAAGCAATATCACATGCTTTTTCAATGTTTTGCTTTACATAATCCAAAGCCTCGTTGTATGTATGCTCAGATAAATTTATTTCATTGTTGTAAGGAAAATTCAGCGAAACAGAATTAGAGGCAAAGGTGTTTGTGCGGATAAGCATTGTGCCTGCTTCAATATATTCTTCATGTATTTTTCTTATTTTGTCAGGGTGGTTTATGTTGTCGTATTCCGGGAGAGTGTCGGTATCGTATAGCTGTCCGTAATACGTTCCAAACGCACCGTCGCATATAAGCTTATTTTTCTTTAAATATTCTCTTATTGTAGTATTCATATATCATCCTATTTTATTTTATAATGTTTTTGCTGATACATTAAAAATATGATATGCATCGTCACTACATCATATCAAAAAAATAATATATTTACAATAAATAAATTCCTTAAGTGCATGTAAATTATATTTTCAGTTTTTTGTCATAAAAGAAGTTGCTTTCTTTGGTGACTTTGGTATAATAAATGAGTGGCGGGAAAAGACCGTTAAAGCGGAAATTTAGGAGAGAGAAATGCTGGAGCTGAAAAATTTATCGTATACTATAAACGAAGGGGAAAATGAAAAGAAAATACTTGATAATATAAGCCTTACCATAGGAGATAATGAGTTTGTGGCTATTACGGGACCAAACGGAAGCGGAAAGTCCACACTTGCCAAAATAATTGCAGGCATAATTAATCCAACGGAAGGAAATATATTTTTTGAGGGAAGTGATATAACAAAAGCCTCCATAACAGACAGAGCAAAAATGGGTATAAGCTATGCTTTTCAGCAGCCTGTTCATTTTAAGGGAATAAAGGTAAGGGAGCTTATATCCCTGGCGGCAGGAACAAAGCTTAAGGTGGCACAGCTTAGAGAATATTTGTCCCGTGTTGGTCTTGATGTAAACCAATACATGAACAGACAGGTTGACAGTACACTTTCAGGAGGAGAGCTAAAGAGAATAGAGCTTGCAACAATATTTGCCAGAAACGGGAAAATACTTTTGTTTGACGAGCCGGAGGCAGGCATAGATTTGTGGAGCTTTCAAAGTCTTATACAGACCTTTGAAAAGCTTAAGGAGAAAGAAAACTGTTGTGTTATAATTATTTCACATCAGGAAAAGATAATAAATGCAGCAGACAGAGTTATTCTTTTATCAGAGGGAAGAATAGATAAACCATATGTGATGGAGAGATAATAAAGATGGATAAGATAAGACAGGATATGCTTGTAAAAATTGCTGAGCTTCATGAGATACCATCAGGAGCATACAATATAAGAGCAGACGGAGAAACCTACAGCAGAAATTCTACAGAGAACATAGAGATAATAACAAAGAAGGACAAACAGGGAATTGACATTATAATAAAGCCGGGCACCAAAAATGAAAGTGTGCATATTCCTGTTATTATAGGACAAAGTGGTCTTGAGGAGGTTGTATATAATGACTTTTATGTTGGAAAAGATGCCAACGTAGTTATTATAGCAGGCTGCGGCATTCACAACTGCGGCGGAGGAAACTCAAG
The DNA here is from genome assembly GCA_944384155.1 of uncultured Lachnospiraceae bacterium. Lineage (GTDB taxonomy): Bacteria > Bacillota > Clostridia > Lachnospirales > Lachnospiraceae > CAG-303. The sequence continues at coordinate 14,510 of CALWSG010000041.1, read as the reverse complement.
GCATGACGGTGTACACAGGTTTTTTATAGATGAAGGTGCCAAGGTAAAATATGTAGAAAAGCATTATGGTGAGGGCGACGGCAGAGGAAAGAGAATTATGAATCCTCAGACTATAGTAGAGCTTGGTAAAAAAAGCGAGATAGAAATGGAAATGGTACAGATAGAGGGAGTAGATTCTACTGACAGAGTGACAAGGGCAGAGCTTTCAGAGGGAGCAAAGCTTGTTATAACCGAAAGGCTTTTGACACACGAAAATCAGTATGCAAGAACTGATATAGACGTAAAGCTAAACGGCAGGGATTCATCTGCAAATATTATATCAAGGTCAGTGGCAAAGGGTTCCTCAGAGCAGCTTTTTATATCAAAAATAGAAGGCAACAATAAATGTAAGGGTCATTCTGAGTGTGATGCAATTATTATGGACAATGCAGTGGTTAAAGCACTTCCTGAGGTTGATGCAAATAGTGTTGATGCAGAGCTTGTGCATGAGGCAGCCATAGGAAAGATTGCGGGAGAGCAGATTATAAAGCTTATGACACTTGGACTTACAGAGGAAGAAGCAGAAAAGGAAATAGTGAATGGCTTCTTAAGATAAAGTTGGCAAAAAATCACGAAAAAACCGGATGAGGAGAAGATAAATAATAGGAAAGGAACTTGTAAGATATGAAGGTTCAGGATAATGGAAATTCCTTAAATGTATCGGTAATTATACCGTCATTAAATCCCGACGAAAAATTAAAGCAGGTGGTTGACGGACTTATAGAAAAGGGGTTTAATGATATTGTTATAGTCAATGATGGCAGTGATACGGAGCATATGGAGCCTTTTGAAACCTTGAAAAGTTATCCTCAGTGTACCATACTGACTCATGAGGTAAATATGGGAAAGGGAAAGGCATTGAAGGATGCTTTTTTGTTCGTGTGGGAAAACAGAAAAGAAATTGCCGGAGTAATAACCGTAGACGGTGACAACCAGCACGGAATTAATGATATAATAAACTGCGGCAGGCATATGATTGCAGGTAAAAATAAGGTTATACTTGGTGTCAGGGATTTTTCCGGAGATAATGTACCTTTTAAAAGCAGATTCGGAAACGGCATGACCAGCTTTGTGTTTAAATTTGCCTGCGGATTAAATATTTCAGACACACAGACAGGATTAAGGGCAATTCCATACATATATCTTAAGGAATTTAGTGACATCAGGGGAGACAGGTTTGAATATGAAACCAATATGCTTTTGGAGCTAAAGTCCCATTCCATACCTTTTGAGGAAGTAAAAATAGAAACTATATATATTAACGAAAATGAGACCACACATTTTCATCCCATTAAGGATTCTTTAAAAATATATAGGGTGATTTTTGCCTTTCTGTTTAGCTCCATAATGGCATCGGTAGTGGATATTTTAGTGTTTACCGTTATTACATTTGCTATAGGAAGCCATATGGAGGATTATACGAAAATATTTGCAGCCACAGTGGGAGCAAGGATAATTTCGTCACTGTTTAATTTTACGGTGAACAGAAATGCTGTGTTTAAATCACAGGCATCAATAAAAAAATCTATGATAAAATACTATATTTTATGTGTCCTTCAGATGATGGCATCATATGCACTGGTATTTTTTTCATCAAGGCTTTTGGGACTTGGAGACGGACTGATATCAGTGGCAAAGGCAGTTATAGATACTATACTGTTTTTCATAAGCTTTAGAATACAGAGAGCATGGGTTTTTAGAGAATAAAACTTGAGAGGAATAGATAATGAAATACAAAAAGAATAATAAAGAAAAAATAAGGACAGATAAAAAAGCATACAAGAGTGTAAAGCAGAGAATACTGGTTTATGCGGGAAGATTTTTTGCCACACTTGGTATTACCATAGTTTTCCTTGTGGCATTCCTTTATTCAGTTATGTTTATGCTTGTACACGGACCGTCTCCAAAAGCGGCTGACTTATTTGTTATGTCGGTGAGGGAGACAAGTGCAATAGGCTTTCTGGCAAATCTCTTTTACTCTGAGGATGAGATAGAGCAGATAATAGCAAGAAACTCAATACAGGATACAGACAAGGTCACAAACACTGATCTTGTTGTGATAGAGCCGGATGATAATACAGGCACAGACAATGATGAAAAAGAGGAGCAGCAGGAAATAGAGGTAATAGATATATCAGGGGCTACATATACAGGAAAGCTTATGATAGTAAAGGATCCCTCAAGAGTGTTTGTAGGTACTGTGGAAGCATTTTATAAGGGAAGCGGTCAGGTTATTGCAGATATGGCATCAAGATATAATGCAGTTGCAGGAATAAACGGAGGAGAGTTTGTTGACGGAGAGAATACATATACAGCAATGCCTGTAGGTCTTGTAATGACAGACGGAGTTATAAGAAACGGAAATGAAAATACAACATATCATGTGACTGGACTTACATATGATAATGTGCTTGTAGTTGGAAATATGACCGGAAAACAGGCAAAGGAAATGGGTATCAGAGACTGTGTCAGCATTAATAACAGCATAGGACCGTTTCTTATTGTAAATGGCGAGGCAATGGATGTATCAGGAGTAGGCGGAGGGTTAAATCCAAGAACTGCCATAGGACAGAGGGCAGACGGTTCAATTCTTCTTCTCACAATAGATGGCAGACAGGCAAGCAGTTTGGGAGCATCATTTGCAGACCTTGTATATATTATGCAGGAGTACGGTGCAGTAAATGCCTCTACAATGGACGGCGGAACATCAACACAGATGTACTATAACGGTGAGGTAATTAACCAGCCGTATTCGCCTACGGGACCGAGAAGATGTCCAACAGGTTTTCTTGTTAAATAGTAGTTGGAAATGAGGATTAGTATGAAAAATAAAAATAACAGTAATAAAGAAAAAAAGAAGCTTTCCGGCTTTAAAAAGTTTCTCATTATATATCCGTCTGTGCTGGTGGCAGTAAGTGCAGTATTGCTTTTTCTGCTTTACGGGCTTTTAAAGGATTACGAGGCAAGCGAGCCTAATAACACAATGGAGGAAATAGCAAAAGAATTTACAAAGGATAATGTTGGCGAGTTATTGGAGGAAGCAGACATAACCTTGACGGAGTTTGAAACAAAGGAAGTCCTGAAGGAATATATTGCAGACAAAATAGACGGTAAAGCAATAACATACAAAAGAAAAAGCGGAGAATTTACATCTGCAAAGCCTGTGTACTCGGTAATGGCAGATGATGAGGAAATAGCAAAGGTTACACTTGCACAAAAGGGAAAGAACAGTCATAATTTTACAGAGTGGAAGCTTGGGGATATAACATTTACAGATACTGATGAGGATAAGCTTAAAGTTACAATATCTGCACCGGCAGGTGCTGATGTGTTAATAAACGGAGTTAATGTTTCCGACAGCTATAAATCAGGGGAGGACATTGTAGTTGAGGAAACAAAAAATCTTGAGGAGTTTGGGGCCGTATTTTATAACAGAAAATATGATGTGACGGGTCTTATAAAAGAGCCTGTTATAACAGCTTCCTTAAACGGCACAGAGCTTAGTGTACAAAAGACAGAAGAGGGATATGTAATAGAATATCCAAAGGATGAAGAACTTCTTGCATCACAGACAGATTATATAACAGAAATTTTTGAGAATTATGGAAAGTATATTATAAACAGAGGAAATTTAAGCAAGCTTCTTTCCTACACAACGGGAAAGGCATATACTTATTTAAGTGATATACCGGCAGTGTGGGCATATTTGTGGGGAAAGGAATATACCTACGAATTTAGAAATGAGTCAGTAACAAACCTTGTGAAATACTCTGATACCTGCTTTTCCGTAGATGTATATTTTGACTTATACGTTGATTATAAGACAGGAAATACAACCTATAATACAAGTATGACATATACATTTGTAAATGATGGAGGAACATGGTATCTGGCAGATTTTATACAGCATCAGGCAGAAAGCGAGGATAATTAAAAATATGACAAAAATAAGAACAAGGTATGCACCAAGTCCTACAGGAAGAATGCATGTAGGAAACTTAAGGACGGCTCTCTATGAGTACTTAATTGCAAAGCATGAGGGCGGAGACTTTATATTAAGAATAGAGGACACGGACCAGGAAAGGCTTGTTGAGGGAGCTACAGAGATTATCTATAGAACACTTGAGGGTACGGGACTTATACATGACGAGGGACCTGATAAGGATAAGGGCTATGGACCTTATATTCAAAGTGAAAGACAGGCTACGGGAATGTATTTAAAGTATGCAAAGGAGCTTGTCCATAAGGGAGAGGCATATTACTGTTTCTGTGACAGGGAAAGACTGGAATCACTTAAGACAGAGGTGGCAGGTAAGGAAATCTGTATGTATGACAAGCATTGCCTGGGACTGTCAAAGGAGCAGGTGGAGGAAAATCTTAAAAAGGGCATGCCTTACGTTATACGTCAGAACATTCCAAATGAGGGCACAACAACCTTTACAGATGATATATACGGGGAAATTACAGTTGATAACAGTGAGCTTGACGATATGATTTTAATTAAATCAGACGGATATCCTACTTATAATTTTGCCAATGTAGTTGACGATCATTTAATGGAGATTACTCATGTAGTCAGGGGAAACGAATATATTTCCTCATCACCTAAATATCAGAGATTGTATGATGCCTTTGGATGGCAGTCTCCAATATATGTACATCTTCCTCTTATTACAGATGAAAATCATAAAAAGTTAAGCAAAAGATGCGGTCATTCATCATATGAGGATTTAATTGAGCAGGGCTTTGTATCGGAGGCAATAGTAAACTTTATAGCACTTTTAGGATGGAGTCCTTCGGAAAACAGAGAGATTTTTACTCTTGATGAGCTTATAAAGGAATTTGACTACCATCATATTAATAAGGCACCCGCCGTATTTGATATGGTTAAGCTGCGTTGGATGAACGGTGAGTATATTAAGGCAATGGATAAGGAAAAGTTTTATGAAATGGCTATGCCTTACTATAAAGAGGTTATTCATAAGGAGCTTGATTACAGAAAGATACTGGATTTAGTAAAGACAAGAATAGAGGTGCTTCCGGAAATTAAGGAGCATATAGATTTCTTTGAAGAGCTTCCTGAATATGACATAGAAATGTATACACACAAGAAGATGAAGACAAATCCGGAAATTTCTCTTCAGGTGCTTAGGGAAATACTTCCTATACTTGAGGATACAGATGACTTTACTCTTGACAATCTCCATGAAGTATGCATGAAATACATTAGCGATAAAGGCATTAAGAACGGAACAGGCTTATGGCCTATACGTACCGCAGTATCGGGAAAGCAGATGACACCGGGTGGGGCCTTTGAGATTATGGATATTCTTGGTAAGGAGGAGACTCTTAAAAGAATACGCATAGGTATAGATAAGCTGTCATAGGAGGAGTGAAATATTTGAAAATCAATGAAGCACAAAAGAGAGCCATTGATTTTCACAATGGAAGCTGTATGGTTCTGGCAGGTCCGGGAAGCGGAAAGACTACTGTTATTACATACAGAGTAAAGACACTTATAGAAAAATACGGTGTAAGTCCTGATAATATACTTGTTATTACTTTTACAAAAGCAGCGGCATTGGAGATGAGAGAAAGGTTTAAAGGCATAATGAGAGGAAAACATTGTGCCGTAACCTTTGGCACCTTCCATGCCGTTTATTTTAAAATATTGAGGTATGCATATAATTACAATGCAGACAACATACTGCGGGAGGAAGAAAAGTACAATATTATCAGGGACATTGTGGAGGATATGGAGCTTGACATAGATGATGAGACAGAATTTATCAGCGGAATTATAAGTGAGATAAGTGCAGTTAAGGGGGAAATGATATCCTTAGACCATTATTACTCAAAAAACTGTGGTGAAGGGACATTTAAGAAAATATATAAAAAGTATAATGATAAGCTTATAAGAAAAAATGTAGTAGATTTTGATGATATGCTTGTAATGTGTTATGAGCTGTTAAGTAAGCGTCCCGATATACTAAGGCTGTGGCAGGATAAATACAGATATATTTTAATAGATGAGTTTCAGGATATAAACAGAGTCCAGTATGAGGTAATAAAGCTTATTGCAAAGCCACGGGATAATTTGTTTATAGTCGGAGATGATGACCAGTCTATATATAGCTTTAGAGGGGCAAAGCCTGAAATTATGCTTAATTTTCCAAAGGACTACCCAGGCTGTGAAGAAATAGTTCTTAATATTAATTACAGATCAACAGAGGAAATAATGAAGGCGGCAGGAAGGCTTATAAGCCACAATGAAAAAAGATATAAAAAGGAAATAAAGCCTGTGGGAGATAATGGGGACAGTATAAAAATTGTTGAAGCAAGAAACGGCATGGAGGAATGTATGAATATACTTCATATTATAGACAGCCATATAAAAAGTGGAGGACATTATAAGGATATTGCCGTGCTTTACAGAACAAACACTAATCCAAGGCTTTTGGTGGAGAAGCTTATGGAGTATAATGTTCCTTTTCGGATGAAGGATGCAGTTCCCAATATTTATGAGCATTTTATTGCAAAAAATATTATATCCTATATAAAAATAGCCATGGGAGGCTGTGACAGAAGTGATTATCTCCAGATAATAAACAGACCAAAAAGATATATAAGCAGACAGGTATTTACAAAGCCTTACGTTAATCTTGAGGATATTAAGGAAGCATACAGTGACAGGGATTACGTTATAGACAGGATAGACAAGCTTCAGTATGATTTAAGGGCAATATTCAAAATGTCGCCATACAGTGCCATTAATTATATCAGGCACGCAGTAGGCTATGAGGAATATTTAGCAGAGTATGCACAGTACAGACGAATAAAGGCTGAAGAGCTGTATGATGTGTTAGACGAGCTTACAGAAGCTTCAAAGGAATATAAAACATATGACGAGTGGTTTCTCCATATAGAGAATTATTCCAAGGAGCTTATAAGACAGGCTAAGGAAAGAATAAAAGATACAGACGGTGTAGAGCTTTCAACTATGCACAGTGCCAAGGGCCTTGAGTATGATACTGTTATTGTGATGGATGCAAATGAGGGTATTACACCTCACAGGAAGGCTGTACTTTCGGCAGATATGGAGGAGGAGAGACGTATGTTTTACGTTGCAGTTACAAGGGCAAGAAAAAAGCTGTATGTACTTTACTGTAAGGAAAGATATGGAAAAGAGCAGGAGACCTCAAGGTTTGTTGGGGAGCTTCAGTAGAGAAAGAGAACTTTTTGGAAAAAAGCTGATTACATATTAGATGTATTGTGATATACTAAAATGGTATAACACATGAATATAAGAATACCGGAATGGAGGATTATAATGTCGGATAAAAATTTGGATAATCAGGATGATGAAATGTATGTAACACTTACCCTTGATGATGATACCGAGGTGGAGTGTATTATAGTTACAATATTTGAGGCAGGAGAAAGAGATTACATTGCACTTTTGCCGACGGAAGGACAGGAGGCTGAAGAGGGAGAGGTGTATTTGTACAGATATGAGGAGGATAAAGATGGCAATCCTGACCTTACCAATATTGACAGTGATGAAGAATACGAGATAGTGGCAGATGCATTTGACGAGTGGCTTGACGCACAGGAATACGATGAAATTATAGGTGAGGACGGCGGCATCTTATAAGCTTATTCTTTAAAGGAAAATATATAAGCAGAATCAGCAGGCTGTTAAATATGCCATGACCTATATTAAAAAGAATACCTGTAATAAAAACAGTTATTGCAGAGCTTAAGGAAAGGGCATTACCAAGGTATGATATGGTCATAAGGTCAGTAATTATGCTGAAAATTAATACACTTATAAAACCATAGATAAAAAAGGCGGAAAGTTCAAAAACGCCTTTTTTTGTTTTTTGGTAAGAATATATCTTAGCTCTAAAGGGGCCGCCGATTATTCCGGCAATGAGTCCTACCATTCCCCATGCAGTCATCTGAAATACGGTCCATGGTCCCTGACCGAGCATCATGTTGGAGATAAGGGCACATAAGGCTCCCGTAATATATCCGTACAGGCTGCCGTATGCCGAGCCTGTTATGATTACAAGTGATGTTACAGGCTGAACCTGGGGAATAAAGCTAAAGATAAGTCGTCCAAGAGAAGCAGCGGCACATATAACGGCAATAGGGATAAAATCCCTGATACAAGGCTTTTTAAGCTCAAAAACTGCAAAAAAGCATATGTTTATTATTAAATTAATAATTATAAAAACAAGGAGCAGATTTTTCATATCCATTAATTTAATCCTTTCAATATTCTGTACAATGCAGTTGTGTAAAAGTGGTTAGAGGACAGAACCTGATTACAGGAGCCGCTTACGCTTAATGTTCCCATAAACATCATACCGCATCTGTCAGCATTCTCACTTACAAAGTTAAGGTCATGTGATACCATAACAATGGTGGTGCCATTTTGTCTAAGGAGCGAAAAAAGCTTTGACAGCTTATCCTTATGGAAGCCGTCAAGTCCTTTTGTAGGCTCGTCTAAAATAAGCACATCAGGAGACAAAAGAAGTATCTTTAAAAGAGCCATAAGCTGCATTTGTCCCCCGCTTAAGTCGAGAGGGTTAAAATTCAGATAATCCTTTAATTCCTCAAATACAGGATAAAGATTTATTGTTTTATCAATAATATCATATGAAATGTGATTATTTTTGCAAATAAGCTTTAAATCCTCCAATACATTGTCATCAGTAAAGGCGTATGCAGGATTTTGAGGAAGGTATCCAACAGTTCCAAGAACCTTTATTTTGCCGCTGTAGGGTTTTCTGTAGCCTGTAAGCAGTGACAAAAGAGTGGTTTTTCCGGCTCCATTTCCCCCTATTATGGCATACAGTGAGCCTTTTTGTATTGACAGGCTTAAATGGTTAATAATATCATTGCTGTTTTTCTCGTATCTGAAACAAACATTTTTTAAATTAATTACAGCCTCATTAGAAGATAAAATGTGGTTTTCTCTAGGAAGAAAGGTATGTAAAAAGTCTGTAAGTTCTTCTTTTTTTGTATTTAAAATCAGATGTTTCCACTCTGCCACAGTGAGAGGATAGTGTTTAAATTTAACTATCTCCTTTTTAGCCCCATATGCTCCAAGCCTTGCCAAAGGCGGCAGCCCGTATTTGTATGACGGGTTTTCATTAGAAATATATTCTATAAAATCATCTGAATTGTAAAATGTAAGAAGGTTATTTACAGCAGCATTGTCAGTAAAGTATAATATTTTTGAGGCCTCTATTAAAACATTGTCAAGAGTATGCTCGCACAGTATAACGGTTATGCCAAGCTCACGGTGAAGTCTTGTAAGTATAGAGAGGAAAGTGTCTGAGGCTATAGGGTCAAGCATGGAAAAGGGTTCGTCCAGTATAATGATTTCCGGCTCCATCATCAAAACACCAGCAAGGTTAATAAGCTGTTTTTCACCGCCTGAAAGGGCGGTACATTTTTTTGAGAGCAAATCCTCTATGCCAAGATATGCACATAATTCACCAAGCTTGAGTTTAATGAGAGATGTATTCATTCCAATATTTTCACAGCCGAATATAAGCTCATCAAATACATTATCCATAATGAGCTGGCTCTCAGGATTTTGAAATACATAGCCTATTTTTAAATCACTGACCTCAAGGAAAATATCACCCTCCAACCTGCCCGACGGGGAAAGAGACCTTTTAATAAGTCTTAAAAGAGTGGTTTTTCCGCAGCCTGATTTACCGCATACAACCACAAACTCACCTTTATTTACGGTAAAGCTTATGTTGTTTAGTATGGGATTTTCAGAATTGTCATATCTAAAGGTCAGATTTTTGACAGATAATATTTCCATAAAAACTCCTTATAAATGTTATGTATAACAGGTATCAGTATAAGTAATATAATAAAGCCGTCAAATAAAAGAAACAGTGTAAAGCATATGGATGCCAATATTAATAAGCAGACATCCTTTATATAAAAATCATATTTTTTATAGGATTTTCTTCCCTTGGAAGTATACCCCCTTGCAATCATGGAGTCTGCTGTTATGGAGGAATCCTCCAGCATAACATTAATTAAAAGGGACAAAACAGTGGCACCATATTTTAAATTAAGTGTTCTTATGCCCTGGGTGTAAAGTGTATGCCGTATAATGTCAAGCTTATATCGAAACTTTTCAGTAAAGCCAAAGGTAAGTGACAAAATCATTCCGGTAGCTTTAAGCCTTGTTCCAATAAGATAATTTATTTTTCCCGTATCCATGGACTCATTAAGTGTGGTAAACCAAAGCAAAAGACAGGAAACCAGCACACCTGTGTAAAAGCCGTAAAACAGGGAATCAAAGGTCAGTGGAATATCATTTACATAAAGAAAAACATTCTCTCCTGAATGGTTGAATACCACATTGAATATACCTGTTGCCAGAATAAGAACCATGTAATATAAAAGAGACTTAATATATGCCATTATACCCTTTAAATATACAGAGCAGATGCTTAAGGATATAAAGGCATATATTAAGTTATAATTATAATCACACTTAAAAATGGCAAATATAACCAAGATATAATAAAAGAGAAGGGATGCAGGATGAAAAGAATAAAAATAGTTTGTTGGTTTTGATGTATTCATCTGCAAATCCCTCCTCGTAAAACAGCCTTAATAAGTATCGTTAAATGATGCAACATATCCCCATAATATATTGTCTCCGTCAGATAATGTATAATCATTGCAGCCCACATTTCCATATACACTATTGACACTGTATTTCCAGCCGCTGTATTTTCCGCATTCCTTTTCATTGAGATTACATATTCCTGTTATATATCCGGCTTTTTGGCTAAAGGACATATTATTATCGGTCAGAGCTGTCTCCAATGCATCATATACAGAACTGCCTGCTTTAACTGCCACATATGTATCAAGGAAAATACCGTTATCAGGAATTAAAGCCTTGGTATTTAACTCCTTATGATTTATTACCTGACTGCAGGTAACGGTTATATGAACAAGTATATAAGGGGAGGTGGTATTCTCCTCAGTTTTTACGGTGTTCATATCAGTATTTTCCAGTGTATATCCGGTGGTTTCCGACAAAAAATCCTCATTGGAAGGTTCTGTAGCGGCAGTATTATCTAAGGAGGTTGAAGCCTCATTAGATGACAATAATTGTGAAAAAGCCTCTGAACGATTTAAGGCCTCTTCCTCAATGCGTTTATTATGCTGATTTGGTGTTTCTATGGTACAGCCGCAGCCTGTAATAAGCATAATCAGCGAAAGCCATAGATATAGTAACTTTAATTTTTGGGTTTTTAACTTTTTCATCATATTTTATATTAATTACGCTGTGCTTTTAAGCTTATGGCATATATTATGCCCGATGCCATAATAACTGAGAAAAGTAAAGCAATAGGTTCAAAATCACCTGTAGCAGGTGACTCACTGTTTATATTGTCGTTTGAGCCTATGGCAGTGGAAGAATCATTAGAAGCAGTGGTTTCTGTCTGTGCAGCAGATTCTGCCTCAGCAGTTGTTTCAGGCTCGTCAGCTTTTACAACCTCAAGTGTGGATTTTCCATCTAATGCCCTGTAGTAAGCAAGAAGACCCATAAGTGCATCAGGTGTGGAAAAACTTAAATCTGAGCTGCCGGTGTATCCGGTGTATGCACCTTCAATATCAGAAGCCTTTAATGTTAAAAGACCGCCATATGCCCTTGAAGCATTTTCCATATCTCCAAACTCAGCAAATGCCTTCAATGCTAAAGCTGTGGAGCTTGCACTTTCCGAACCCCATGATAATATAGCATTATTTTCGGAGAACTGTGTTTCAGTCCATGCAAGAGCAGCATCAGCTTTATTTTTAATATCATCGTCTGAAGCATAGTAAGGAGCTAAAACAGAAAGGCACTGGCCATTATTGTCAACGGATATGCCCCAGTAATCAATGCCTGTGCCTGAGGCATCATCTTTATATGAGTCTAAGACAGTATTCTTTGCTTTTGTAAGAATATCGTCAGGATTTGTAAATGCATCTCTGTTAAACTCAACTGCTGCAGCAATATATTGTTCCATATATATGTTGACATCATTTGAAGAATCAAGGTAATAGTCCTCAAGAAGCTTGTTAAAATTAATACCGTTAAAGTCGGAAGCATCCTCTTTTGTTTCATTTAAAAATGTTATAATATATACGTACCATGCGGCAGGGTAAAAATCACCCTCAAGGTTTGCAGTTCCGTCAGAATAAAAATGATTTTTAATATAGTCAATAAGTGAATTTGTCACTGTGTCATCTGAAATGCCTGCCTTTAATATAAGGGCATAATTTTTAAAATCGTTATAGCTGACAGTTTGGTTTGAGACATTGGCTCTCACTGCATCAAGCATTGCACCTGCCGTTAAATTAAGCTCTGCCGCTACAGTTTCCTTAGATGGAGTGTCTGATGCCGCCGCAGGGAAGCATAAGCATGAGATAATAAGTACCAGTGAAAGAATAAGGGAAACCGGTTTTTTAGCTCCCTTGTAAGAATTAATATTATTGTTCATTTGTCCTCCTTCTCATTTCTCACCAAATGATTATGTTTTTATAGTTGCAATAAGACAGATATCCTGACTTTTAGCTTACGGTGGGTATCACCTTCCTAATTCCCTTCCTTCCCGAAGTCTAAGGCTTCAGTGGTTTATTTGGGGTTCGTATCTAATTACAGTAGAGTGAGCTGTTATGGATTTTCACCATATTCCCTTACGGCAGTGGGCTTGCCGTATGTAGTTTTACCTACAGTCAAATTGCATATGTATTATAATAGGATAGTATAAAAAAGTCAAATTAAGCTGAAGAAAAATAAAAAAAACAGTTGACTTTAATTATTATTGGAAATATACTAATTTTGTTAATATATAAGCATACGTGCAGGAGGAACATTAAGTGGCTACAACTAACGCTGGAAACAGCCGGAGCAGAGACGGTAAACCAAGGTTCAGGTCAGATAAGGCTCAGGGAGAGAAAAGAGAAATTAAGGACTTTAAAGGTAAGAATAATTTTAAGAGTAAAAGCGATTTTAAGAGTAAAAATAATTTTAAGGCAAAAGATGTATACAGTAAGGGATACGACAAGGATAAGGACGAGGAAGATAAGCCGATAAGACGTCCTAAGCAGACAAAGTCAGACAGTAAGCCAAAGGAGCAGCAGCCTGACAAATTTGAGATTATAAACCGCCTTGAGAAGGAAAAGAAGGCTATGAAGAAAAAGTATGATGAGTCCAAAAAAGAAAACAGATCTCAGAGACATCAGATGAAGCCTAAGAGAAGCGGAAATGTAGATTGGACAAGAGAATACGAAAACGGTTCGTATGATGATGATGATTTAGATATGTATTATTAATCGGTGAGATAAAGGTGCCAAAAGTTTATTGCTTTAGTGGCACCTTTTAGAATTGGAGGAGATATGGACAGTATACTGATAGAACAGGCAAAAAAAGCTATGGAAAATGCATACGCCCCCTATTCCGGGTATAAGGTTGGTGCGGCAGTAAAAGACTGTGATGGAAACATATATACAGGGTGCAATATTGAAAATGCATCATACGGTGCAACTCTTTGCGGGGAGAGAATGGCAATATTTAAAGCAGTAAGCGAGGGAAGCAGAAAAATTTCGGTGATTGCCGTTACATCACAGGGAAGCATGCCGTACCCATGTGGTATGTGCAGACAGGTGATGACAGAGTTTATGGATGAGGACGGTATAATACTGCTGGAGCATAAGGGAAATGTGGAAAGCTATACATTAAAGGAGTTAATGCCTTATGCATTTAAGCTTTAAAATTGTTTTATGGAAAGGATAAAAAAGTGATTACATTAAAGGAAAACACTCTTGATTTAGATACATATTTTTCACTGAGGGCTTCTGTAGGCTGGAAGCTTTTAACTAATACACAGGCAGAAAAAGCACTGAAAAACAGTCTTATTACAATTACGGCATATGAAAATAACGTACCTGTAGGAATGGGACGAATAGTTGGAGATGGGGCTGTTATATGCTATGTACAGGATTTGGTGGTACACCCGGATTATCAAAAGCTTGGTGTAGGCAGGCTTATAATGGAGCGGCTTATAAAGTTTGTATCAGAGGTAAAGGAAAAGGACAGCGAAATCATGATGTGCCTTATGTGTGCAAAGGGAAGAGAGCATTTTTATGAAAAGTTCGGTTTTGTAGGCAGACCTACGGAAGATTTGGGACCGGGAATGATACAGTACATAAGATATTAAAATATTAAAAATTTTAGTATGATATATTTAGTAATTGGAGAAGTTTGAAAGGGAAGGAAAAAAAATATGGCAGCACAAGTAAAAAGTACTTATGATGCAAACAGTATATCAATATTAGAGGGCCTGGAGGCAGTAAGAAAACGTCCGGGAATGTATATAGGAAGTGTGGGAACAAAGGGATTGAACCATCTTATATATGAGATAGTGGATAAT
>CALWSG010000040.1 GCA_944384155.1 uncultured Lachnospiraceae bacterium | reverse complement strand
CCTGTTTTATCTATTCAGATAATTTTACTTTAAACTTATATGATAAAATTCATAAAAAGCTGATTTTATATCACAAAGCTCCTTAACGTTAAGCCCCGATTTATTTAATGTACCGCTGTTTTGCCTTATCTGAAACACATTATCTATTACTTTCTTTTCTGAAACCTCTTTTTCTGATGATTTTAAGTACTCCATGGAGCTTATAACAGAATCTGCAAGCATTATAAGTGCTGATTCCTTAGATGCGGGAATTCTGTATTTTCCCCCATGCTCAACTATTATTGCCTTGATTTCTCTTGGCATTCCATAACTGTTTGCTGTTATCAGCCCTGATTTTACATAATCTGCTGATTTTGTCATTTTTCCAATGTCATGAAGTATACCCCCTGCATACACCAGCCTTTTATCACACGAAATTACGGCAGCTCCTGCCGAGGCCAGCTCTGCCACCTCTATTGAATGATAATACAGAGGAAGGGATGCCTCCTTCATTTCCTTTATAAAATCAGAATCCTCTTTTATGTACTTTTCTGCACTTCCCGGTCTTGTAAACAGATACACATTAATAAATAAAATCATTGAAATAACTGTAGCTGCCAGTGATAACAAACCAAAACCATAATCAAATACATCCCTATTGTAATACTGAAATATGCTGTTTACAAAAAAGCTTACTAATATAAATACTACAGTACTTGCAATAAATTTAACTTTATCTTTCACATAATATGCCACAAAACACGAAACTGTACCTATTATCAGTGTTCCATATAAATATTCCTGCTCGGCACCATACAAAAATGATACTGCCACCGATATGCTTATGCATGAGGTTAAACCTGCATCAAATCCGGCAAGGTACGTTATAATCATAAAAATTACCATTAAAGGCCTGTACTCATATGACAGCAGCATAAAAAGCACGGTGAAAATCACCGCTCCGTGATATATTACAAAAACCTTAAATATATCATTAAGCTTAACTGAAAGAACAGTAAGCAAAATAATAAAGGATACAATGGAAATTATCACAACCGTAAATTTTTCGTTTGGCCATAGCTGTCTATCCCACAGATTTGATGCAAAATATGACACCAAAGCTGTCATTATTATCAAGTATATATATATTACAGGCTTAAGCCATATTTTTTTATTTTCTCTCACCTTTAGTCACTCTTTTCTTTTCATATTCTTCGTATGCCTTAACTATTCTCTGTACAAGCGGATGTCTTACTACATCTTCATTTGTAAGCTTAATAATATCTATATCATCAATATTATTTAAAACCCTGACAGCCGTGTCAAGACCGGACACTGCTCCCTTTGGCAAATCCTTCTGGGTAAGGTCTCCCGTTATAACAACCTTTGAGCCAAAGCCTATTCTTGTCAAAAACATTTTCATCTGTGCCGGAGTTGTATTTTGTGCTTCATCAAGAATAATGTACGCATTGTCAAGAGTCCGGCCTCTCATATATGCAAGAGGAGCAACCTCTATAAGACCTTTTTCTGCATTGTGAAGATACGAATCTGCCCCCATAATCTGATACAAGGCGTCATATAAAGGTCTTAAATAGGGGTCAACCTTGCTTTGCAAATCTCCCGGCAAAAAACCTAAATTTTCCCCGGCCTCTATGGCAGGCCTTGTAAGTATAATCCTGTTTACCTCGTTATTCTTAAATGATGTTATTGCCATTGCCATTGCAAGATATGTTTTTCCTGTTCCCGCAGGTCCTATTCCAAATACAACAGTATTTTTTCTTATACTGTCCACATATTTCTTTTGTCCCAGTGTTTTAGGCTTTATTGGCCTGCCGTTTATTGTTCTGCATATAATATCACTGTCTATCTCCATAAGTGAATCTGTACTGTCCTTTGCTGCAAGAGTTAAGGCATAATCCACATTTTGCTCTGTTATTTCCGTTCCCCTTCTTGCCAGCTTCTCAAGATTTTCAATAACCTCCGTGGCTCTCCGTACATTTACCTCACTTCCCACTATTCTTATTCTCTCATCCCTGTACACTACAGATACATGAAGTGTTTTTTCTATTTTTTTTACATATTCATCCATTTTGCCAAAGATAACCTTTACATAATCGGAATCTATGTTTAATATATTTCCTATTTCACTCATTTTATTTTCTGCAATTCCTTTCTTCTGCTGCTCTGCATATTTTTGTCTAAAGGCTAAGTGCTGCCTGCCGTTGTCTGCTCCTCATTTGTTATCTCCTCCCTCGGCATCTCCTTAAGAGTTCCCAGCTTTTCAATGACTTTTATCTGCCCTGATGCTGATGCCTCATTTGCATTTATTTCTATTTTAACATTATTCTCTATAATTTGAATACCTTTTTCTGATAAATTTTCCAAAAAAACTGATAATCTTTTCTCTGCAGCACTATAAAGCTCCTCATCACTGTATTCTACCTTTTTTGCTATATACTCTCTGCAGATTATCTTTCCAATATATATTGGTATATAAAAATCTCCTACTATTGATAACTGTTCTTCTGTTTCTATTTTATCATAATTTTCATATTCTATGCCTCTTATACAAAAATCCGCCGCACTGTCATTCACTCTTATTCTCCTGTAGGAGCGTTGGTTGCCGGTATATTCCCTTAAAATGTATTCTCTGTCAATGTTATCAGAATACTCATAGATTACATATCCGTACACATCTCCATCAGCTCTTACATACTCTGTTCGTATGTATTCATCATAATCTCCCACTATATCATACTTTCCGTCAATTAGCACTGTTCCCTCTGTAACTGTATCACCTGCTTTGACCATAGGAGTTCCTGTTCTTGTTATTATGCTTTCAATAACAGCTTCTTTTTCCGATATAAGCATATAGCCCGTATCCTCTTTATAGCTTTCTTCTGCCTGATTACCCTCCGTCTCACCTGTATCATCAAAATTTTCACGCACATGTACTATAAGCCTTGTTCCCGTAAGCTCCACAGATACCCATGTTATATCAAAATAATTATTTCTAACAAGCTTTTCTATTTCTTCACAGTCTGCATCTGACTTTTTCATTCCATGATATACATTATTATCTTTAAGAAACTGTATAAGCTCATATTTAGTGTATGTATAATTTCCGTCAACAGAAATATCCCATATAAACAGGGACATAATGTATACAATAACAAAAGCTGTTATTATGCCAAAAAGAAAGGCCTTTCTTTTTCTGTATTTAAACAAAAAGAAAGGTAAGCCGTACCTTTCCTTTATCTTAATCTTAATTCCTGTTTTTCTTTTTATCTCCTTTAATAGCTTAAAATCCTTTGCATACATATAAAAGCTGCAGCCGGATTCCGTGTATTTTACCTTCCACACCGGTACCTGCCTTTTTATGCAAAGATTTATAAACCGCTCCTTCTTCTCCCCTGCGGCTTCTATGTAAACATAGCCAAAAATATAATTTAACAGCCTTATAATCATTAAACATACTTTCCTTTTAATATTAATAATAAATTATCTCTCTTATTATTCCCTTTATACACATATCATCCTTTGAATATGAATCAATCACAAGATTCTTGCCTGCTATTTTTAAGCATACACCCTTGCCCCTGATTTTAATGACACAATCCGTGTATTCAATAATGGAGCTGTAGTTTTCTATATATGCTTCGTACTGGCCTGTAATTGATATATTCATGGCACCCAAAAGCAAATCCTTGGGAAGCTGAAATCTATCCACAATTTTTGCTTTTGCATCTGCTCTTTTTCTGCCTCTCACCGGGTAAGCTCCATATTTTTTTACTAATATATGTTTCTTATTCATTCATTATTCAAAAGTAATAATTTTATTTTTGTTATATATGAAATTACTTTACAATATTCTATATCATAAAAATAAAGAACAGCCCCTTAGGGCTGTTCTTTTATGCACACTATCTGCTAGTTGTATTTGCGTTTTCTAGCAGCTTCTGATTTTTTCTTACGCTTTACGCTTGGCTTTTCGTTATGCTCTCTCTTACGAATCTCCTGCTGAATACCAGCCTTAGCACAGTTTCTCTTGAATCTGCGTAAAGCACTATCTAAACTTTCGTTTTCTTTAACGATTACATTTGACATAGTCTCACACCTAACCTCCCTCCAGTTGCAATTTTGTGCATAATACAACTGTATGGGTATATTTTTTGCACAACTATGATTATAACATATTATCTCCATTCGTCAACAGTTTTTTTTAATTTTCCATAAATTAGTTTTTCTCAGGATTTTTAACACCCCAAGCACAATTATTGCCGCCTACCAAAGTAAATGTCATAGTCATATCTCTTGTTGTAAGCTCGTTTTGCTGCTCAATAAATACACCTGTGTATTCTACACCGTCAATAGTCATCTTTACATTAGAACCGGTTGTAAATTCCCATTCGGGAGTTTGACACCCAAAATCGTTACAGACCAGTAATGGTCTTATTTTTTTGTAAAATTATATTTTATATATTGCGTATATACGTATATACGTGATATAATATAACGTGTTTAAACTTGTTTATGGAGGTGCTGTTTATGCGCATTATGAAAGGAAAATCTAAAGACCCTACATATCATGTTATTCAGGATGTTAGAAGAAACGGAAAAAGGAGCACTGAAATCATAGAGAATCTCGGACATGCTTCTGAAATCTGCAAAAAATATAATGTTTCTGATGCTGATGCATGGGCTAACGAATACATTCAAAATCTTAGAAACAATTCTTCAAATGCTAATCATAAATTTCTTGTCCCTTTTTACACTGACTCTATAATAAAAAGTGGCAGACAGCTTTCATTTAATGCCGGTTATCTCTTTCTTCAAAAGATTTATTATCAGCTTGGTATTGATTCAATCTGCAGGAAAATCAAGAAAGATAATTCTTTCAATTATGATTTGGATGCCATACTTTCAAGACTCGTTTATGGCAGAATTCTTTATCCTTCTTCTAAGCTGTCTTCTTTTGAACAGTCAAAAGAACTTCTGGAACAGCCTCATTTTGAGTTGCACCAGATTTATCGTGCACTTTCAGTTCTTTCTGATAATTCTGATTTCATTCAGGCAGAACTTTACAAACGTTCTAAAAAGATAATTAAACGTAGCACAGGTGTTTTATTCTATGATTGTACTAACTACTTCTTTGAATTGGAGCATGAAGATGGTATTAAGCAGTATGGTCCAAGCAAAGAACACAGACCTAATCCTATTGTCCAAATGGGACTTTTTATGGATAAGTCCGGTATACCTCTTGCATTTTGTATTAATCCCGGAAATCAAAATGAACAGTTATCTCTTAAGCCTTTGGAGCAGCAGATAATGCGTGATTTTGAATTATCCAAATTTGTTGTATGTACAGATGCAGGGCTTTCGTCAGATGCTAACAGACGTTTCAATAACTTCGGCGAAAGAAGTTTCATTACAACCCAATCTGTCAAAAAACTTAAGAAAGAGTTACAGGATTGGTGCCTTGATTCTAAAGAATGGGAATTGGAAGGAAGCAACAAAAAATTTGATATCTCTAAGCTTGAAGATACTCCTGAAAACAGAAATAAGATTTTTTACAAACAGACTTTGTTGGAAGGATATGACGAAGAACGAGATATAACATTTAATCAGACACTTATTGTTACTTATTCCTTAAAATATAAGCTTTATCAACAGACTATTCGCGAAGGTCAGATTGAACGTGCCAGAAAATATATTTCACACCCATCAACTGTTGATAAGCGTTCACAAACAGATGCTAAACGTTTTATAAAGAAAACACCATATACAACCGATGGTGAGGTTGCTGATAAAGCATTGTATGAATTAGATGAAACTGTTATAGCTAACGAAGCAAGATTTGATGGATTCTATGCTGTATGTACCAACTTAGATGACGACCCTGCCGATATAGCCAGAATTAATCATGACAGATGGGAAATCGAAGAATCATTCAGAATAATGAAAACAGAATTCGATGCCCGTCCGGTATATCTTCATAGAGATGACAGAATTAAAGCCCATTTTCTTACCTGCTTCATTTCTCTTATTATTTATAGGATTCTTGAAAAGCAGCTTGGTGAGAGGTTTACATGCGAAGAAATCATCTCGACATTGAGAAAGATGAACATGAGAGATGTTGGTGAATATGGCTATATTCCTAACTATACAAGAACAGAATTAACTGATGCATTACATGAAAATGCAGGTTTTAGAACAGATACAGAGCTTACAACACCTAAGGCAATGGCTGGAATAATCAGACGTTCAAAAGGAAAATAATCATTACGCACTTCACGAAAAAATCATGAAAGCCGCAAACGCAGTAACTGTCTGCGATTGCGGCGATTTTTAATCTAAAAAGTGTCAAAGATGGGATTTTATCACGATATTAGAGGATTTACAAGCAATTCAGCGAAGAAAAGTATGATTTTTACGGAATATTGTCGAAGCAAAGCAATACAAATAAGCCTTTTCAACAGAAAATTTGAAAAGGCTTGGCTTTCTGCATTCCGGGAGTTTGACAGTTGTATAATAAAAAAAGTACTTGCAGGCCTTATAAAGCCTGTTCTTTTTCTGTCAAATTTTTCGTTTTATTATCTAGTAATATTTAGTGATATATGGTATAATTATGAATGAGGTGATTATTATGCGTGTTACTACATCGAAATCAAAAAATTC
>CALWSG010000039.1 GCA_944384155.1 uncultured Lachnospiraceae bacterium | reverse complement strand
TTTGTTCGAACAAATCTGTATCTTTAAAATGTCTGGAATAATTCTTTCCAATTTCAAAATAAAATATTGTCATAACGACACTAAGTGAAACACTGGCACTTCCTGCTGCCAACTATTATTTAACTTTCCAAACGTAATGCTTTTGTAACATTTATAACAGAATATCTTATGCTCGGTATTATAGTGAAAAATATTCCCTGTAAAATTCCCAGCGAAGCCGGTAAAAGAATATTTTTTATCGTTATATGTAATTCATAATCATCTAAAAAGTTTAATTTTATATATTCCGTACCTAATGATACCACAAAAATACTGCAAATAACCGCAGCTGTTACACTCAATAAAAAAATTATAATATTTTCAAGCCAAAATTGAAAAACAATATCCATACATGAAGCACCAAAGGCTTTTTTTATTCCTATTTCATTTATCCTTTCCTTCATTGTAAAAAATATTATACTCATACAGGATATTCCTGATATAGTTAACAATACTAATGTCCCCACATTAATTCCTATTTTTACCGGCTGTAGTTTCTCCCTTAGTATTTCATATTTATATTCATTATCTACAATCTCTGATATTTCATATTGGTTACCTAAAAGCATAAAAGTATTCTTTGACTCATTTATTAGTTTTTCTTTTTCATCCCTGTTTCTGCAATTCCATAAAAAACCTATATTTACGTAATTGTTATATTGTTCATTAATATTTTTATAATAATCATATGGACATATTATATTGACAAACGCAAATTTCTGAGGATTCTTGTTACCATTATATTTTTCCTCTCCATAAAACTCATCTTTTGTATAATATGTATTTTCCATAATTCCGACAACCTCATATGACACTATATCACTATTTTTTTCTTCTAATGCGGAAACTCCGCCATTATACATATTAAAATATATGTAATTTCCTATCCCCTTACCTTCACCAAATAATATTTTTTCCGTATATTCATCAATAACACATACCTGTTCATTAGACACAATCTCACTTTTGGTCAATACTCTTCCGTTTACTATCTTTATTTCTGCCATATTAATTCCATACTCTTGGCTATTTATCAACACATTATCACTCATCTCAGACACCCCGTGCATTCTTGCATAAACAATCAGTCTTCCATCTCCTTCCAAATTCTTCTCATATATAGCATAATCTGTGGCAGATATTCTTTCAATTACAGGATTTACTGAATGCAAAAAATATAACTTTTCCATAATATCACCTCTATCTTCATTTGTAATGACAAAAAAACTGCTATCAGACATTACCCTTACTTCCTTTGTTCTACTATAATAATAGCTATCCATAACAATATTGCCTGCTGAAAAAATAAATATTCCTATAAAGGTCCCTATAAAGGTAAGAATAAATCTCAGTTTATTACCTGTTAATAACAACATAATCTGTTTAAAATATAACAATACTTTAATCATCTATAATTTTTCCATCCTCTATTTTATATTTACTACAAACATTCTTAAATACGTCCTTATTATGAGTTACAACAAGAACTGATTTGCCCAGTTCCGTTAATTTTCCTAATTCTTTATATATAATCTTTGAATTAATTGGATCAAGATTTCCCGTAGGCTCATCTGCCACTACTAATGCTGGATTTTTAACAATGGCTCTAACAATTGCTGTTCGCTGCTTTTCTCCTCCTGACAAATATTTTACCTTTGTATTCCTTAATTTACTCAATCCAAAAACCTCAAAGTACCTTTCCATAGTGTTCATACATTCCTTATTTATCCTAGTATTGTTATAAAATAATGGCATTAACACATTATCTTTAACAGATAGATTGTCAAGAAGACAATAAGATTGAAAAACAAATCCAATATCATATGCCCTTATTCTTTCCCTTACCCCAAAACCTTTAAAAACATTTACACCATTAAAAATATATTCTCCTTTGTCAAATTTGTCTAATAAACCAATAATATTTAATAATGTGCTTTTTCCGCATCCTGATTTTCCACTTATAAGAACAAACTCTCCCTGCTCTATTGATAAATTAATTTCATCTAAAACCATTTTTTTGCCATAGCTTTTTTTCACATTTTTTATTTCCACCAATTTATGCATTCTATTTTCCCCATTATTCTGTAATTGTTTCCTTTAATATTGCTATCTGTTCATCACTACTTAAACCGCTTATAATTTCAATATAGTAAAATTTATTATCACCTTCAATCACTTCATATGTTTCTCCTATTTCTACACTTCTTTGCTCTGTTATATTTTCCTCTAAATCAACTATAACATTGCAATAATTAATTTCTCCAACCGACATAACCATGTCCTTCGGAACAAACATCATACTTTTTGTTTCTCCAAGATTTATTGTAACATCAGCTGTTCTTCCAGGCATAATGTAACCATCAAAGCTAATTTTTACATTAACCATATCGTTCTCTACCTTGTAACCAAGCCTGTAAATTTTCCCTTCTATATTTTTATTATCTATACTTACCCTGACATATGAGTCATAATTTATCATTTGGAACAACTCATAGCTAATCTGCATATCAATATATTGTTTGTCATAATTTAATATATACACTTCTATAAAAGAAGAACTCCTTTTAATATCTGTTATTATTCCTTCATATTCTGATATAACATTTATACCATTTAAAGAAAACAATACGTCCCCCGCTTTAACCTCATCACCCACCTCCACATTTATAATAAGCTTATCATTCTTTTCGAATTCAGTACTATAGATTTCTATATATTCCGTCTCATCATCGCATACCTTTCCCTCATTACTATAAGAACTAATAAGCGTTCCATAATATACTTTCGATACTGTATCAATCTCATACCTGCTATCTAATGCATTTTCACTATTCTTCCGTTGATTATTATCATCCTTTCCCCAAAAATATACCGCAATATAACCAACAGCAACACACATAACAATAATAAAAAGTCCATATATTATTTTTCTTTTTTTCATATTATTTTCCTCTGTCAACCAATTTCTTTAATACAACATTGCCTGTTTCCTCATTTCCTGCTCCCTGTTTTACTAAAGTAAACATATATTTTTCTTTGTTTCCTTCACTATTTTCATAATGAATAATAAAATTGCTGCCCAAAAAACAATATTGGTTATCTTTATCAATTAATGATTCTATATTTACAAGCATTTCTTCCTCTGTCTTAAGTTCAAATGGAAATTCTTGTATTGTTCTTCCTGATACTTTAGTGTCTATACTATTTATGGAAAATGGTTCTATAAGTTCACAGGCTGTTACCTTAATATTTTCGTCGGATGCAATTTTATATGTAAGAGCAATATCTGTGCCTGAACCTACTACATCAGACGAAACATATTCAATTATACTATTTGAATTTTCATTATGCTTTAATATAACAGGATTTTTTAATACTATATTTTCTTCTCTTCCATTTATTTTTACTTTAATTTCTCTAATTTCAATATTTATATTTGGTTCCCAACTAATTATTAAACCTAATAATCCTAATTTATATCTATTATACTCAAGATTCTCAAACTCTAATATTGTATCATCAAAAATCTCTACCTCAGCTTTATCAGTATTTTCACCTGTTATACTTATTAACTCTAAATTATCCTTATTTCCGATGTAAGCAAACGGAATATTAAACCCTATTATATTACCATTGTTTACATACATATCATATTTTACCAATTCACTTCCCCATATGAATTTACTATCATCCGTTTTTTCATTATCACTACTATCACATCCATGCAATAGTAAAAACATTTGAACTATAATTAATAAAATTGCTATATATTTTTTTCTCATCTATCCTCCATTTTTATTTACCGGATATGGTCTTTGCCAATATCCGGTATACAATTTTTAATTAGTATATTGACCAACTTGAATTATTAGGACTATATATCGTGTATAAAACAGGGTCTCCATACGGTGCATCATAATATATGATTGTTGGAACTATACTTGATAGTTTTCTTATACAACATTTCATTTTATAAAAAGTATATCCTGGAACTCTACTATAATACCCTGTATTTGCTGAGTCTTTTATAGTTTTTGATACTGTATTAGCTTTTGAAAATGTATATCCTCTTGCATACATTTCCCCATATCCCAAACCAGCTCCAACAGAAACCCCTGTAGAAAACATAATAAAATCAATACTTCCTGAAGCTGTTATCGATGCATTAGCACTCCACGATGTTGTTGATGTTTTTGATAATGTCTGCGATGTAGAAAATGCCAAAACATCATCTCCATGACCTTTAACATGATATATATTAGTTGTAACTTTTTTACCCGGGTAATAACATATCCATGATTTACTATTTTTATATATTTGATAATCTACTTTTCCTACAGTCTTTCTTCCTATGTATGTATATGTTCCTGATGAAGCAGCACTTCCATATGTTGCTGCTGATACCTGTACTATTTCACCAAAAATAACAATAAATAATATAAATGTTAACATTATGCTTAAAATTTTATTTTTTTTCATATGTTTTTTTACCATATAAATCCTCCTTATTTTTTATGACATAAATTATTAGTTATATAACTATTACATATTTTACACTATTTTAATCACTCTCCTTTTCATAATTTTGCCGGCAATGTTATTAAATATTAAATTTAAATTATATATATACTGCAATATTTTACATTATTTTCACACAAATCACAATATCATTGGTACTTTAAAAGTGTTGTTGATACTTTAAAGCTATTATTTTCTAAAATCTTCTGCTGATATATTGATTATAATTCTGTTTTACATTTTTTTCATATTTTCTGCCGATGGGTATCATCTCCTTTCTTTTTTGTATTTTTATTTCTTTTCCAAATTCACTTATATATGACATATTAACAAGATATGATTTATGTACACGTACAACATCTGTTTTTACAAGCCTCTCCTCCCATGACTTAAGATTTCCCATTGCCATAAACATATCATCTTCTGTAATAACTAACACACAATTTCTTTCACCTTGCACATATACTATTTTATTAACACTAATTACTCCTTTTCCGCTACCTGTATTATATTTTACAATATCATTCTTGTTTAATTCATTATTTATTACATTAAGCCATTTTTCTATACTCTCATAATTTATAGGCTTTTTAACAAATCCTAATGTTTTTATTGAAAAAATATCAAATATCCTTTCAGTATTTTTGCTTACAAACACTATTTTCCATACATGATTTTCTTTTATTAACTTCTCCATTAGATTAATTCCATCAATTTTTTTCATTTCTATTTCCGTAAATAATATATCAAGCTTTTCACCTTCATTTAATACCTGTTCACCTGAATTATATATAAAATATTCAATATTAATTTTATACTGTTTCTCATATTTATAACAACACTTGTATATTTGCTCTATATAATATAAACTTTCATCACATATTCCTATTTTCATTCTGCATTAACTCTCCTTTAATTTTTTTACAATTGTAAAACTAATATTTTTTTAGCATTATGCAGATTAATTAATTGGACACAGACACGCTCTCACTGAACAACATTTGTTGACAAATTTGTTGACTTTGCATAATACAATACACAATATAGAATGTTTTACAATTATTTATTTAAATTTTCTCCGCAAACATTATATCACAAAGCAATGAGCCAAGTGAATGTTTATGTTCATTTGGCTACTGCCAGCGACACTAGCCGCTCTGCGGCTAGTATATCATATATTTTCACGTTAATTATTTAGTTGTAATAATTGACAGGTTTAATGTAGAAATTGGTAAGATATTTTATTAAATGGATTTTATAACATAAAAACGCTGCCCTTCATAAACGGGCAGCACAAAACTTTATTTTTTTAACTTACTTATTTACTTAGGCTGTTTCCCAATATATGCAAGTATGCCTCCGTCTACATACAATACATGACCATTTACAAAGTCAGATGCATCAGATGCAAGGAATACGGCAGGTCCCATTAAATCCTCTGTTGTGCCCCATCTTGCAGCAGGTGTTTTCCCTATAATAAAACTGTCAAACGGATGCTTACTTCCGTCAGGCTGTACCTCTCTTAATGGCGCTGTCTGAAGTGTTGCTATATATCCCGGTCCTATACCATTGCACTGAATATTAAACTCACCGTACTCTGAGGCTATGT
The DNA here is from genome assembly GCA_944384155.1 of uncultured Lachnospiraceae bacterium. Classification (GTDB taxonomy): domain Bacteria; phylum Bacillota; class Clostridia; order Lachnospirales; family Lachnospiraceae; genus CAG-303. The sequence continues at coordinate 41,260 of CALWSG010000039.1, read as the reverse complement.
TCCTTGTAAGCATTTTCAGTCCCCCCTTTGCCGCCGCATATGCCGATACGGTTTCCCTGCCAAGCTCACTCATCATCGAACATATATTTATAATCTTTCCATGCCCCTTCTTAATCATAGACGGAATAACTGCCTTAGATACAATAAAAGGTGCATTTAAATCAACATCTATCACCTTTCTGAACTCATCGGCACTCATTTCGCACATAGGTATTCTTCTGATAATACCTGCATTATTCACAAGTATATCAATAACTCCAACCTCTGCCTCTATTTTTGCCACCATATCACAGACTGCATTTTCATCTGTTACGTCACACACATAACCCTTGACATCAATACCGTCAGCCTTATACGCTTCGAGTCCCTTATCCACAAGCTCCTTATTTATATCATTAAACACAATTTTTGCTCCCGCCTGGGCATAAGCCTTTGCTATGGCATAGCCTATTCCATAAGAAGCCCCTGTTATTAAGGCTACCTTTCCCTCCAATGAAAATTTATCTAAAATACTCATTTTTTTCCTCCATTTTAAATATTTAATAGAAATCAAATTTCCTCAATTCCTGAAAATGCTTTTTCCCTTTATTTTAAATTCTTCATTTCCACATTGTCCATATCGCCGAATTCCTGATTTTCTCCTACCATGCCCCATATAAAGGTATATGCCTTTGTTCCGCTTCCTGCATGTATAGACCAGCTTGGAGATATAACTGCCTGTTCATTTCTCATAACAATATGTCTTGTTTCCTCAGGCTCTCCCATATAATGCATAACAATAGAATCCTCATCCATGTCAAAATACAGATAAACCTCCATTCTTCTGTCATGTGTATGACATGGCATCGTATTCCATACACTTCCCGGCTTTAATCCGGTCATTCCCATAACAAGCTGACAGCTTTCAACCTGTCCCGGAAGTATATATTTATTAATTACTCTGTGATTTGATTCCTCTAATGAGCCTAGCTCCACTTTATTTTCATTTTTTATAATTACAACATCATCGGAAGCCTCACCATCAAGCTTTATAACTACAGTTTTGTAGGCCTTATGTGCAGGTGCACTGTTAAAATAAAACTTGGCAGGATTTTTAGAATCAACACTTTCAAATTCTACAGTCTCCACTCCCATTCCTATGTACATACCGTCCTTATAATTGACATCATATGTTTTGTTTCCTGCCGTAATTTTTCCGGGACCTCCTATGTTTATTATACCAAGTTCTCTTCTTTGAAGGAAATAATCTGCCCTAAGCTCATCTCCTGCCGACAGGGAAAGCTTTTTTTCTACAGGCACTGCCGAGCCTGTAATAATTCTGTCTATATGGCTGTACACCATCTTTACATCATCAGGCTTAAATAAATCATCTATAAGAAATTCCTCCCTAAGCCTTTCCGTTGTGTAATATTTTACGTCCTTTGGCGACGAAGCCGTTCTAAGTTCCATGTAAAAAACCTCCTTTTTCCCAACTTTACATGATTTTACATCTTATACTCATATATATTCAATGTAAAATAGCTACTTTTATTATTACATAAACTACCTAAAGCCTTCCCTTAAAATCCTCATATCCAAATGTTTTTACAACCTTAAAGCCTTCTTTTTCACTATATACACATATGTCAGGAAGATTTATACCGTTAAATGTATTATTCTTTACCATGGAATAATGTGCCATATCTGTAAATATCAGCTTGTCTCCTTCTATAAGCCTTTCATCAAAGCTGTAATCTCCTATTATGTCTCCTGCAAGGCATGTTGGTCCCCCAAGCCTGTAAGTGTATTTTTTTTCACAAGGCTCTCCTGAAGATATTATAAAAGGTCTGTAGGGCATTTCTATAACGTCAGGCATATGACAGGCTGCTGATGTGTCCAGTATAGCAATATTCATGCCATTTTCCATGGTTTCCAGCACTGTACTTACAAGAAAACCGGAATTTAAAACAGCGGCCTCTCCAGGCTCCAAATATACAGTTACCTTATATTTATCCTGAATATAATTTATTAGCCTTATAAGTCTGGCTATATCATAATCCTCTCTTGTAATATGGTGACCTCCCCCAAAATTAAGCCATTTCATTCCCATAATATACTTTCCGAACTTCTCCTCCACAGCCTTAAGGGTTTCTTCAAGATCATCTGAATTCTGTTCGCAGAGAGTGTGAAAATGAAGCCCTTCTATTCCTTCAAGAGTCATCCCCTCATTAAGGGCTTTTTCAAAATTTCCTATGGTTATTCCAAGCCTTGACCCCTCCTTGCATGGGTCATACTGAGCATGGTCTCCGGTTGAATACTCCGGATTAATTCTTAAACCGCATGATATATGACAATCTCTCTTTTCTTCAGCCTTATGAACCATATTCTTATATTTATACCACTGTGTAAAGGAATTAAATACAATATGGTCAGTAATTTCAAGTATATTCTCCATATCATCTTCCCTGTATGCAGGGTTAAATATATGAACCTCTCCCGGAAATTTCTCGTGTCCAAGAATTGCCTCGTTAAGAGAGCTTGCCGTTGTTCCCACTAAATAACTGCTCATAAGAGAATATAACGCATACATGGAAAATCCCTTTTGTGCCAGCAGTATTTTACACCCTGTCATATCCATAACATTTTTAAGAATTTCCATATTTTTCCTTACAAGCCTTTCATCAACTATATAGCAGGGTGTCTTTATTTTATCCAAATCCATATCCCTAAAAATCATTGACTATATTTCCTTTCCTTTTCCCATATGCAGCAAAGAGGGCTGCCCTTAAAAGGTACCCTCTTAATTGTAATTTAATTAATATGTTGAAATCTCTATTTTCTCTATAACTACATCTGTTGTTGGCTTATCGTTATCGTCTGTCTCCGTTGCCGCTATGGCATCAACCACGTCCATTCCCTCATATACCTGACCAAAGACTGTATGTGCCTTGTACAGTGAAGGATAGCCTCCGTTTTCCATATAATAATTTACAAGTGCCTCAGGCATACCTATTTCAAGCCAATTAGCAGCATATGTTTCATTTGTATCCTCTGACTGAACAATAAAAAACTGTGAGCCGTTTGTATCGTCTCCTGCATTTGCCATACATAATGCTCCCCTTACAGGTGCAAGCTGCACGGAAAATTCATCCTCAAAGTATTCTCCCCAAATACTCTCACCGCCTGTGCCGTTACCGTTAGGATCTCCTCCCTGTATCATAAAGTTATCTATAACCCTGTGGAAGGTAAGTCCGTCATAATATCCGTCCTTTGAGTGTGTTGTGAAATTTTCCACTGCCTTTGGTGCCAATTCACCAAACAGACGGATTTTTATAACACCGTAATCCTTTACGGTAATTTCAGCTATTGTATCTCCCTCCTTAGGTGGGGCTGTCTGATCTACCACAACACCCTCTGCTTCCATATCGTCTACAATAGTTGCATTTTGTGCCATCCACTCAAGAAGAAGATAATTAGCTACCATAAGCTGCCAGTCCTCGTTGGTTCCTCCGATTTGTTCCTTTACCTCTTCTGTGCTTGTAAGCCCGTTTTGAAATGCTATTTCTTCCATGACTTTGTTTGTATTTTCATCATTAAGCTCAAGACCCTTCTCCTTAGCTATTACAATATTTATAATACGTTCCTTTATGGTACCCTCTATATCATATACTTGTTTTTTAAACTCATCCACGGATATACCAATATTTGAACAGTAATCCTCTATAGACTCAAATCCCATCTGGGTTAAATACTGAGTATACTGCTCATCAAGATCTTTTTCTATCTTTTTATAGCAGGCTTCATTGTAATCAACAAGAGTAAACTTATCTGCAATATCACTCCATTTAGCATTATATACATTAAGCATAAAAATAAGATTATTAAAATATTCATCTAATTCTTCACTGCTGTCTATTCCCTTCCATACGCAGTAATTTTCAATAAATTCATCATTTACCTCTTCCATACCTACTGCCTGAAGCAGACTGCTTTTTGAGCTTTCCACTGATGATGTAGTAACCGCAACATCTGACTTTCTTACCGTAAGGTCAGTATAATCCTCATACTCCACCGTTCCGTAAACTGTTGTAATTTTATTTCCATCCTTCTCGTATATCTCATATATGTCATTTACCTGAAATTCTTCACTGTCTTTATTCTCATCTTCTTTTGAACAGCCGGCAAGCACCGATAAGCACATTGCCAAAACAAGGAAGTATTTTAATTTTTTTAACATATTAATCTCCATTCCAAAGTGATTTATCTTAAAAAGCCTTAAATTTTATTAGTCAACAAGCACAGGATTAAAGCTTTCCTTCCACGGGAGCCCCCACTTATTTAATGCCTCCATAAACGGATCCGGATCAAGCTCCTCCACATTGTACACACCCGGCTTATTCCATTTTCCTGTCATAACCATCATTGCTCCTATCATTGCAGGCACTCCCGTAGTATAGGAAATTGCCTGTGAGCCTACCTCTTTATAGCATTCCTGATGGTCGCACACGTTATACGGATAATAAGTCTTATCCTTTCCGTCTTTTTTGCCCTGGAAAATGCAGCCTATATTTGTCTTTCCAACTGTTCTTGGTCCCAGTGATACAGGGTCAGGAAGCACTGCCTTTAAAAATTGCAGCGGTACTATCTTTTTGCCCTCAAATTCTATAGGCTCTATAGATGTCATTCCCACGTTTTCAAGACATTTAAGATGTGTAAGATAGCTTTGTCCAAATGTCATAAAGAAACGTATTCTCTTTATTCCCTTAATATTAATTCCTAATGATTCCAGCTCCTCATGGTGAAGAAGATACATATCTTTCTTTCCAACGCCCTCAAAATCATACTCTCTCTTTATTTCCATAGGCTCTGTCTCTATCCACCTGCCGTTTTCCCAGTAGCTTCCCTTTGCACTTACCTCTCTTATATTTATTTCAGGATTAAAGTTTGTTGCAAAAGGATATCCGTGGTCCCCTCCGTTACAGTCAAGTATATCAATATAATTTATCTCGTCAAAATGGTGCTTCATTGCATATGCTGAAAACACTCCCGTAACTCCCGGGTCAAAGCCGCTTCCAAGAATTGCCGTTATCCCGGCCTTTTCAAATCTTTCTCTGTATGCCCACTGCCACTTATACTCAAACTTTGCAGTATCCAAAGGCTCATAATTTGCAGTATCAAGATAATTTGTCTTTGTCTCAAGACAGGCATCCATAATAGTTAAATCCTGATATGGCAATGCCACATTTATAACAATGTCAGGCTTATAATCATTTATCAGCTTTACAAGCTCATCGACACTGTCTGCGTCTACTCTTGCAGTAGTTATCTTCGTCTTTCCTCCGTCAAGCTTATCCTTTAATGCATCACACTTAGACTTTGTTCTGCTGGCTATGCAGATTTCTTCAAAAACATCACTGTTCTGACAGCACTTGTGTACAACCACGCTTGCTACTCCGCCTGCTCCGATTATTAATGCTCTTCCCATTTTATTTTAATCCTTTCTTTAATAATAATTTCTGTTATTCATTTAGCATTTTCTTTACATAATTAGGAAGTAAAAATGCTCCCTTATGAATGTCCGTGTTATAATATTTCGTATTTATTAAAAGGCTGTTCCATCTGTCAAAATCAACATCTTTCACAGGCTGAATTCCCTTTGACGCAAATCCAAAAAGCCAGTGTCCTGAAGGATATGTTGGTATATGCATCTGATATACCATTGCCACGGGAAATGATGATTTTATTCTTCCGTGTGCATTTTTCATAGCCTTTGCATCCTGATTATAGTAAGGACTTTCATGCTGGTTTATAAGTATTCCATTATCTGTAAGTGCCTTATAGCAATTACCGTAAAACTCCCTTGTAAAAAGGCTTTCCCCCGGTCCGAACGGATCTGTGGAATCAACTATAATTAAATCATATTCGTTTTCCCTGCTTCTTACAAACTTTAATCCGTCTGCATAGTGGATATTTACCCTTGAATCACTAAGACCTGATGCAGTAAATGGCAGATACTCCTGTGAAACCTCCACCACTTCTTTATCTATCTCAACCATATCTATATGCTCAATAGTTTTATATCTTACAAGCTCTCTTACAGTACCTCCGTCACCTGCACCTATTACAAGTACCCTTTTTATATCAGGATTAACCGCCATTGGAACATGAGTAATCATTTCATGGTATATAAATTCGTCTTTTTCCGTAAGCATAAGAAACCCGTCAAGTGTAAGTATTCTTCCGAACTCATATGTGTCAAACACATCTATTCTCTGATATCTGCTTTCTTTTGACACTAACTGCCTATTTATCTTTATGGAAAATTTTACATTGTCCGTATGATTTTCAGTAAACCATAGCTCCATATACAACAGCCTCCTTTCATTTCCTACTTTAACACATTAATATTTTCTATTTTTAAATCCTCCGTTCCCGTAAGAGAACATCCCTTTTCTTTTGCATATCTTATGTATTCAACAATTTCATCTGTAATCATCTCTCCCGGTGCCAAAATAGGTATTCCGGGAGGATAGCACATAACAAATTCCGTACATACATGACCGCTGCTTTCGTTTATTGGAAGCTTTTCCTTTTCACTGTAAAATGCAACCTTTGGTGATGCTATTACTGTAGGATTAATATATTCATGGTCAAAAAGACCTGTAGGCTTCTTTCCGTGAAGTCTTTTTATTTCTGATAATGCGGAGATAAACCGCTCTATCTCAAGCTCCCTGTCTCCTGCCGATACTATTGCCAGTATATTTCCAAGGTCCCCAAGCTCTATTTGTATTCCGTAATCGTCTCTTAAAAGGTCATATACCTCTATACCTGCCAGACCTATATCAAGAGTGTGTACAGAAAGCTTTGTCCTGTCAAAATCATATATATCATTGCCGTTTATAAGCTCCTCACCGTATGCATAATATCCTCCAAGCTTATTTATCTCTTCCCTTGCATAATCTGCATAATCTACAGTCTTTTTAAACATTTCCCTGCCGTTTAAATACAGGTTTTTTCTTGCAAGATCCAATGATACCATTAAAAGATATGAAGCCGAGGTAGTCTGGGTCAGGTTTATAATCTGATGAACATACCCTCCGTTTACATTTTCACCTATAAGCAAAAGGGAGCTTTGTGTAAGGGAACCTCCTGTTTTGTGAAGGCTGACTGCTGCCATGTCCGCCCCTGCTGACATTGCTGAAGGCGGCATATTCTCACCAAAATAAAAATGTGTTCCATGTGCCTCGTCCACTAACACCATCATATTCCTCTTATGAGCAAGCTTTACTATCTCTTCTAAATTAGAGCATATACCGTAATATGTGGGATTATTCACAAGAACTGCCTTTGCATCAGGATTTTCATCCATTGCCTTTTTTACATCCTCCACACTCATTCCAAGGGGGATACCTAACTTCTTGTTTGTTCCCGGATTAACATATACAGGTATTGCACCTGTAACTACAAGGGCATTAATGGCACTTCTGTGAACATTTCTCGGCATTATGATTTTATCACCGTCCTTGCAGGCAGTCATAATCATATACTGCACCGCCGCCGTTGTCCCGTTTACCACAAAAAAGGCTTCCTTTGCTCCGAAAGCCTGTGCTGCCAATTCCTGCGCTTTTTTAATTACTGATATAGGGTGACACAGATTATCAAGAGCCTTCATGGAATTTACATCCATCCGCATACACTCTTTTCCAATAAAATCCCTAAGCTCTTTATTTCCGCGTCCGCCCTTGTGTCCCGGTACATCCAGATGTACTATTGGGTTTTCTCTTTGATTTATCATAGCCTCATATAAAGGGGCATCTTTCTGTGTATATTCCTTCATATGGCAGTACTCCTTCCCGCTGACTAAAGCTTTCAGCATGTCCTAATATATATTCATACCGCTGAAAATTTCTATCATTTCCTTACGCAGTCTGTCGCTTATCTCCAGTCTTGTCTGGGGAGGAAGCTCATATACATCTGTATTAAAAAGATAATTCTGTAAATCAATGTCCTTTATAAGCATTTTTGTATGAAAAATATTTGACTGATATACATTTACATCAATGGCATCATATTTTTTCATTGTCTTTTCATCTATATAATTTTGTATTGAGGTAATATCATGGTCTATAAAAAACTTCTTTCCTGATACATCTCTCGTAAATCCCCTTACTCTGTAATCTATGGTGATGATGTCCGAGTCAAAACTTCCTATAAGGTAATTAAGGGCATTAAGAGGTGATATTTCACCGCAGGTTGCCACATCTATATCTACCCTGAAGGTTGATATGGCATTATCCGGATGATATTCGGGAAAGGTGTGTACTGTAACATGGCTCTTGTCAAGATGTGCATGTACAAAGTCCTTCATTGTAGCCGAATACTGTCCTCTGTTGCAGGAAACATCTATCTCTTCAGGAAGGTTGTCCTCCGCTATAAGCACATTGACCGAAGCCCCCTGAGGCTCATAGTCCTGCTTGGATATATTTAATATGTGGGCTCCTATCATCTGGGTTACGTTGCAGAGTATTGCCGTTAATCTTTCAGAATTATACTGCTCATCTATATAACCTATATAGTCCTTTTGTGCCCTTTCGCTTTTTGCGTAGCACACATCGTATATGCTAAAGCTCAGTGTTTTAGTAAGATTGTTAAATCCATACAATGTGAGTTTGTTTTCCAACCCTAACATCAACCTTCTTTCTTTTCAAAGTAATAATAAGAGGCGATAATTTTTTCTCACCGCTTAAGTATTAAGAATATCATATCATAATGTTTATTTCAATAAATTTCAGGTTAAATGTTAAAAAAAATCAATTCTTTCTATCACAATATTTCTATTGCTTTAATTTCCTATATATTGTAAAATGAAAGAACTTAGGTAACATTTATAAATCACCTAAAACAACAGTAAAAATAAAGGAGAATTTACTAAATAATGGAAAAAAAATTAATTGCTCATTACAAATTCATCGACCCCGCTGAGGTTGGGAAAGACTACTCTGGCAATAACATGAACGGTACCCCTTCAGGCACAACTCCTCCTGTTATTAAGGAAATTGACGGAAGAATGGCTGCAAGCTTTGCAGGCGGTGCTCACGGTACTTCATACATAAAGCTTCCTGAAAACCTTTTGTCCAATATTTCAGACAATGCCGGCTTTACAATGACTGCATGGATTAATCTGTCAAAGGGCAATGGAGTGTGGGAAAGAATTATTGACCTTGGAAAAGGTCCGAGAGGACCTTATATTTTCCTTACAAGAAACTTAAGAGGTGTGTGCTTTGCAGGAAATGACCTGGCTGCCGACCCTGCAAAGGGACAGCCGGAAGGTCAGTGGATGCATATTGCATTTACAATTTCCGGAACAAAGGGAGGAACATTAAGCTCTGCCGGTCCTATTATGTATGTAAACGGCGAGATAGCAAATGACGGCTCTATAAGCCAGACATCAAGCGGTAACTACGGAAAGCTCCGCCAGTTCTTTGAAACCTTTAAAGACCCTGCAAATTATGTAAACAATTACATTGGTCTTTCCCAGTATGATGCTGATGCAGATTTTACAGGTGCAATCTCAGACATGAGATTTTACAGTGACGTGTTAAATGAGGATGAGATTATTGAGCTTATGTGCGAATCTCTCACAGACGAAGATATTATATCCCTTGCAGTGGACAAGTATCTTCCATCTCTTCCAAGGATAGCAGTCTCAGATATCTCCCTTCCTTCATCACTTATGGGTGATAAAGTATCTGTAAGCTGGTCCTCTGATAACACTGCTGCTTTGTCAGACAATGGAAAACTTCAGGCAGTCGCCAAGGCAAATGCAGTCAATTTAACCGCAACTGTTTCAAAGGGAAATATAAGTGCATCTAAATCCTACAACATGACTGTTCTGCCAAAGGAGGTTCCTCCTTATACACTTACAGTAAACGGAAATGACGAAACAGTTAAAATAAGCGATACCCTTTGGGGCTTATTCTATGAGGATATTAACAATGCTGCTGACGGCGGTATATATGCTGAATTAATACAGAACCGTTCCTTTGAAGCATTTTCATTTAATGTGTATGACCACCGTTCCGGTGAAAACGGAAAATCTGAAGGCCGCAACAGAAATCCTCTTTTTGCATGGTTTGGAGATACGGATAAAATGACTCCAAAATATGAGGGAGGTCTAAACCAGCATTTCAACATAGCTGATAAGGCTGACGTAAACAACTGCTATGTAGAGGTTGCTGACGGTGCCGTTATATATAACAGAGGCTTCTGTGATTCAAACAATTACTGTTCTATGTATATAAAGGAAGGAGAAAAATACGATTTTACAGTGTGGGCTAAGTCTGAAAACAACAGCTCCTTAACCATACAGCTTACAGATGAAAATTGCTCTCCTGTTTCCACAGAGGCTTTTATTGAAGTCTCAGGAAATACATGGAAAAAGTACGGAAAAGAAAATAAAATTACAATAACAGGAACTAAGACAGGTCTTGCACAGCTTAAACTCACATTTGCAGGAACCATGTCTATAGATATGGTATCTCTGTTCCCTGAAAATGTATGGGGTTCATCTGAAGAAAGCTTATCAGAAACAGCACATAAGAATTATCTTGGAAATCCTAACTATAGATTAAGACGTGACTTAGTTGAATCATTAGCCGGTCTTCATCCTACATTTCTTCGCTTCCCTGGCGGCTGTATATCAGAGGGCTCATACATATGGGAAAATGTATATGACTGGAAGGATTCCGTTGGAGATATTGAGGTTCGTAAGGAAAACTTTAATGTATGGGGTTACATGATGACTATGGGACTTGGCTATATGGAATACTTCCAGTTGGCTGAGGATTTAAATGCCACTCCTCTTCCTGTTATGGCATGCGGTGTCTTATGTCAGGCACGTTCAAACTATGCCAACGCTGCAGGAGGAACCCTTCGTGATAAATATATAAAGAACTTTACTGATTTAATTGACTTTGCCATAAGCACAGATTTTGAAGGCAATGAGTGGGCTGCCCTTCGTAAAGCTATGGGACATGAAGCTCCTTTCGATTTACATTACCTTGGTGTTGGAAATGAAAACTGGGAGCCAAAGTTTATGGCTAACTTCGAAGCCTTCTATGAGGCAATTATGGAGTATGTAAAGAAAAATTATCCGGGATATAAGTTAACAATAGTATCCACTGTAGGTGCACAGGCAGATGATGATGCATACAAATACGGCTGGAAATTTCTCGCAGGAGATAATAAGGGTACGGAAACCGTTGCATTTACAGACGGAGAGAAAAGCTATACAGAAGAGGTTTCATGGTACAGCTATAAATCTGATTATCTTGATACTATTGCTGATGAGCATTACTACAGACCAAACAATTACTTATTAAATAATGTTGACCGTTACAACTATTATTACAGAGAATACAATGAAGACGGTTCAATAAATGAGGACAAGGTATCAAAGGTATTTGTGGGAGAATACGCTTCATCTGATAAAAATACCCTTGCAGGCGCCGTGGCAGAGGCTGCAGTTATGACTGGTTTTGAAAATAACTCTGATGTAGTAAGACTTGCTGCTACAGCTCCACTCTTTAATAAGGTATTAACAGACGGAACATACCGTTGGACTCCTGACTGTATATGGTTTGATGATGAGACGGTTTGGCATACCCCAACATACTATGTACAGCAGCTATTTGCTAAATATATAGGAAAAAATGCTCTTTCTACTTCATTTACAACATATGAAAACGGACAGGAAACAGCTTTAATACCAAGAGGCGGTATTGAAATTGCAACGGGAAATGCTGATATTTTAATTAAATCTGCAAAAATCACTTCAAACACAGACGGAAGTGTATTAGGAGAATATGACTTTACAAAAATGAATACTGCTGATTTGGAAGCTTCCTTCAGATATATTAATAATAATAGCAGCGGAATATCACTTACATCTGATGGACTTAAGCTTATGGCAGGCAGCGGATTAACAGGTATTTATACTATTAATCCCGACTGGACAAACTATACCATTACGGTTAATGCAATTAAACTTGCAGGCTTAGATGGCTTCTATGTAGGTGCCGGTGTAACAGATATGTCAGCAGACAGCAAAAATGTACTTGAATATGCCATCGGCTTTGACGGCAATTCAACCGGCTTAAAGGTATTTAAAAACGGTATTGAAGGATATACCCTTGGAGACTTTTCATCAAGCAAATGTGCAGGAAACTTAAGAAGTGCAATGTTTGAGGAGGTTAAGGAAAATACAGAATATATTATTACCGTAAATTATGGCGGTATAGGCGGAAAATATATTGACTGTGATTACAAGGCTGCTGACGGTTCATTTGTATCAAAGCACCTTGACTACAAGCTTGAGGCTTACAATACAGATGTATTCAGCTCAGTGACAAAGGATGAAAGCAAAATCTATATGAAGCTTGTAAATGCAGATAATTATTCAAAGCCTGTAAAGGTTGTCATCAAGGATACCGCTGTACTGAATGCAGGAAAAACCATTACGGTAACCGGTCCTTTGGAATCGGCCCACACGCCAAATATAAATGAAAAGAACAATGAGGTTATTGTTCCTGTTGAAGGTGATGTGATATTCAAAAACGGCGAGGCTGTTATAACACTTCCTGCCAATTCAGTTGTAGCTGTAATTGCTGATATTAAATAGAAGGCTGATAAAAATACACCCCGAAATGATATGCCCCCTGTCAAATAGACAGGGGGCATATCATTTCGGGGTGTATTTTAATTTAATATTTATTATTTTCCATTTCACTTACGATTAATTACTACTTCTTGTGCTCATGTGTAAATAAATGATCCTGACAATATTCATAATTTCCGTTACATTTTGAACAAAATCTGAAAACAAGATTTTCATCATCTTTTTCCGTTCTTCCGCATATGGCACATTTATGCTTTGTTATACCCTGACTTTTCATTGTCTGCTGTCTGTATACTCTCTTTCTGTGCATTTCCTTTGGAGATATTCTTTTGTAATTTCTCGTTGCAAAGAAAAATATTAGAAAATTTAACACCGAGAATACAATGGCAAACACATTTGACAAAATAAGGCTGTACACATCTGCCATAGTTGCATCTGTCATGCCATATCCGAAAATCAACTGTGCTAATATGGCATCGGAATCCCTCAGCATTGAAAGATAATAAACACATTCATATCCCAAAAATATTGCGTCTACTATTGCAAGCCACTTAATTTTAATAGGCAGTATCATCATAAAATAAACCTGTACATCCGGAAACAGTGTGGCAAAAGCAAGAAATGATGCAAGATTAATATAATAAGTACTCATGCTTAAGCTTATTGCCATCTCAAAGCCGGTAAATAACCCTGTTATAAAATAAATAAGCATGGCACCGAGGGTCATAAATAAGTATCCCGAAAGCATATACAAATTATACCTAAAGCTTCCCCAATATCTTTCAAGGGTTGTCCCTATCCAGTAATAAAATAAAAACATAAATATTACAAATATCCCAAAATCCTGTGGAACCGTACATACCCATGTAAATAATCTCCAAATCTGTCCCTGACATACATATTCCGGATTAAGCTCCAAAAGTGAATACAGCGAAGGATTAGCTAACTGTATTACATAGCCTATTCCATATGCTATAAGTACATATATTATAAGATTAGATACAGCGTATTTTCCAAACTTACGCTCAAGCTTGTTTATAAAATTCATAAAATTCTCCATTCATAATGCTATAAATATATGTTATAAATAGCTTGCTTTTGCTCGCTTTTTATAACTGACTTATCAGGTGAACAAAGCGTCAGAATGACGCTTGCGAGATTTGCTCCGCAAACTCAAACCAAGCTTTGCTCGACTTTTCTTTCCTTCTGATAAGTCATATTATAATTTTGGAGTGTGCCTTTGTCAAATAGTATTCTGAAATTTCATATTTTTTTTACCATTGTATTATTGCTGCTTGTCGAATTTCCGCATAAATTTTACAAATTCCCCTACTGTCATATCTTCTCTTGACAGAACATCCGCAAGCCTTTCATTTTCATTTATTGATATATCCTTGGCATCAGTTGACACAGCCTCAACATCACTTTCATAGCTCATATTATTTACCATATTTTCTGTTTCACTGACTGTATTTCCTGTATTATTGCTATCCTCCATATTTTCTGTGTTCCTGTTCATGTATGGAATCTGCCGCTGTGTCATATCACTTTCCCTTGGCTCCGGTCTTCTTACAGGAATACATATCTCATCACCGATTTGGAGATTATATATGTTAATATTTCTATTGGCATTCATAATCTCACCTATGGGCACTTTGTAATATTTACTAATCAAATATAGCGTATCTCCTTTTTTAATAGTGTGAACAACACCATTACATCTTCTGCAATAGCATATATTTCCATAGTAATTATCCATCTTGCCTCGCTTCCCCATGCAAAAATCCTCTGTTATTTCTGCATTTTGAATTTCTTTCCCTACAGTATATGCATATACAGGATTATTTGACACACAATATTTTGTTTTTTTACAGACAGTTTTTCATATAACTACTTTGCTTTGTTAAGGTTTTTCCCTGCTGTAGCAAGCATAAGCTTAATACGGTTAAGCTGATTTACCTCACTGGCTCCCGGATCATAGTCTACCGCTACTATATTGGCATCAGGATACCTGTGACGAAGCTCTTTAATAACACCTTTTCCAACTACATGGTTTGGAAGGCATCCAAACGGCTGGGCACATACAATATTAGGCACTCCGCTATGTATAAGCTCTAACATCTCTCCCGTAAGGAACCAGCCCTCTCCTGTCTGATTTCCATTTGATACTATAGGAGCTGCCATTTCAGCAAGCTGCCTTATATCGGAAGGAGCATTAAAATGCTTACTCTCATTGCATGCTTTAACAACAGGCTTTCTCATATGCTCAAGGAACTTAATACCTATGTTGGCAATAATCTTTCCTGATTTCTTCATTCCAAGATAATCGGCCTTAAAATTACTGTTATAGAAACAATAAAAGAAGAAATCAAGTAAATCAGGCATCACTGCCTCTGCTCCTTCACTCTCCAAAAGCTCTACAAGATAATTGTTTGCCGAAGGAAGGAATTTCACAAGTATTTCCCCTACTATTCCCACTCTCGGTTTCTTCATATTCTCGTCTATAGGCAGTCTGTCAAAATCCTCAATAATGCCTCTTATGTTTTTCTTAAATTCTCCCATATGCCATCCCGGCTTTGACAAATGCTCAACACACCTTTTAACCCACTTTTCATGAAGTTTATCTGCCGTACCCGGCTCGAGCTCATAAGGTCTCATACGGTATAATACCCTCATAAATACATCACCGTATATAACTGCCTGCATACCCTTTATTGCAAGACCCGGAGTTATTTTAAAGCCACTGTTTTTCTCAAGTCCCTGAACACTTATGGAAATTACCGGAATATGAGATAATCCTGCCTTTTCCAGGGCTCTTCTTATAAATCCGACATAATTTGATGCCCTGCATCCGCCTCCTGTCTGTGTCATAACTATGGCAAGCTTATTTAAGTCATACTCTCCCGATAACACTGCCTCCATCATCATACCAACTACTATAAGTGATGGATAGCATGCATCATTATTGACATATTTAAGACCTATATCTACTGCATTTCTGCATTTTGCCTTATAATCAGGGTCTTTTACATCAGCCTGAAGTATCTTTACGTTAAGCCCCTGAGATTTAAGTGCAGGCTCTAACAGTTCAAAATGAATAGGTGTCATCTGAGGTACAAGAAGGGTATATCCGGAATCCCTCATTTCCTTTGTAAACTCTACCCTGTCAATATTTGAAGGCTTAATTGTTCTTGTCATATGTTTGTTTTCACGAACCCTTAATGCTGATATGAGGGAACGTATTCTTATTCTTGCAGCACCCAGATTGTTTACCTCATCTATTTTTAAAACAGTATATATTTTTCCTGATTTTGATAAAATGTCATTAACACAATCACACGTTACCGCGTCAAGACCGCATCCGAAGGAATTAAGCTGTATTAAATCAAGATTTTCCGTTGTCTTAACATAATTTGCCGCCTTATAAAGCCTTGAATGATACATCCACTGATCCATAACTATTAATGGACGCTCAACCTCTGCCAGATGAGCTACGCTGTCCTCAGTAAGAACTGCAATCCCATATGAATTAATCAGCTCCGGAATACCGTGATTAATCTCAGGGTCCACATGGTACGGTCTTCCTGCCAGAACTATTCCTCTCTTTCCTGTTTTGTTAAGATAGTCAATAGTCTCCTCTCCCTTTTTCTTAACTTCCCTGTGTACCTTATCCATTTCCTCCCAGCCTGACTTTGCCGCCTTTTCTATATCTCCGGAAGAAATATTAAATTTCTCCGAAAATATTCTTACAAGTGCTTCCTTTGCAGTATCAAAATCAGTCAATGAAAGAAACGGATTCATAAAATCAACATTCTCTGACTTTATTTCCTCAACATTATTTTTAATATTTTCCGCATATGATGTGACTATAGGACAGTTAAAATGATTATTGGCATCAGGTGTTTCATTTCTCTCATACGGTATACACGGATAGAAAATAAATTTAATTCCCTGATTTATAAGCCATGAAACGTGTCCGTGTGCTAGCTTCGCAGGGTAACATTCTGACTCACTCGGTATTGATTCTATACCAAGCTCATATATCTTTCTTGAAGACTCTGGAGACAAAACCACCCTAAAGCCAAGTTCTCTGAAAAACACTGCCCAGAAAGGATAATTCTCATACATATTAAGGACTCTTGGTATACCAACCTCGCCCCTCCATGCATTCTCCGGTTCTAAAGGCTCATAGTCAAATATTCTTTTATGCTTAAACTCAAAGAGATTTGGTATCTGCTCCTTATTCTTTTCCTTTCCAAGCCCTCTCTCGCATCGGTTTCCCGTAATAAACTGTCTGCCTCCCGTAAACTTATTAATTGTAAGAAGACAGTTATTTGTACAGCCCTTGCATCTTGCCATGGTTGTATCAAACTTCAATTCATTTATTTTATCTATTGAAAGCATGGAGGTATGTGTTTTTCCGTCAAATCTTTCCCTTGCTACAAGTGCTGCGCCAAAGGCCCCCATAATACCTGCTATGTCAGGTCTTACAGCCTCACAGCCCGATATTTTCTCAAAGCTTCTAAGAACAGCATCATTATAAAAGGTACCTCCCTGAACCACTACCTTTTTTCCCAAATCCTTTGGATCTGTAATCTTTATAACCTTATATAAAGCATTTTTAATAACGGAATATGCCAGTCCTGCCGATATATCCTCAACAGTTGCTCCCTCCTTCTGTGCCTGCTTTACATTAGAATTCATAAATACTGTACATCTTGTTCCCAAATCTATAGGATTTTTTGCAAACAAAGCAACCTTTGCAAAATCTTCTATAGAATAATTAAGTGACTTTGCAAAAGTTTCTATAAATGAACCGCAGCCTGAAGAACAGGCTTCATTTAGCTGAACTGAATCTACAGTATTATTCTTTATTTTAATACACTTCATATCCTGACCGCCAATATCAAGGATACAGTCAACGTCCGGCTCAAAAAATGCTGCGGCATAATAATGGGATACTGTTTCTACTTCTCCCTCATCAAGCATAAGCGCCGCCTTTATAAGTGCTTCTCCGTATCCTGTTGAACAGGAATAAGCTATCACCGCCTCCCTTGGAAGCTTTTCGTATATATCCTTTATGGCACGGATAGTAGTCGCCAAAGGACTTCCGTTATTGCTGCTGTAAAATGAATAAAGCAGACTTCCGTCCTCACCTACAAGTGCCACCTTTGTTGTTGTTGAGCCTGCATCTATTCCCAGATAACAGTTTCCTTTATATTCGGACAATTCCCCTGTCTTAACACAATGTTCATTATGCCTTGCAGTAAAATCATCATATTCTTTCTCACTTGCAAAGAGCGGCTCCATTCTCTTTACCTCAAATTCCATTTTCACGCCTTTTGACAGCCTGTCTATAAGCTCTTTAATTGGAACCTGATTATCCTTACAATTCATAGCCGCACCTGTTGCCGCAAACAAATGTGAATGCTCCGGTGCTATTATTTGCTCATCAGTAAGCTTAAGAGTTCTTATAAAGGATTCCCTAAGCTCTGACAAAAAGTGAAGAGGGCCGCCAAGAAATGCAACATTTCCCCTTATTGGCTTACCGCATGCCAAGCCGCTTATAGTCTGATTTACCACTGCCTGAAATATAGATGCGGAAAGATCTTCCTTTGTAGCACCTTCATTAATAAGAGGCTGTATATCTGATTTTGCAAAAACTCCACACCTTGCCGCTATGGGATAAATTGCCCGGTAATTTTTTGCATACTCATTAAGTCCTGTTGCATCGGTCTGCAAAAGTGATGCCATCTGATCTATGAAGGAGCCTGTACCTCCTGCACAGATACCGTTCATACGCTGTTCAATTCCGTTTGTAAAATAAATAATCTTAGCATCCTCGCCTCCAAGCTCTATGGCAACATCACACTGAGGTGCAAAATCCTGCAATGATGTTGAGACTGCCACAACCTCCTGCACAAAGGGTACAGATAAATGCTTTGACAAGGTTAAACCTCCTGAACCTGTTATAACCGGGTTAAGAGTAATATCTCCAAGCTGCTCTCTTGCCTTTAACAAAAGCCCTGTAAGTGTTTCCTGAATATTGGCATAATGTCTTTCATACTGTGCAAATAATATATTATTACTTTCGTCAAGTATGGCTATCTTTACGGTTGTTGAACCAATATCAATTCCCAGCTTATATGTATTAGTCATGATAGTTTCATTATCCTTTCTTTTGTTCTTTCCCTCTGTAAATATATTTCAATAGTAATGCTTTTTATTCTTGCTTTTATATATTTTTATCTTTTACAACGTTTAATGCTACCATAAATCTGCTTTATTTTCAAGAAAATAATATTTATATGATAAACTTACATATTTTTACAATAATTTTTAGAAATGGGTATCTTTACCACGAAAGATACCCATTTCTAACCTTAAATTATTTGCAAAGCCCGGCAACCACGTTGTTTATAATCTTGCCGTCTGCCTTTCCCTTAAGCTCTGCCATAACGCTCTTCATTATCATTCCTTTATTTTTTGTTGCCACAATTTCTGCAAAGTTGGAGGTAATATATTCTTTCACCTCATCCTCAGACATCATCTTTGGTGCATATTCCGTAATCACATTTACCCTGAAGGAATATTCCTCCTTTAAATCTGTTCTGTTATCAGGACAAGTGTCAAGCTGTTCCTTTGCAGTTTTTAATTCTTTAATTATTGCTCTGTCAACAAGCTCATCAGGAATATTATCCCTCTTTCCCTCATCTATTGCAAGCTTTTTAACTGCCGATACTAAAGAAGATATTGTTTCTTTTCTTGCTTTATCTTTTGCTTTCATGGCTGCTACCATGTCCTTTTGTAATGTTTCAAAATTCATTTTCTGCCTCCATATTTATATATTACTTTTTTATATTTTCTATCTGCCAGTCTATAGGTTCTTCTCCATTTGACTTTAAAAATTCATTACATATGCTGAAATGCTTACAGCCGAAAAATCCTCTGTATGCAGACAGCGGACTTGGATGAGGTGCTTTTAACAGCAAATGCTTAGGATTGTTCACCTGTGCAGCCTTGTTTTGTGCCGGTCTTCCCCATAACAGATATACAATAGCTCTGTCCTGTTCATTTAATATCCTTATTGCCGCATCTGTAAACTCCTCCCATCCTATTCCCTGATGGGAATTTGCATTATGTGCCCTTACTGTAAGGACGGAATTTAACATAAGCACTCCCTGATCTGCCCACTTTTTCAAATATCCGTTATCGGGAATATAGCATCCCAAATCATCATGAAGCTCCTTATATATATTTACAAGAGAAGGAGGTATCTCCACATCAGGCTTTACCGAAAAGCACAAGCCATGTGCCTGTCCAACATTGTGATACGGATCCTGACCTATAATTACAACCTTTACATTTGATAAAGGCGTGTAATTAAATGCATTAAAAATATCATCTGAAGGAGGAAATATCTGATGAGTACTGTACTCCTCAACCACCTTATCATACAGTTTTTTGTAATATGGTTTTTTAAACTCAGAGCTTAAAGGCTTAAGCCAGTCATTACTTATTGCTGACATATTCTTACTGACACTCCTTTATCATTTAAATAATTTTTAAGCTCTCCGATTTCAAGCTCATTATAATGAAACAAAGAGGCTGCCAGTGCTGCGTCTGCCTTTCCCTCTGTAAGCACATCATAAAAATGTTCCTTTGTTCCGGCACCTCCTGATGCAATAACAGGGATGGTTACAGCCTCACACACAGCCCTTGTAAGCTCTATGTCATAGCCTTCCTTGGTTCCGTCACAATCCATGCTGGTAAGAAGAATCTCCCCTGCGCCAAGCTCATTTACCTTTTTTGCCCACCACAAGGCATCTATCCCTGTATCTATGCGTCCTCCGTTTTTATATATATTCCATCCTGTTCCATCCGGTCTTCGTTTTGCATCTATGGCAACTACAACACACTGACTGCCAAATTTGTCTGCTGCTTGTGCAACCAGATTTGGATTATTTATTGCGGCGGAATTGACAGATATTTTATCTGCTCCCTCCCTTAGTATTGCCTTAAAATCGTCTATAGTACGTATTCCACCACCTACGGTAAAGGGTATAAAAACATTTTGTGCAACCTTTCTCACCATATCAACAACTGTATTTCTGGCATCACTTGATGCCGTTATATCAAGAAATACTACCTCGTCAGCCCCTGCCCTGTCATATGCCTTTGCCACCTGCACAGGGTCACCTGCATCTTTTAAATTAACAAAATTAATGCCTTTAACTACTCTGTTATTATTAACGTCAAGGCACGGTATAATTCTTTTTGTAAACATATTATTCTCCATTTTCCGGAACGTTTGACACTATTGTCCATTCTTCCTAAGCATTTTAATATCTTAAAGGGATACAAAATTCTTAAGTATTTTTAATCCTATCTCACCGCTTTTTTCCGGATGAAACTGACAGGCAAACACATTTCCCTTTTCCACAGATGCATGTATTTTAGTTCCGTACATTGCCGTAGCTTTTACTATTTCCTGTTCCTCTGCTTTAAGATAATATGAATGCACAAAATACACATAAGAATTTTCCTCTATTCCCTTAAACAATCTGCCGTCATTAATAAGATTCAATGAATTCCAGCCTATATGAGGTATTTTCAGTCCCGGTGTGTCAGGTATTCTTAAAATATTTCCCTTTAGCATACCAAGACCTGTAACTCCTTCTGATTCCTGGCTGCTTTCAAACAAAAGCTGCAAACCCAGACATATTCCCAAAAAAGGGATACCTCTGTCTGCCACATCATATATAGTATTTATCAAATTATAGCTTTTAAGCTTTGCCATTGCGTCGCCAAAGCTTCCTACCCCCGGAAGTATAACCCTATCTGCCGACAATATTTCATCTCTGTCCCTTGATATAACCGTATCTTCCCCAAGAAAATCCAGTGCCTTCTCCACACTTTTTAAATTTCCTGCATCGTAGTCAATAATAGCTATCATGATGTCCTCCCTATTGTGCTTTTTCTCTTGCCTCGGCTGCATCTGCAAGCTCATATATACGCCTTGCATATTCATATCTGTCATCAATTAATGTCAGCTCTCTTGCCTGACTTTCAGTCAGTCCGTACTTTTCAGCCAGTGCCGTATCTATCCAGCCAAGCACAGTCGTAATATCATCAAAGCAGTCAAGCTCCCTTGCCTGTTCCTTATACTTATCATACATCTTAACTCCCCTTAAAAGGGTATTTAATGCATCATCATACTGCTCAAGCTCATAGAGGCTCTTGTATGATGTATAATGTCTTTGAACATACATTACCGTTTCTATCTGACTGTACAAATTACGATCTCTCTCATACAGCATATTAAGTCCGGCAATCTCATTATAGGCTGCATCATAATCCTGATTTAAATAATAATTCAGGGCTTTATCTGTCTTTTCCACGTAATTCTTGTAATTTCCTCCAAGGATAAGCGACACCACAACAAGAACAATAAATGATACTATAAAAACAATTCCGCTTTTTGATATTTTTATTATCTCATCAGGCTCCTTTGGTTTTCTTACTCTTGGCTCCTTTTTCTTTTTTTCCTTTTTTATTTTAGCCGCCTTTGGCTTTTTATCCTTCTTTTTCTTTTCTTTTTTCCTCTTTTGGGGCTTTTCCTTTTCTAATATATCCTCTTCATCATAATTGCCCTCATCCATCTCCTCCATAAGTCTTGTATTTTCATCGAATTGGTTAAATTCCTCATCACTTTCTTCTCCGCCCATAAAGATGTCACCCAGACTGTCAATGCCAAAATCACTGTCTACTAAGGCATCCTCCTCCTGTTTTTCATCTGCTTTTTTATCTTTTGAAGACTTATTCTTCCTTCCAAATAATCCCGAATGGTTTTTTTCCTTTTTTTTCTTTTCCTTTGACGGCTTTTCCTCCTCCAGCTTTTTTATTTCCTGTTCTGAAGTGCTTTCTTCTCCTTCTTCACCTGACATACTGAATATATCATATAATTCGTCTGTATCATCATTTGAAGCTGTATGTTCATCATCACTATTTTCAAAACTGTCGGCAAAAAAATCCTCAAACCCTTCCGGCGGTGCCTGCTCCTGTGTTTCTTCGGCACCCTCTTCCCATATATCCTTCATGGATATATTTGTATCCTTTGTGGATATATTTATATCCTTCATGGATATATTTGTATCCTGCATGGATATATTTTCTTCTGTTTCCTTGGTATTCTTCTTTTTTCCCCACCTATGCTTTTTTTCCTTTTTCTCTTTCCGGGATTTCTTGTGTATACTTCCTTTTATATCAGAATTATCCTCAAATATAAGATTTTTCATTTCCTCATCTGACATATTTTCTTCATTCAGCTCTTTTGAAAACAAATCATCTTCTATATTGCCTAGAATATCTTCATCACTTACATTCTCTGTTTCACTATTTAATTTTTCTTCATTTTCCTCAGAGTTTTCACCAAGAACTGATTTTAAAAGGCTGTCAAGGTAATCCTCTTCTTTTTTATTATCTGTTGCCACAGGTAATCCTCCTGAATTTTTCATATTTTTAAAAATTATTGTTTATATATTCAAAAGAATTTTCATTGATTGAAAATCCTTTGCTGCCTATTTCCTCCGGAAGCTGAGGCAGTTTTGCATTTATTCTGTACAAAGCCGCCTTATAATTAATAAGAGCTATCTTTTCAAATGGCCATCTTATAACTGTAGGCACATTAAAATCTACTCCAAGCTCTAAAAGTACAAGGTTTTTATTTAGGGTCTTTTGCAGCCAGTCTGTATATCTTTTCCACTCCTCTGCATATCCCCTCTCGTTATAATGGTTTTTTCCGTGAATATTAAATATAAGAGGAGCTTTGCATTCACTGCATTTAGGAATCATTTCACTTAATACATCCGGGTCAATATTTTCTCCCATGCTCTCAAGTTTTTCGTATATATTCTTTAATACCTCTTCCCCCTCTGATATTCCATTGCCGCCATTATCACACACACATGAAAGCTGAAGCCTTAACACACTTCCGCATGGTGCCGTTATTCTTTCTTTATCAAACTGTGAATAATATATAATGTGGTCAGTACATGTAGTTACCACAAAATATTCCTTATCCTTAATCCCTCTAAACAGCTTGTTATATGTATCTGTATGCTTTAATATAAGCTCATTTGTTCCGCTGCTTAATTCATGGCTGTATATACTGTTAATAATATACTCATTGATTTCCTTATGGTTAAAGCCTTTGTCCTTCCTCCACCGGATATATGTTTTATACACACTGTTCTGCGAAACAGCAGCTTCTATGTTTATGCCAAATTCACTGCCTACTCCTATTATGACCACATTTGCATCATGGATTGCCTGTATTGGTGTTAAACACATTTCCAAATATCTCCTTTTTATTTTCTGCCAAAACGGGGACCTGTCCTTAAAGACCTGTCCCCTGAATATTATTTATCTATTAATTCATCTATTGTCTGAACTAAATTGCCTATTTCAGGTTTTGTAAGCTGTGCATCTGCACCTAATGCCTTTCCTTTAACTCTCATTTCATCATTAATAAGTGATGAAAATATAATAAGAGGAATATCTTTCAAAATATCATCTGATTTAACAAGCTTTGTCAGCCTGTGTCCATCCATAAGAGGCATCTCAATATCTGTGATAATACAATGTACCTTATCCTTTACATTGCCCTGCTTCTTGTACATTTCAAGCATATCCCATGCTTCCTGACCATTGTCTGCGGCTATAACCTTCGTATATCCTGCCTTATGTAATGAATCCTCCATAAGCTTTCTGAGAAGAGGAGAATCCTCTGCCATAAGAATCGGAGAATCACTTCTCACTCTTGCCCCCAGCTTTTCTATTTCCGACACCTTAAGACCTGTTTCAGGACTTATATCTGTAATAATTTTTTCAAAATCAAGTATAATAATAAGCTTTCCGTCCTTCTTGATAATACCTGTTGACAAGCCTGCATCAGAGGTATTAATCGTAGCATCAGGTGTTATTATGTCTGCCCATGACACTCTGTGTATTCCCACAACTGACTCAACGTGAAACGCTACATTAAGCTTATTAAAATTAGTTATAATCATCATGTCTGTCGGCTTGTCTTCCTCCGGCATACCTAGTACCTTTGACAGATTAACAGCCGTTATAACCATATCTCTTGGCATGAAAATACCTTCCACAAACGGATGTGCATTAGGCACAGGCGTCACCGGCTGATACCCTATTATTTCACGAACCTTTGCCACATTAATACCATATGACCGTCCTTTTACCGTGAATTCCAAAACCTCCAATTCGTTTGTTCCGTTTTCAAGCAATATATTTGTTTCCATAATATTCCTCCTTCACAATCACCTATTACTGCCGATTATTTAATTACCGCTGATTTTACATCTCCGTCCTTTATAACAGATATGCTTACATTTTCTATGCTTGATGATACTTCTTCACTCAACTGGAATATCAGTACCATTTCCTTTGTTTCGCCTGGCTCAAATGTGCCGTTCCATGTATTCATTCCATTAAGCAGTGCAGTAACCTGTGCATTAAGCCTTACTTTTCCGTTTACAATACATCTGTACCTATAGCCTGCATCAGCCAGATTTAATGCTGACTGTGACTGGGAATTATTTGTCACATTAAATTTAAGAATCAAAAGATCATATTCCGATATTGCAACCATACTAAAACCATTCTCATCATTAGGATATTTATCTGCCAGCTCATATCCGTTTCCCTCAACAGTAAATCCGTCTATACCAAATGCCTCATTAACTGATACGCTGCTTTTATCCTCTCCGCCTGACGTGTTAGTTTCTTCATTATTCTCCCCGTCCTCCTGATTATCTGTATTTTCAGACAGCCATGTTGTAGGCTCCTGGGCTTCTGTCTCTCTTTCCGCAAGCTTTACAATATAATTTTTATCATGATTTATAACTGAATTAACGGCATATTCTACAATCAGTGCTTCTTCATCACTGCTTAAATCCACACCGCTGCAGCCTGTAATTCCTGTCAACGCCACTGCTGCCGCAGCAGACAATAATATAAGCTTTTTAAGATTCTTCCTCATATATAATCCTCATTCCCATTTATGCTGTTATCTTAAAATAAACTATTATTATTTTAGCATTTTTATTAAAACACTTCAACTAAATATTTCAATTTTATACACTTTTTTCTACCTCAAACCAAAATTCCACCCCGTCCTCTACATTTTTAACACCGCACTCTCTGTTAAGTGATGTCATTATTGCCTTGACTATTGAAAGGCCTATTCCATTCCCCCCATACTCCCTTGTTCTTGCCTTATCCACCTTATAAAACTTCTCCCATATTTTATCAAGCTCGTTTTCAGGTATGTGGTTTCCTGTGTTAAAGACGGTGCATCTTACAAGCTTTTCACTTTCCTCCAGTGTTATTTTTATCACCCTGTCATAATCAAGATGATTAAGGGCATTACTTATATAATTTGTTATAACCTCCTCTATCTGAAATTCATCTGCCCACACATAAATTTTTGCCTTATTGTCAAATATAATATTTGCATTTTTTTCCGTTATAAATACAGATGATTTGTTTAAAACCTGGTCAATAACCGTAACTATATCAAACCTTTCCATCTCAACCATCTTATTGCCGAATTCTATCTGATTTAACGTAAGCAGCTTCTTTACCATTCTGTTCATTTTTACTGCCTCATCCATTATAACATCACAGTAAAAGTTTCTGCTTTCCTCATCATCATTGACGCTTTCCTTAAGCCCTTCTGCATAGCCTTGTATTATGGCTATAGGCGTCTTTAATTCATGGGATACATTTGATAAAAAGTCTCTTCTCATCTTATCTATCTCGTCCTTTTTCTGGATATCCTTTTGCAGTTCAATATTTGCAGCCTTTAGCTCAGATATGGTTTTTTCCAGCTTCTCGGAAAGAAAATTCATATTATTACCAAGCATGGATATTTCATCACTTCCGCCATCACTATATTTTATATTAAAATTAAGCTTTGACATCTCACTTGAAATATGTGCCAGTTTTTCAATCCTTGATGTCAGTCCTATGGAAAATATAAGCACAACTATAACACTTAAGGATATCACAACGCCTCCAACATATGCTATAAACTGATTTGATACCTTAAGCACCTCCTGTATACTCTCTATAGATGTACGCATTATAAAAAGATCTCCTGACTCAAGGGCTCCTGTCATTTCAAGATATTCCTGATCATTGCTGTTGTCATAAACACTTTTCAAAGTATAATCAGGTGTTTTTTTTATGATTTCTTCATCACTGCTCTCGCTGCCAAACAAAATACTTTTAAGCCTGTCTACAAGACTATCGCTCATAATACTGTATCCCGAATAAAACTTAGGACTTAAACCTGCATCCGCCACCAGAGTGGTAATATTTTTACTCTCGCATTCGGAAACCATACGTATTTTAATATCAGATGAAACTGCCTCACCTGACTTAAAATTTTCCGTCATTATTTCATATATCTCTATAAGGTCCATTTCCTTACTGGAAACATAATATTTTTCCTGAAAAACCATGTTAATAAACCAGTTTCCCATTATTGCACCTGCCACTATTGTAACAAGGGTAAATGCCATTTTTATTCTAAGAGAAGATTTCATATCAATTTACCTCAAATTTATATCCAAGAGCCTTAATTAAATAACTCCGTTTTAATTTTCTCCCTCTATATTTCCATTAATTAACTCTATAGCTGCTTTGCGGCTATTGATTTTGTAAAATATTTCAGCATCAAACTTAGGTTTTCGGTCATAATCATATAGCCCATTGGTTTCTTGCTCAATATCATATAATTGAGTATAGCAAAAGCCCATAATCTTAGGATTGTCAAGCAATACTGACGTCAATCCTTCGTAGCGTTCAATAAATTCTTCTTTCGTCTTTGGCTCATCACCATATCCCCACGCATCTTTCTGACTGTCATCCACATTCCACTTAATGCCGCCATATTCACTGATAAACAATGGCTGACCCTCTTTATACTGTTGTCTTGAAGGATGCTCCTCATGAAATTTTCCGTCTTTTGCAAAGCCACTATAACAATCTGAAAATTCCTTAACATTTTGTCTGTAATTATGTAAATCGTAAATATCTGTAATAACATGAAAATTACCCGATGTATCTATGCATGGCCGGGTACTGTCCAATGCCTTTGTCATTTTATAAATGTTTTCAAGTATTCTATCATTCTGTCTTTGCCCGTTATAATCCCATGTTTCATTAAAAGGACACCATCCGATAATGGATGGATGATTAAAATCGCGTTCCACAGCCTCAAGCCACTCAGGCATAAAATTCAAGAAGCTTTCCGGATTTGATAAATTTAATCCCCAGTTACCATGCTCACCCCAAACCAAATATCCCTCTCTGTCACAATGATACAGAAATCTCGGCTCAAAAATTTTCTGATGCAGTCTTGCTCCATTAAATCCCAATGCCTTTGAAATCTTAATATCCCTTAATAAAGCTTCATCACTTGGAGCAGTATATATTCCTTCTCTGTAGAAGCCTTGATCCAACACGGTTCTCTGAAACACAGTAACCCCATTTAATATAAACCGATACCCATCTATTTGTATTTGACGCATTCCTGCATAGCTGGATATTGCGTCCACCATATGCTTTCCGTTTTCTTCAGATTCAAGCTTAATTTTTATGTCATACAGCCTTCCGTTTCCGCATTCCCACAGATGCATCTCATTAAGGGGTATACGAAGCTTATTATTATCTCCCGTTACCATCTTTGTAACAGTACCGCACTCCTTTTCGTTATAATATGCAGTCATGGTAAGCTTTCCTTTACCATATATTTTTGCGTCTGCATAAAAGCACTGCTCTGCAATATCCGGATAATATTTAACACTCTTCACATATGATTTGGGTACAAATTCCAGCCAGACAGTCTGCCAAATTCCTGTAGTTCTGGTATAGTCACATCCTTGGGAATAATAACTGCCCGACTGCTTACCCCTTGCCTGCAATCCGCTTCTTACATCATCCTCAGCATACACAACAATAATATTTTTCCCTGTATGGACATAATCTGTAATATCAAATTCAAATGAACTGTAACCCCCTATATGTTTCCCGGCCTCTTCGCCATTAATAAATACACGGCATTCATAATCTACGGCACCAAAATGAAGTATAGTTCTTCCCTCTAACTGCTTTTCTGACAAATCCACTTCTTTTCTATACCAGACTGCCGCAATAAAATCCTTATACCCAATTCCGCTTAAGCTGCTTTCCGGACAAAATGGAACCCTTATTTTACAATCATAATTTTGAAGTGTATCTTCATCCCCAAGATATAACTTTCGTTCCATTCCACTCTTTCCAAAATCAAACGTAAAGCTCCATAATCCGTTTAAATTCATCCAATTCTCTCTTTGAAATTGTGGATTAGGATGCTCCATTCTATATTCTTTCATACTAATCCTCCGTTCTATCTTAGCCATTTACCTCGAATTTATACCCCATTCCCCATATTGTCTTAATGTAATCTCCCTCCTTGGCAAGCTTTGCCCTAAGCTTTTTAACATGGGTATCTATTGTTCTTGCATCTCCGAAATAATCATAATTCCATACATTATTTAGTATCTGCTCACGGCTTAGTGCAATTCCCTGATTTTCCATAAAATAAACTAAAAGCTCAAACTCCTTGTAGCTTAAATCTACCGGCTTGCCATTTACCTCCACGGTATGGGCAACCTTATTAACCACTATATTCCCTGCCGTTATTACTCCATTTTCATCAAGCTTGCTTGTCCTTCTTAAAATGGCATCAACTCTTGCCATAAGGATTTTGGGACTGAAAGGCTTTGATATGTATTCGTCAACCCCAAGCTCAAATCCTGTAAGCTCATCCTGCTCATCACTTTTTGCAGTAAGCATTATAATGGGAACCTTTGAATATTCCCTTATCTCCCTGCACACCTGCCAGCCATCCATTTTAGGCATCATAACATCAAGAATAATAAGTGCTATATCATTATTCTCAAAAAATACCTTTACTGCTTCCTCTCCGTCTGCTGCCTCTAATACCCTGTATTCCTTTTTTACAAGAAAATCCTTAACTAATTTTCTTATTCTCACCTCGTCATCAACCACAAGTACCTTTAAATCTGCCATATACCTATTCTCCTATCTGCAAAATATTTTGTAACCATACCGTTCCTACTGCAAAAGCCTGTCCAGCTCTTCCTCTCTCTCCCTTAGCTCCTGTGCCCAGCCTGCCATTTCATCTTCCTTCTTCTCATATTCCCTGTCTATACGTTCCTTATAATTAAGTATATTTATATTGCTGCTGTTATTTGTTATAATTATTATAATTACTATGGCTATTACAAGAAATATATTAAGTATAACCAGATTTGTAATTCTGCTTTTATACTTTTTTTCCCCATCCTTTGGTATTATACTTACACGCTTTTCTTTAAGCTTTTTATCTTTTTTTCCCGATACTGACAATACCGGAATATCCCTCACGTCATCAGGACTTATATCAGGTGAATTGAGTAAAAACTGCTGCAGCTCCCTTAAAAAGCTGTATCCTATAGGTGTTTTAAACAAATTTTTCTCGATTGCCTTATCATATATATCAAGTACGCTTCCGGGGTTTTTTAAATTCATCCGTTTCTTTAAATATTCAATTCCCTCTATTTCATTTCTTGCCGCTTTTGCCTCGCTTTCCGTGCTAAAGCTGTAGCCGTCAACTACATATTTTTCCTTCATTTAATAATGACCTCCGTGTACCTGTAAATCTGTTTATTATTTCCTCTATTTATAGTATCAGATTTCCTTTTCTTTTTCCATTACTTATATAATAATTCACAAAATTTTCAAGTCTTTAAAACTAAATTTCAAATATCTCCTTTTAGTTCTCTAATTATGTACGGCAGCACAAAGCATCTTAATTCTTTATGCTGCATCATGAATTTATTATTGACTGTAAAATTCCACTTCAAGGAGAGGCTCTCCTGCCTTTATATCTCCCGTCTTTAATATTCTGACACCTTTATCCAAATCAAGCTCCGTACAGATTACAGGTGATGCCAAAGACGGTGCATTGTTTTTTATATACTCTAAATCAAGCTCAAGCATAGGTGTTCCCTTTTTCACCTTATCTCCTTGTCTCACAAGTGCCTTAAAGCCCTTTCCATCCAATGCCACTGTGTCTATTCCTATATGAATTAAAAGGTTGATTCCCGTATCTGTCACAAAGCCTATGGCATGCTTTGTATCGAATATGAAGCCTATTTCTCCGTCCTCCGGTGCTCTTACTATACTGTCCTTCGGTGTAACAACTGCACCATCACCCATCATTCCTGCTGCAAAACCCTCATCCGGAGCTTCTGACAAATCAGCCGCCGCACCTGTTATAGGACTTGAAATGGTTATTGTTTTTACTATCTCTTTATTTTTAATTACCTTTTCTTCCTTTTTATCTTCAATATCCCGGTCCATATTGCTCATACTGTCATCGTCAGGTGCATTTTCAAGGTAATCCTCCAAATCAGACTTTATAACCGTTACCTTAGGTCCGTAAATTATCTGTACTCCGTTTCCCTTTTGAATAACTCCTGATGCCCCTGTCTGCTTTAATATACTGCTATTTAAAAGACTCGCATTGTAAACTGTACATCTAAGCCTTGTGGCACAACAGTCCACATCTGATATATTATTTTTTCCTCCCAGACCTATGCATATATTTCTTGATATATTATTATCCCCGTCAGATTTATTTTCTCTCTTTTTCGCTTCCACGTCACTTCTTACATAAAGCTTAACCTCATCTGTGTCAAACCGTCCCGGAGTTTTCAGGTCAAGTCTCCTTATAAGGAATGTAAACAGCAGATAATAAACTATAAAATATCCTATTCCCACTATTACTATCCATATCCAGTCTGTCTTGGCATTTCCCTGTAAAACACCAAAAAGAAACATATCTATAAGACCTCCCGAAAAGGTCATTCCCACACCTACTCCGCATATGTGCATAAGCATATATGCAAGTCCTGCAAATACACAATGTATGCCATAAAGAACAGGTGCAACAAAAAGGAAGGTAAACTCAAGAGGCTCTGTTATACCTGTTACCATAGAAGTAAGCGCTGCCGAAAGCAAAAGTCCTGACACAAGCTTTTTCTTTTCAGGCATTGCTGTTTTATACATGGCAAGTGCCGCTCCCGGAAGACCGAATATCATCAGAGGAAATTTTCCTGACATAAACCTTGTTGCTGCCACTGCAAAATGCTCTGTGGCAGGATCAGCAAGCTGTGCAAAAAATATATTTTGTGCACCTTCTATAATCTTTCCCCCTATCTCCATAGTTCCGCCAAGTGCGGTTTGCCAGAAAGGAAGATAAAATACATGATGAAGTCCAAATGGAATTAAAAGCCTTTCCATAAGACCATATATCCATGTTCCGAAATAGCCTGACTTAAGAACTATATCTCCAACTGCGTATATTCCGCTCTGAATAAAGGGCCATACTGCATACATTAATATTCCCACTGCCGTATATACAAGTGCAGATATAATAGGAACGAATCTTGTACCTCCGAAAAATGACAGAACCTGGGGAAGCTCAATCTTGTAAAACCTGTTATGAAGTGCCGCAACTCCCAGTCCTACTATCATTCCTCCAAACACTCCCATTTGAAGTGATGTAATTCCGCATACGGAAGCCACAGCACCCTCAAGCATATTATCTTCTCCCCCGTTTATGGTTATAAGGGCTCCTATGGCGGCATGCATTATAAAAAATGCTATGGCGGCAGAAAGAGCTGCCACTTCCTTTTCCTTTTTTGCCATTCCTATTGCCACTCCTATGGCAAATATTATTGGCAGATTATCAAACACTATGCTTCCCGCATCACTCATTACCCTGAATACGGCATTTAATATGGTTCCCTGTCCCATAATATTATTTAATCCGTATGTTTTAAGGGTTGTCTCATTTGTAAGAGAGCCTCCCACTCCAAGCAAAAGGCCTGCCACCGGAAGAATGGCTATAGGAAGCATAAATGACCTTCCCACACGCTGCAATATTCCAAAAATCTTATCCTTCATAATAATCTCCATTCGGGAGCGTTTATCTTTAATTTGTGTCTGCCATCAGGGCTTATTCGTGACGCTCCGGCACAAACAGCCAAAGCCATAGTGTTCATGGCTTGTTATATATTATTTTTCCTTAATTTGATTATATTATTCCCATTATATTAATTTTCCCCCCAAAAAACAAAAATGCCTAAAACTCAATGTTTTAAGCATTCTAAACTAATGGAGATGACGGGATTTGAACCCGTGTCCAAAAACCAATCCCCTGTTCTTCTACTATCATAGCCGGTTATTTATCATTCCCTCCGTCAGACGAAAACAGGCATTCTTCTGACTTTGGTAGCTTCATAATACGCCCGCATGCTCAAAGCTTTGCATGTGTCGTTTCCTACTTAGGTCGATACCTTATCTGAAACTGTAGGTAGAATCAGTAAGATAGCTGCCAAAGGGCAGCATAATTTACAGCTTAGGCTGCAAATGCTAAATTGTCTTCAGCGTTTATATTTAAGTTTGCCATTTAACGCATTGCATGCGGATAGCTTCACCAGCTTCATAGTCCCTGTCGAAACCAGTACATCCCCTTATATTATTTTAATAAAAGAGCATATCTGAAAGCTCTTTTTTATAAAATACACTAATTTTCCCCTAAAGTCAATGGAAATACACTTATGATAAAATTTTTAATAAAGATTTTTTATCTTAAAGCTTTTTTCAGCTTCTCTCCTCTGGTCTTTCTTTGCTATATCCTGTCGCTTATCATAAAGCTTTTTACCTTTTGCCAAACCTATCTCAAGCTTTACAAGGCTTCCCTTAAAATATACCTCCAACGGCACAAGTGTATACCCTTTTATTGCCATCTGTCCCGTCAGCTTATTTATCTCGTTTTTGTGAAGAAGAAGCTTTTTAGGTCTTAATGGATCCTTATTAAATATATTCCCCTTTTCATAAGGACTTATGTGCATATTATAAATTACAGCCTCTCCGTCCTCTATTCTTATAAATGCCTCTCTCACACTGCATTTGCCCATACGTAAGGATTTTACCTCTGTTCCGTGAAGAACTATTCCTGCCTCGTAGGTATCTTCTATAAAATAATCAAATCTTGCCTTTTTATTGTTGGCTATCAGCTTTCTCTGTTCCTTTGCCATATTGCCGCTCCTTGCTTTTATCTTTTATTCTTCACCAATGACTGTTTCCTCATTTTCATCCTCATATATTTCAAAATCAATGGTTCTGCTTATAATATCGGCTCCCTTAACTATTACCCTTACCTTTTGTCCAAGCTTATACACATTTCCCGTATCATTGCCTGTCATCTCATATTTTTCCTCATTGTAGTAATAATAGTCATCCTTAAGAGATGTAACGTGTATCATGCCCTCCACAGTATTCGGAAGCTCCACATACATACCGTACCCATTCATTCCCGAAATTACTCCTTCATATACCTCACCTATATGCTTTTCCATATACTGAACCTTTTTAAGCTTTTCTGTCTCCCTCTCTGCATCATCAGCACGTCTTTCAGTAAGACTTGACTGCTCTGCAACCTGTGGAAGTATACTATTGTAATGACTTATCCTGCCTTCATTTAATTTTCCCTGAAGGTTTTCCTTTATTATTCTGTGTATCTGCAAATCAGGATAACGTCTTATAGGTGATGTAAAGTGACAGTAATACTGTGCTGCAAGTCCGAAATGTCCCCCTGCCTCAGACGTATATCTTGCCTGCTTCATAGAGCGAAGGGTAAGCCTGCTTATAAGGGATTCTTCAGGCGTTCCCTCTATCCGGTGTAAAAGCTTTTGCAGCTCCTTAGGATGAACTCCCTCAGGTCCGGAGCCTGTCTTTATACCATAGCCAAAATTATTAATAAACAGACTTAGCTTAAGCATTTTCTCCGGCTCCGGCTTTTCATGTGTTCTGTAAAGAAACGGCAGCTCCTGCCAGAAAAAATCCTCTGCCACAGTTTCATTGGCTATCAGCATAAAATCTTCTATTATCCTTGTTGCCACAGTTCTCTCATACGGCTTTATCTTAACAGGCACACCTTTTTCATCAAGATAAATCTTACTTTCCGGAAAATCAAAGTCTATAGACCCACGGCTCATACGTTTCCTTCTAAGTATACCTGCAAGCTCCTCCATTAGCTTAAAGAAATCAACATAGTCGCTGTACTCTTCTATAATCTCACTGTCACTTCCCTCAAGGATTTTTTGTACATCTGTATATGACATTCTTTTGTCTACATTAATAACGGTCTCTGCTATTTTATGACCTGTTACCTTACCTGTATTATCTATATCCATAATACAGCTTAAGGCAAGCCTGTCACATCCCATATTAAGTGAACATATTCCATTTGACAGCTTATGAGGAAGCATGGGTATAACCCTGTCCACTAAATATACGCTTGTACCTCTTTTTAATGCCTCTTTGTCAAGAGGGCTGTTTTCCTTAACGTAATGACTTACATCTGCTATATGAACACCAAGCCTGTATACATTTCCCTCTTTTGTAAGAGTAATGGCATCATCTAAATCCTTTGCATCCTCTCCGTCTATTGTAACAGTTCTTTCGCTCCGCATATCAAGCCTTCCGTCAAGTTCCTCAGGCAGCACATTTTCACATATATTCTCTGCCTGCTCCATAACAGCTCTCGGATACTCCACAGGTATATCATATGCTTTAATTATACTTAATATGTCTGTTCCCGGGTCATTTATATGACCTAATATTTCTTTAATCTCCCCTTCCGGATTTTTTCTGCCTGTGCCGTAGTCGTTAATTTTCACAACCACCTTATGCCCCGTCACTGCACCTTTTGACTTTTGGGCGGGTATAAATATATCCTTTGCGAATTTTTTGTTGTCAGTTATTACAAATCCGAAATTTTTATTTTTGCAGAAGGTTCCCACCGCCTCATCTATGCCGTGGGAAATAATTTTCACTATCTCTCCTTCCCTCCGCTTTCCTTCACCATGTCTTCCCGATTCCCTGACCTTTACCTGAACCATATCCTGATGCAGGGCACCATGGCACATTTTCTCAGGAATAAATATATCCTCCTGCCCCTCAACTGACACAAAGCCAAAGCCTCTCTGATTGCCAATAAACTCTCCTACATAAAGCTCCTCTGGTTTTTCTACAGCCCTGCCATACTTTCCTTTCTTGGACACACTTATTTTCCCCTCTGAAACAAGGATATCAAGAACATATTCAAGCTCTTCCCTGTTTTTCTTTGGAACATTCAGCAGCATGGCAAGCTCTTTAACCTTCATAGGCCTGTATTCCTTACTGTTTATTATATCAAGTAAAATTTTCTTTCTTTCCTCAAGCAAATTCTTCTCCATATCTCTCCTTATATAATTATATATATCATAATAATATCATGCTCTAAATTCTCCTGATTTATATACCCAATTTAAAATTCTTTTGAATATACACACTAAAATACCCCCTGCATATACAGGAGGTATTGCTTTAATTCATATTTAAAATAACAGCAATTACAAAAAATACAATTACCAAAATTCTTGTAGCCTTCTGAAGTTTTCCTTCCCAGGAACGACCTTTATTTTTACCCCAGTATGTATCAGCCATACCGTTAATTGAGCCTGTAAGTCCTGCTGACTTTCCCTCCTGCATTAATACTATTACAACAAGTACTAATGATACTATTACAAATAATATAGTCAAAAATGTATGCATGGTTACACCTCCCATTATCATCAATTCAGTATATTAACAGACAAAAAATGTCCATATACGCTTTACACGCTTTTACGATAATAACATAATATTCTAATAAAAGCAAGTAATATTTCTCATTTCCCCATGTTTATTTTTGTTTTTCCATTACATTATTAACATTTTTTTTCCCTCATCATATACTGATTTATGACAGAAATATTTTCATGGGAGAAAGGATTTGAAAAAATTCGATTTTTTACTGATTGGCGGTGACAAAAGAATGTCATACTGCCTCCAGATGCTAAGAGAGCAGGGACACAATGTAAATACTTACCTTGTCCCCGGGGACTCTACAGATAAAGCTTCACATGATACACTCAAATATTATATGACAAAATCCACTCATATCTTATGCCCCACCCCTTTTACAAAAGACTCTGAAAATATAAATATCTCTCCGGAATGCTCTTACGAAAAATTACCTATAGAAGAATTTTTATCTGTTATAAATAAAAATCATACACTTATAGGAGGTGCCATACCTAAAGCTGTCACTGATACATTAAATCAAAAAAATATTCCTTTTTATGACCTTATGACCTCAAAAAGCCTTACCTATGCCAATGCCTATCTTACTGCCGAGGGACTGCTAAAATATATTATAGAAACTGTTCCTTTTTCCATTACCGGTTCCCAAATTCTTGTTCTTGGCTACGGCAAATGCGGCAGTGCCATAGCTAAAACCTTAAAAGCTTTAGGAGGAGTTGTCACCGTATATAACCGGAATAAATATTATGACTGCAAAGCTAAGGCTGTAGGCTTTAGCACCCTTTGCCGGCTTCCATTCGGCAATTATCTGTCGGAATTTGATATTATAATAAACACTATTCCAAATATTATCTGCCAAAAAGAACATCTTTCCCACATAAAAAAAACTGCTTTTATTTTTGAAACTGCCTCGTCACCGGGAGGCTTTGACTTAAATTATATAAATGACATGAAATTACAGTATAAAAACTGTCCGGGAATTCCCGGCAAAACATCACCAATGACGGCTGCCGGCATTATGATAAATGCCATAAATGAAGAGTTTGGCTAGCCGTATCATATACCCATAAGGTGTATTTATATATGATGAAAGGAAGTTTTCACTATGAAGCCTGATTTTAACGGAATTACCATAGGCATAGGACTCACAGGCTCTTACTGTACCTATGCCGCTGTGTTTAATGCCATTGAAAATTTAAAGGACTGCGGTGCAAATCTTCTCACTATTTTTTCCGACCGTGCCTCCTCCACAGACAGCAGGTTTGGAAAATGTGCGGATTTTTTGGAGCGTGCAAAAGCCATAACGGGAAAGGAGCCTATAACCACCATTCCCGCTGCGGAGCCTATTGGTCCAAAATCACTTGTAGATATTCTCATTATTGCCCCGTGCACAGGAAACACACTGTCAAAGCTTGCCAACGGTATCTCTGATACTCCCGTTCTTATGGCTGCAAAATCACATTTAAGAAATAACAAGCCTCTTGTTATTTTTCTCTCAACAAATGATGCACTTGGAATGAATCTCAAAAATATAGGTATCCTCTTAAATACAAAGAATATTTATTTCGTTCCTTTTGGTCAGGATAATTATGTCACAAAGCCTAATTCAATGATTGCACATATTGACATGATTCCTGAAACGATTGCCAGTGCCTTGAATTATAAGCAGATTCAGCCGGTAATTATAAGTCCCCACGAAAATTAAACAGGAGGTATCTTATTTATGTGCGGAATTACAGGATTTTTTCAAACTGAGTTTGATTTTACAATAGATTATAAGTGGGAAGAAAAAATCATTAACATGAAAAACAGTATTTTGCATCGTGGTCCTGATGACAATAATATTTTTATGTCAAACCACGTTGCTTTTGGACACACCAGACTTTCCATTCTTGACATAAAAGGCGGCAGACAGCCCATGACAAGACAATTCATGGGACGGTATGCAACCATTGCCTATAACGGAGAAATTTACAACACAAAGGAGCTTCGCCAGGAGCTTTTAAAGTATGACCTTGAATTTTCCTCAACTGGTGATACTGAGCTTATCGTAAACGGATATCTTGTATACGGAACAGACATTTTCAGAAGGCTTAACGGTATTTTCTCCATCGCCATATATGACCATACATTTGACACTTTAGTTCTTGCAAGAGACCACCTTGGAGTAAAGCCTTTGTTTTATACCTTCCACCATGGAATATGTGTCTTCGGCTCTGAACAGAAAGCAATATTTGCATATGGAGTAAAGCCTGAGGCCGATAAAGAAAGCTTTCAGGAAATATTCGGACTTGGACCTGCAAGAACCCATGGCAAAGGAGTTTTTAAGGGTATAAGCGAAGTTCTCCCCGGACATTTTCTTCTTGTATCTAACCCTTATGATATTAACGAGCTTATGGCACATAAGACATATAACCCTATGAATTATCCTGCCACTAAGCTTAACTCCTACACCTTAGACCAGCCATACTGGAAGCTTCGCTCTGCCCCCCACACTGATTCTTATGATGACACTGTCGATAAGGTTAAATATCTTGTAACTGACAGTGTAAAACGTCAGATGATATCTGATATTCCTATATGTACTTTCCTTTCGGGAGGACTTGACTCAAGCCTTGTATCTGCCATATGCAGCAGGGAGCTTAAGGAAAAAGGCAAAATCCTTAATACCTTTTCTTTTGACTTTGTAAATAATCGGGAAAATTTTAAGCCTAATGCTTTTCAATCCTCCCTTGACAGACCATTTGTTGATATAATGGTAAATCATATTGCAAGCAATCACACATACCTTGAATGTGACAATACAATTCAGATTGATTACCTTGAAAAGGCTGTCGATGCAAGAGATCTGCCTTGTATGGCTGACGTAGAATCCTCTCTTTTATATTTTTGCAGTCAGGTTGCTCCCGTAAACCGTGTAACTCTTACAGGGGAATGTGCCGATGAAATATTTGGCGGCTATCCTTGGTTCCACAGGGAGGAGCTTCTTCAAAAGGACCATTTTCCATGGGGATATGATATGGAAGCCAGAGGCGTTATGCTTAAAGACGATTTCTTAAATGAAATAAATATAGAAGATTACTCAAAAAATGCATATCTAACCTTCCTTGCAAAAACACCTTACCTTGAAGGAGAGGATTCTGTTGAGCGAAGACGCCGTGAAATATCATGGCTCAATGTACAATGGTTTATGGCTACACTGCTAAACCGAATGGACAGAACAAGTATGTATTCAGGTCTTGAGGCAAGAGTTCCATTTGCAGACTACCGCATACTTGAGTATGTATTTAATATACCTTGGCACATGAAATGTCATGAGGGTGTAACAAAAAGCCTTCTTGTGGAGGTTGGAAAGGATTATCTTCCATATGAAGTTCTATACAGAAAGAAATCTCCTTACCCTAAGACATATGACCCTCAGTACGAAACCCTGCTGAAATCAAAGCTGTTAGATATAATGGCTGACACCAATGCACCCATAAATTCTATTATTGACAGAAAAAAAGCTGTTAAATTTATTACGAAGGAATATGATTACGGAAAGCCGTGGTACGGACAGCTAATGAGCGGTCCACAGATGATTGCTTATATGATACAGGTAAATTACTGGATGGACAAATACCACCTTTCGGCATAGCTCTTAAAATAAAAAAGTGCCGCCTTTTCGACAATGTCATTTAGTTAAGACATCAGCAAGGGTGTTCCTTATAGAGCAAGGTATATAGAAATATGTACCCTGCTCTTTTTTTGTAATTTTTCAGAAAAAGTACTTGACAAGCATAAAAAAATTTGCGGCGAAGCCTCTTGAATGTATTACATTTTGGAGGTAACGCCTATGATTTTTGCTGAGCATGTAAAAAACAATCTATTATCCCTTATCCAGGAGATGGCAGCTGTCCCGTGGCTGTTCTCTAAAAACCCCTCGGCTGATTTTTCAAGAAGCAGAAAACTTAATTTTGTATCTACAATTCAATTAATCCTTTCCATGGAAAGCGGCAGCTTGAAAAAGGAATTGCTGGATTATTTTCAATTCTCTGTCTATACGCCTTCTGCTTCAGCTTTTAGCCAGCAGAGAAGCAAACTGCTTCCGGAGACATTCCAATTTTTGTTTTATGAATTTAATTCTCTTTTTCCATTTCAAAAGAATTATCATGGCTATCAGCTGCTGGCCTGTGATGGCTCTGACCTGAATATTGCCCGCAATCCGAAGGATACAGACACTTATTTCCAATCATTGCCGACGGATAAGGGATTTAACCAACTTCATCTGAATGTGCTCTATGACCTGTGTGAGAAACGGTATACCGATGTTGTGATACAGCCCGCACGGAAAGAAAATGAGTCTCTGGCGATGACACAGATGATTGACCGCTGTACGGGACAAAAGAAAACCATTTTTATTGCTGACAGGGGGTATGAAACCTATAATATTTTCGCCCATATCCAAGAAAAAGAGATGTATTATCTGATTCGTGTAAAGGATGGAGGAGGGGGCAGCATGACAGGAAGTTTTGACCTTCCTGAGGAGAAGGCATTTGACCATGCCATGCAACTTATATTGACCCGGAAACAGACAAAGGAAGTAAAAGCCAATCCGAAACAGTATAAGTTTCTCCCGAAAGCAAGCCCTTTTGACTATCTGGATTTATATGATAGAAAATTTTATACTTTAAATTTCCGGGTGGTAAGGTTTGCCATTTCAGAGGATTCTTATGAGTGCATTATAACAAATCTGCCAAAAGAAGAATTTCCAACAGAAGAAATAAAGAAGATTTA
>CALWSG010000038.1 GCA_944384155.1 uncultured Lachnospiraceae bacterium | reverse complement strand
TAAAATTGCTTACTTTCCAAATAGCTATATTCCAAAGACAATGATAATTCATAGCGGTGGGCATACACACATAACAATAGAGAAAAGTACTCATAGCCTCCAACCCGACGAAGCCCCGGAACTTCCTGAATTAGCTCACTGATAATCAATAAAGCTATCCTGCATATCGTACTTTCCATTTCCATTCCAATCATTCATAATACTACCTCCGTTTCCTTCTTAATCAAGTGGAGGTCTTCTTGCTATCCTTCTTGCTATCTGACCAAATTATAACACACCTGTATGTCCAATAAAACGGACTTGCGAGGTGAAAATACACGCAAAAAATGAATTTTCACCCCGAACCTTTCCATTTTATCTCGAATTTTACATAGGTTCGCTCCCAATATTTTTAGGGCGGACCTAACACTATTTACTGCTTCCTTTCCTGTTCTCTG
This sequence comes from uncultured Lachnospiraceae bacterium, assembly GCA_944384155.1. Classification (GTDB taxonomy): domain Bacteria; phylum Bacillota; class Clostridia; order Lachnospirales; family Lachnospiraceae; genus CAG-303. The sequence goes on along the minus strand of CALWSG010000038.1, from coordinate 27,847 downwards.
CTCCACTGATAGCCGCTGGCTTCCGTTCTATTTTCTTTTGAAACAACCTCTTCCAGCCTCATAAATTCATCTAGCATATCAAACGAATAACGATAAGTGATACCGAGTTCTTTCATCTTCCCCGTAAATAAACGGATAGATTCGTCAGTGTTATCCGAAGTAATGCCAATCCATTCTGCTTTCTCTTTATCCGTCAGAGATTCATAAATTTCTCTAGTCATTTCCGGTTCCGGAAATAACGTATCGGCTGTTGCATCACAGAATTTCGGTTTAAAATCTGCAACCGCATCTTCCGTCTCAGTTAATACCGCTCCATAGTTCTGAACATCAACAGACTCCTCTACATCTACAATCTGCTCATCCACGCTCTCCGAATCAAGCATCTTAGTAACCACTGTTTCTTCAATCGCAGAATCCACATCTTCTTCAATCACTTCCTGCTTCTCCACCTTCGGCAAATCTGTCAGATACAGATTCTCGATATCCAAATCATCCGGCACTTCAAGGCACGCATAGAGATTCTGTTTTAGGCACCTTTCCGCCACAGTCTTCTCATTCTTCGCCCCTTTCCGTTCTCCCTTCCGTTCATCTAGCTTTTTCCGCTACTCTGCCTCATGAAACAGAAATGCAGCCGCATCGCCGTCCTTTTCATACTGGTATTTTTTCTGTGCGTGCTCCTTATACAATTCCTTTTTACAGGCATCAATCTCTGCTACTTTTTTCTCTGCGGCTCTCTGTGCATTGAATACATCCGCCCAGCTATTGATGTTCTTCCTACACAGAAACAGATACTCTTCCTGTAGCTTATGCATCTGTTCCAGATCTTCCTTGTATCTGGTGTAGTGATAGCGGAATCTGTATTTTTGCACCACATGTAAACGATACACCTTCGCATAGTATTTCTTCTGTAAATCAGATTTCGGCTTATATCTGAGTGCCAGTCCATTACCGTAAATCTTCGGTTCTGTATAATCACCAAAATACTTTTCCTCTGTAAAATACTCTTCCAGTTTTTCTTTTGAAAACTCTGTATCAAGGGTGTCCAGTCTGCGACTGCGTTTCATCTTCCCTGCCTTTACGGAAATATGGACACCGGATTTCACTTCATATCCCAACTCTTCCATAAAATATAAAAACTCGTCTACACTCTTTGCCCGGCTTCGGCAGTATCTCATATCTGCTTCCACCACATCACTCCAGCTCTGTTCCTTTTCCCATTCCTTACGGTTCATGTTGAGAGGCTCCTTGCTGTATTCTGCCGGAACAATGGAAAGTCCGTATTCCTCACAAAGTTTATTGGTAATCGGCTGGATGATATCTTTCCAATCACCTTTTTTATAATCGTACTTTCTGCCCGTAACCATGTTGACACTGTTAAAAACCAGATGACCATGAAGGTGGTTCTTATCGTTATGGACGGCATAAACTGCCTCATACTCTCCACAAAGAAATTCCTCTGCAAATCTCCAGATAATCTCAAACATCTGCTTCTCATTACCTTCCCCCGGCTCCAGGGAAATGACAAAATGATACCCCTGCCTGCCACCGGTCTTTCCGAACATTTTCTTCGTCTGTATCATCTGCTCAAAAGAAAAATCCGGCAGACAGTTAATACTGCCCACCAGATTTCCATTATCCGTCTTTATTTCATTACAGATATATTCCAGTGCATTTTTAAGATGCACTGATGCCACACCTTTCTTTGGTGCGTTTATATGCATAAGCTTCGTAATTGCCATTCTACCGCCACCTTTCCATTAACTGTTGCAATAACTTCTTAATGTCCCCCAGCTCAAACGTCAGCCGGAATACATCTGAATTATCTATCCGCTTATTCTCGTTACACCGCTTCGCTATCTGGTTTATATTGGTAGCAATACCGCTGATCTGACGAATCAGATTTCTTCTGTCCTCTGCATGAGTTGCATCAACCCCTCCGTGAAGAATCAACTCCCTTACATATTTGCTTTCATTCATCCCTGCCGCTGCTGCACCCTCGGACAGCTTCTGTAATTCATACTCCGAAAGACGGATAGTACGGTTCTGTCGCACAATCCCCTTTTTCTTTCTTATCTGTTTCTCCATAATAAAAATCCTCCAATCCCTTAAAATTCTTCAGACACTTTTTGCAAGATACGGAAAACGCAATGCATTTTCCATCTTGTTAGGGAGCGCCCTAAGACCCCCGAAAAAATATCTCTATAAAGTACAAAAAACTGCCCCTCATCTTTGCCTAAGGCAAAAATTCAGAACAGTTTACTACACCCACAGGGCTATATTATTCCATAAAAATGGCTACACCTTTCCTTCTTCCTTACCGTCATAAACGGCTACGGATAAAGGGGAAAGTATAGCCATATCACATCACTAACATCCGTTTTCTGCTACATTCCAAAGCTGAAATCTAACAGGTCATTCTCCTCCGGTTCTTCCGGAAACAGATTTTCTTCTGCTGTTTTTCCGATTTTGTTAGGAACTTCTGTCACCTGCGTCCCGGTAGAAGTCATCTCAAAAGCACCAACTGTCAGATTCATTCCCGATGCTATCACCACATTCCCAATCAAAGCTGGAATATTGGCAAGCACTTTTTTCTCCACCGCTTCCACAATTCTGTCTGCAAAGGCATCTTCCTTTTCCCTGCTTTCCAGATAGGGATCGTTTTGCTCTGCCAGATGTCTCTCATAATAATCATTGATGGCAGCTACCACAAAAGCATTCTTGGACTTAAAATCCTTTTCCACTTCCGCAGAGTGCAGACGTTCCCACGCCTGCACCGCTGCTTCATCACTCATGCTGAAACGGATGTTATGATTCCTGCACTGCTTTGTCATACAAGGTCACCTACCTTCCTGCCCTTTCCTGATGTCTCATAATCATATAGCAGTAATATTCATATCCTTTGGCATTTGCTTTGATGTCATGGTTAAACATAGTGGTATCCGGATTGTATTTTCCGAACTGCTCCACCAGCCTTGCACCACCGCCCATGAAATACACCTTCATCAACTTTTCATTGAATTCATGGTCACGAAGCTTCTGGAAAATTTCATCCGTATATCCTTCAATGGCTTTTCGGATAATTCCGGCATGAGGCTCAGGCAAATCAATCTCTCCCGTTCTAAGGATATTCTCCACCACATCCTCCATCAGATTATCTCCCGTTGCATCCTGTACCATATTGATAATCCGCTGGTAACACTGAAACACACCCAGTTTTTCTGTCCATGCTTTACTTTCCATCGGTCTGCCGTTATTCAGATACATCAGGTTCATGGTTCCGTTTCCGATATCTGCAAGCAGCGTAATCCCCCTAAACTCTTTCAGATTCTCACTGACTGCCGCATAACACTGGGGCATGACCGTACAGCCTGCAATCGTGAGGCAGTAAAGGCGTTCCTTATACCGAAGTTCCACATAGGCATTCTTCATCAGATACTTCTTAAAATCTTCCCTCTGAGCCTGTACCCATTTCAGTGGCAACCCAACGGCAAGATGAATTTGTACTCTGTTTACCTTCTCCTTCATTCCTCTTGCCTCCAGTTCCCTTGCAACTGCTACAAGTGTCAGAATATAATTATCCTCATCCTGCTGCTTATCGGACACAAAACCCTTGCGACCTTCCCCGATAACATAGAAGGCATCCTCATATTCAATGAAGTTCCTGCTAAGAACCGGCTTGGAATCACACTTCATAATCGCTGTCTTAAAACAGGTTCTGGCTGTCTTGGTATTCCCATAACCATTGTCAATTCCAATAATCACGCTTCCGTTCATGTTGTATTCTCTGATAGTTTCTCTCATAAAATCCTCTCTTTCCCTGACAACATCTGTGTCAGTTATATAATCTGTCTCATAGTTACTGTTATGGGCAGAAATCTCTCTGCCCAAATCATTCCTAGTAAAATCTGTAAACGACTGTCTCATACACTTCCTCCTCTGCAATCCGCTTTGCCTGTTCTCTTAACTTCCACATCTCCATCGTGGATTCAGGATTAACCGGCTTATGCTTCTTCAGATATTTCGCTGAAATACTGCCCAACATCTCATAGGCTTCCTCGTTGACTTCCGCTGCCATGCTATGAAGCTGACCCATTCTGATATGATGGCGATATCTGTCCGGATAGTTTTCTTTCATAAAAGAAACCCAAAGTAATCCATACTTTCCAACCTCAATCTGTTCCGGCTCCTGCTCCATCGAAAGATTCGGATACAACAATCCATCTTTCTCGATATAAGTTCCTCCCATCTGCTCAAATAGTGATAAATCCTTTGTTTCCATGCTCATCTCTCATTACCTCTCTTCCTGTTATTCTCTGCTACATTAATCTGCATCCGATTCTCATGCCATTCCTTTACCAGCTTTTCAATCAGTTCTACCTTCTGTTTTGGTGTAAAATCTAACGGAAAATACTGTGACAGCTTGTCTGCTCGTATCTTAATCTGCTCTCTCTGGTTTGGTTTTTCCTCTTCCAAAATCACATACATTGCGTCCATATCAAGACCACCGGATTGGCTGATTCGCTTCATCCGATTCGCCTGCGACAAAGATGGTGTACACTGTTCCAAATCCATGACGGCATGAAGCTCATACTGTTCTTCCTCTGTCAGATAAGACAGTTCCACCGCAATCGTAAAAGCTATCTTTTCCTCATCCACCATTTGCAGTATCTTCGGAATCAGATGGGTAAGCCGTATATACCGCTTAATCTGTGCCACACTCTCACCCACCTGCTTTGCCAGCAGCTCATTACTTCTCTCCAACTTCGGTCCAACTTGAGCCGAAGTGATGTCCGTTTTTCTTCCCTGTCTGTTCATAGCTTCCAGCTTCATACGATAAGCATAAGCCTTCTCACTTGGTTTTAAGTTCTCCCGCTGCAAATTAGAATCTACCATCGCCACTATCGCCTGATCATCATCCAGTTCCCTAATAACTACTGGAACTTCCGTAAGACCAGCCCACAGTGCTGCTGCCTTTCGTCTGTGTCCTGCAATTACCTCATAACCTTCTCCGTCAGGATTCGGTCTTACAAGCAAAGGTACAATCACGCCCTCATCCTCGATACTTTTCATCAGAGCACACAATTCCATATCCTGCTGTACATGAAAAGGGTGATTTTTAAAGTCCTTTAGCTCACTAATTCTGATACTCTTAATCTCTTCCATTACATCCTCCATTGCATAGAAAAAGACCGCTCATCTCCAATTACTTGAAAATGAACGGTCTCTCACGTTTCTTATTCTGTTGAATAACTTGAAATTACTGTAACTGTACTTTTATGTGTTCCCACACCCCACATCCAAAACGACCGAGACATTTACCCCGTCCGAAATCGCCTTTTTGTAGGTTTTTCTATCACTCTGTGAGAACATCATATGCCTCTCAAAGTGCCTAAAATCAAGGATTCTTACATATCGACCCGATGTAGTGCAACCACGCACTCTATATGCATCGTCTGCGGAAACATATCCACCCCACAGACCTTTTCCACCTTGTAACCTTCCTCCTGCAGCACCGCAAGGTCTCTTGCAAGGCTTGTTGGCTTGCATGAAATGTATACTATCTTGTCCACTCCGTAGTCTATAATCTTCCTTAGTGCCTTGGGATGTATACCGTCTCTTGGCGGATCCAGTATAATTATATCGGGTTTGGAGGAAATATCATCTATTACCTTCAATACATCCCCTGCAATAAAGCTGCAATTATCAAGACCATTTAGCTTAGCGTTTTCTATGGCTGATTCCACGGCCTCCTCTACTATTTCAACACCGATTACCTTCTCTGCCACAGGGGCTATGATTTGAGCTATGGTGCCTGTGCCGCTGTATAAGTCAAAAACCACCTTATCCTTTGTATCTCCCACGTACTCTCTTGCTTTTGTGTAAAGCACCTCTGCACCAAGGGTATTTGTTTGGAAAAAGGAAAATGATGATATTTTAAACTCTAGTCCCAAAAGCTTTTCAGTGATATAATCACGTCCATATATAATATCAGTCCTGTCACTTTGCACTACATCTGCAAGACTATCATTTACAGTATGAATAATTCCCTCTATTGTTCCGTATAAGTCCAGTCTGAGAAGAACATCTTTTAAATCCTCATATATTCCGTCCTCCCTATACTTTCTGCATTGAGGGATTTCGTCAAAGTTTCCTGTGGTTACTATATTTACAAGTATTTCTCCTGTTTTTACGGCACGCCTTACTACTAAGTGCCTTAAGTAACCTGTATGGGTTATTTTATGGTAAAACGGAAAGCCTAATTCCTTAAAATATTGAAGAACTGCGTTTAATATAGCATTGTAATCTCCGTTAACTATTCTGCACTCATCAGTAGTGACAATATCATAAAAGCTTCCTTTTTTGTGAAGCCCCAGCGACAGAGGACCTTCCTTGTACTCATCTCCAAAGGAAAATTCCATTTTATTTCTATATGCCCACTCATAAGGACTTCCAAGTATTCCCTCATAGACATAATCTCCGTCTATTACATTGTCCATTATATCCTTAACCATATCCCCCTTAAGAGCAAGCTGGTTATCATAGGATACCTTCTGATAAGCACATCCTCCACACATAAGATAATGAGGGCAAAAAGGTGTCCTGTCCTCATATTGTGACACTTTTGTTACCTCAACAAGTCTTCCCTCCCATTTTCCTGCCCTCTTTTTGGATAAAATAAACCTTACTGACTGTCCCGGAAGAGCCCCTTTTACAGCCACTCTAACCTCCCTGTCCTCCTCCTTATATGTGATGATTCCCTTATTTGGAAATTCATACTTTGTCACTGTTCCTTCATATATCTGACCTTTTTTCATGTCTGTATTCTCCTAACATAAGTATAGCCTTTTTTATCTGCTTCCACGCTTTGGGTCATCTATTACCAGAATTTTAAGGCATAATGCCCCTCCCACAAATATTAATATCATATATGTAATAGTTTCAAACATATTGGCACTGAATCTAAAGGTCATGGTTGATATAACTCCAAGAACAATAGCTAATACTCCAAGACCTGTCAGTATTTTAGGCCATATACTTTTTGAGAAAAGTACCATAAGTATGATTCCAAGTATAAAAGGAATAAAAATTATGCCTGATAAGCCTCTGTTTCCGAAAAGTCCCCAGTACAATGGTGCTGATGTTACATTTATCCTTAGAAAAAACAATGCCAGACCTCCAAACAGCATGCCCAGCCCAAGAAGCAGCAAGCCAAATTCCTTTCCCGGTTTATTTTCCATTTGTAAATCCTCACTTTCAAAAATTTTAAAATAGGTATTTGCGAAGCCGTCTATACTATTTATTCTTTAGTTTCAGCATTTTTAATTTATAGAAACAACTTCCATAACATAAATGCTTGGAAATATTTAAAAAATTTTAGTTTTGCAATTTCCTAAAGAATTTTAAAAATGCCTGCGGATAAATCTGCCGCAGGCATTATGTTACTTAAATTTTGTATCAACAATAATCACTTTACAACCAAACAACACCCACATGCCGTCAAAGCTTATAGCCTATAACGAATTATGGTAAACGGCGTTGATTTTCTTATAAACAGTAAATAACTGTCAGGATATAGTAAGTGCCTTACGCATTTTCGTCTTCAAAGAAGTCATCATCAAAATCATCGTCGAAATCATCAAAATCTTCCTCAAAATCCTCCATATACTTTGGCGAAAAATGCTTATATAAAGCGTATGCAATACCTGCCACCGCTGCAACTGCACATACTATTGCCACAATCCACAGAAGCTTAGTCTTTTTTCTGTTTTCTTCCTCCTTCTTGTGGATTAACTCACCTAACTTTGTCGCTGCGATTAATTCTTCTACCTTGTTCATTATAATACACACCCTTTCTTATATGACTCATATTTTTTTCTCTTAAAATGATTATACCACAGTTTTGAAATTTTACTACTACTAATTTACCTTTTTTAATTTTGCAAAAGAGGCAAACATTTTTTTCACACCCGCAGTATCAAAATTAACGGTAACCTCATAATCTCTTCCGGCATCAGCTATTGACACAACTGTTCCTATTCCAAATTTTATATGTCTCACTAAATCACCCTCTCTATAGCCGAGACCTGATGATTTACCGCTGACATTTTGCTCACTGTCTGTTGGTATTGTCATTTCCGAGCCTTTTTTTAATATTCCTGAATTTATTAGCTCTGCCGCTGACATAGGCTTTCCTACAGATATATTTTTGTCAAAAACAGTGTCATACGGTCTTGTCCTTCCAATCTGCCTTGCTTTAGCATAAGGATTCTGCTTTGGCTGAGCTGCCATAAAGCTTGCAGCCGATAAGCTCCCTTGTGATTTTACATCACCTGACATATCCATAAGCTCAGAAGGTATCTCCTGCACAAATCTTGAAACCTTGTTATACTGTACTTCTCCCCTTATCATTCTTGCCTTGGCACTTGTTATGGTAAGACTTTCCATTGCCCTTGTAATTGCCACATAACACAGACGCCTCTCCTCCTCTATGTCTGTAGGATCATCTGAGGTTATGGTCATATAACTTGGAAACAGTCCGTCCTCCATGCCACACAGATATACTTTAGGAAATTCAAGTCCCTTTGCACTGTGTATAGTCATTAATACTACAAAATCACTGCCATTTTCATAATTATCTATATCAGCCACAAGAGCCACTTCCTCTAAAAAGCCTGAAAGTGTAGGCTGCTCTGTACCTGTCTCATAGTCTGCAAGCTTTGACACAAGCTCATCTATATTTTCAATTCTTCCATTAGCCTCATCTGTTCCCTCTGCCCTTAACTCCTCCACATAGCCTGTACCGTCTATTATGTCGTCCATAATCTCTGTCAGAGGAAATTCTCCAAGCTTACTCCTGATAACTCTTATGAAATTAGTAAATTCCCTTATTTTTGAAGCTGCCCTGCTTACTCCCGGTATGCTGTCAGCCTCCATCAGTGCCTCAAAAAAGCTTATTCCGTTTATGTCGGCATAAGACTGTACCTTATCTATTGTTGTCTGCCCGATTCCCCTCTTTGGAATATTTATAATACGCTTTACTGCAACATCATCTCTGCCGTTATCTACTGTCTTAAGATAGGCAAGCATATCCTTAACTTCCTTACGCTGATAGAAGTTTATTGCCCCAAAAATCCTATAGGGAATATTATAGCTTATAAGCTTTTCCTCTATTGTTCTTGACTGGGCATTTGTCCTATACAGGCAGGCACACTGGCTATAGCCGTATATGCCATTTTCCGCATTTTTCTTTATATCCCTTGCTATGCCTTCCGCCTCATCATAATTATTATCATACTGGCGAAAGATAATTTTTTCTCCGGAATCCTTATCTGTCCACAGTGCCTTTGCTTTTCGTGATTTATTGTTTCTTATCACACCGTTTGCCGCATTTAATATATTTCCCTTTGAACGGTAATTCTGCTCAAGCTTTATAACCGTTGTATCATAAAAAAGCTCTTCAAAATCGAGAATATTGGCAATATTGGCTCCCCTGAACTTATATATGGACTGGTCGTCATCTCCCACCACACAGAGGTTTCTGTATTTTGCAGCCAGCATACTTACAAATTTAAACTGAACCGTATTTGTATCCTGATATTCATCCACCATTATATATTTAAACCGCTCCTGATAATGCTCCAGCACATCAGGACATTCCTTAAACAGCTTTACTGTAAGAACAAGCAAATCGTCAAAATCAAGAGCATTATTTTTCTTAAGCTGCTCCTGATACTCCTTATACGCCTCTGCCATTCGCACTATGCCGTAATTATCTCCTGCCTGTTTTCTGTACTGCTCCGGGGACAGCATCTCATTTTTAGCCGAGGATATTGCAGCAAGAATTGCTTTTTCCTTTATATTTTTCGTATCTATATTAAGCCTTTTGCATACATCCTTCATTATGGTTTTTTGGTCATCAGTATCATATATGGTAAAATTATTTTCATAGCCTATTCTGTCTATAAATCTTCTTAAAATCCTTACACATGATGAGTGAAACGTACTTATCCACACACTTTCAGAGCCGTATCCTATAAGCTTGTCAACTCTTTCCCTCATCTCACCTGCCGCTTTATTTGTAAAGGTAATAGCCATAATATTCCATGGATTTACCTGCTTTTCCTCAATAAGATATGCAATTCTGTGTGTAATTACCCTTGTTTTTCCTGAACCGGCACCTGCCAGTATAAGCACAGGTCCCTCTGTGGTAAATACTCCCTTTTTTTGTTCATCGTTTAACGTATCATATATACTCATATTGCAATTAAAGAGGGTGCCTCAGGTGTTCACCCAAAGCATCCTCACCTTTCTTTGTATGTAATTTTACATCAGTTTATATCCGCAGTTGCCGCAGAAGTTAGAACCTGTTGCAGGTGTTCCGCAGTTAGGACAGAACTTTGGTCCGCTGCCTGCTCCCTGATTATTATTAGGGGCATTATATCCGTTCATAGTATTCATGGCATTGGCCATATTGTTCATCATCTGCTGTCCCATCATCATTCCCATCTGCATACCGGCCATGTTTGCTGCCATGTCACTTCCTGCATTATTTCCCTTTGCCATGGAATCTGCCATAGCTACCTGCTGATATCTGTTCATATCCCCAATCATACTCTGTGATGCAGCCTTCTTCTGCATAGCCTGAACCTCCTCAGGATATGAAAAGCTTGATATCTGGAAGCCTGTAATGGTAATGCCGATCTTATATATCTCCATGTCAAGGTCGGACTGTATACCCTTTGATATATCAAAGGCGTTTGCCTGAAGATTAAACATATCCTTTCCTTCCCTTGTAATCCACTTCATAAGAAGCTGGTCAAGCATGGATAATACTCTTTCCTTTATATCGTCAACTGTAAATATCTGCTTTATTCCTGCTACCTTATCTATAAGTGCCTGACGATCTGATACCTTACAGTTAAATGTTCCGAATGCCCTTATAGGCATTCCTCCGGGAAGATTAAGCTGTGGTGCCGGAATATTAATAGCATTTTTCGTTCCCCACTTTACGGTAAACTCCTTGGTATTTATAAATAAAACCTCTGCACGTATACCGCTGTTAAAGCCGAATTTAAACCCCTTCAGGGTTGAGAGGAAAGGTATAATATCTGACTCAATATCAAAGCTTCCTTCGTCCTCAAATATACCTTCCACCTTTCCGTTGTACATAAAAATGGCATCCTGTCCCTGTCTTATAATAAGCCGGCTTCCCTTTTTGATTTCGTCATTATTCCATTTCCAGAAAATAACGTCATCTCTATACTCCTGCCATTCCACAACATTAGAAAACTGACTGCTGAATAATCCCATAAATCCTAACCCTTTCTGACTGTTTTAATTTACTTTCCCATCTGTGCCTTAAGTGCAGCAAGCTCATCATCTATCTCTGATGTCTGTGTGCTGTTTTCATACTTGGCTGCCAAAGCTGCCGTAGGGTCGGTTGATTCCATGCTGTTTAACTCTGCCATAGCATTTGCCTCGTCTAACATTTTGTCTACCTTTGCTTCCATTCTTCCAAATGCAGACATATCATTCTGTGCTCCCGTAACGGAAGCTCCAATCTTATTAAGTCTCTCCTGTGTCTTTGCAACGGCAAGCTTTGCTTTAATTGCATCTTTTCTTGAATTTAATTCATTTATATCATTTACAAGCTTATCATGCATCTGACGCATCTTTGATGCATTTGCTGCTGCAAGATCATATGCCTGCTTAAGTGACGCCTGCTTCTCCACAAGCTGGTTCTTCTTAACAAGAAACTGACGTGCATCATTGTCATTTCCCTGCTCTACAGCCTTCATGGCATATCCCTGGAATTTTTCAATCTCAGCAGTACATTCGTCTAATGCTCTCTTGCTCCTTGTCTCCTCTGCCATAACTGAAGCTGTTTCTGCCTTTACCTTTCCCAAATCACTTTCCAGATTTCTTAAGTATTGGTCAATCATCTTTTCAGGGTCCTCGCACTTATCAAGCAGTGCATTAATGTTTGCTGACATAATATCCTTAAATCTTGAAATAATTCCCATTTTATTATCCTCCTTCACTATATGTATTTTACTTATTACTGTTCTTGGACTTACCCTAAATGCCTTTTTAGTATATCATATGAGAACTTTATTGTCATTATTTTTTTAGGCATATTACACTCCTGTAACGTGCATTTAAGTATATTCATAATGATTTTTCACAAAAAACTTGATATATGGTTTTAAATACTATATAATGTAGTATAACAGTTGCGGCACAACAGATATTGTTTGTGACGGCATTTAAATAGAAAAGAGGATATTCATGTCAAAAGCAGCAAATGATTTTATGGAAAAACTATTTCAAAACATTGACCTAATCAAGCCCGAGGATATACCAAATATTGATTTATATATGGATCAGGTTACTACCCTTATGGAAAACCACCTTGGAAAGCTTAAACGCTTTGATGAGGATAAAGTTCTTACAAAAACAATGATTAACAATTATGCAAAGAACAATCTTCTTCCTGCACCGGAAAAGAAAAAGTATTCAAAGAACCACGTTCTTTTGCTTACATTTATATATTATCTTAAAAGCTTTTTAACTATAGGCGATATAAAAACACTTCTGTCCCCGCTTACGGATAAGTATTTTTACTCACAGGAGAATATTACAATCGAAGCTATATATAGGGAGCTTTTGGAAAAGTTTCCGTCTATCTTTGAGGAATTTAAACAGGATATTGCCGAAAAGGAAAACCTTGCAGACTGCTGCCTTAACGGAGCTGTAAAGGAAGATGAATATTTAAGAAATTTATTTTTTATATCTCTCTTGGGAATAGACGTTTACATGAAAAAGCAGTTTATTGAAGCAATAATTGATTCCATGGCTCCTCCAACTGCTGCCAGGGATTCAAAAAAGACTTCTAAAGATAAGGAAGCCCGGGAAACAGGCGAATAAAGAAGAAGCTCAGTAAAGAGCTTCTTCTTCATTTTTCCTTCTCTTTTCTCTTTTCAGCCTTTCAAAGACCATATCATATCCGTCATTGCCGTAATTTAATGACCTGTTAACCCTGCTTATTGTAGCTGTTGATGCACCTGTTTTTCCTGCTATGTCAAGATAAGTGCTTTTGTCCCTGAGCATTTTTGCCACCTCATACCGCTGTGCCAGTGACAGAAGTTCATTTACGGTACACAAATCTTCAAAAAACTGATAGCACTCATCTATACTTTTAAGTGTCAATATTGCTTCAAACAAATGACTTACTTCGTCTGATTTTATTTTTTTATTCATTTATGTCAACCCTTTCACCATATTTATATGCTGTGTATGATTTAACACTTTACAGTTTTATAATGTACAATATTAACACACTAAAGTGAAAATGTCCATATTAAATTTACATATGGAGCAAAAGTGCTGACAGCTCCTCCACATTTGACACAACATAATCTGCTCCTGCCCTTTCAAGCTCGTCTCCCTTTGAAAAACCATATCTTACTCCAACTGACATAAGCCCTGTTTCCTTTGCCCCAATAATATCATGCTCCCTGTCGCCTATCATAATAACATTTTCTCTGTTCTTATATGCCTGAAACCTTTGAAGTGCTTCTAGTATAACGTCTGACTTTCCCGACCTTGTATTATCCAGCAGACTTCCCGTTACATATTCAAAGTACTTTTTTAAATTATATTTTTCAAGTATTCTCTCTGCAAATACTTCAGGCTTTGAGGTTGCAACTCCCAGTCTTTTTCCATTTTCCTTAAGAGCCTTAAGCATATTTTCCATACCTCCATAGGGGCTGCACTGAAAGATACCGCTGTCTTTATACCTTTCACGGTACTTTTCTGCCGCCTCTGCTGCCTTTTTATTATCAAAGCCATAAAACATTTCAAATGATTTATGAAGAGGAGGCCCTATAAATCTTTCAAGGTTTTCCTCCTTTTCCTCATGTATTCCGTAATATTCAAGGGCATATTTAACACAATTTACTATGCCCTCTTTAGTATTAAACAATGTTCCGTCAAGGTCAAACAGCAATATATCCTTCATCTTAATTCTCCTCTTTCCCTTAATATTTTTCTTGAATATTGTGTTTTAAAAAGGTATTATTCAAAAGCTGTATTTTAAATAACAGTATACAACATGGTATTTAATTTGAAAATACTTATTTGACTTTTCCCACTATATATGTTAGACTTATTTATGTTGTTTTAGTAATTTTGCTAAAGCATCGTATTTAATTTATTTGGAGGTACACAATGAAAGGTACAGTTAAATGGTTTAACAACCAAAAGGGCTATGGTTTCATCTCTGATGAGACAGGAAATGATGTATTTGTACATTATTCAGGAATAGCCGCAGAAGGATTTAAGTCTTTAGAGGAAGGTGCTGCTGTTGAGTTTGAAGTAACAGACGGTGCAAAGGGACCTCAGGCTGTAAACGTAACAAGAGTATAATCAATAGTAAATATAATGTGCCTTTTTCAATATAGAATTTAAATTTTTTATAAGGGAAATAGCAGTTGTTTTACAGATTTTAAAAGACAGACGCATGCTTCGTCTGTCTTTTAATTTACTCCTTAACGGCTATTGGCTTTTTTTACTATTTCTTTTCTCTTTTTTTATAAGCCGCTGCTTTTTTCTGTACTCCTTTATAATATCCTTTGCAAGCTGCTTATTTTCCTTGGTATGCCCCCATATTATATGAGGATATTTTTCGCTTAAGTAGTTTGTTATATCAGTAACATCTGTTGCAGATTTCCCTGATGCCAGTATCTTTCTCCCTGACAGACCTATAAAATATAATGTCTGTGTTATTTTTAAATGTATTCCGAAAAATGATCTGAGCCTTCCATGCTCATACCCCATTACTATTTTATTTAACGGAATAACAGACACCTCGTTTATGCCAAGATTATAGAAATAATTTTCTGTTATGTACATATCTCCCGCCTCCATAACCTTATTATTCCTAAAATCCTCCATAAGCTCTTTTACAGCTTTTTTTACGCTTAAGTTTCCTGACCAATAGTATCTTATCATTACAGGATGGACAAAAGGTACTGCAATAAACAGTACATTCACGGTAACAAGCACCATACTGTATACTATTACTGCCATAAGACATATGTATACAACAATATATCTCTCAAAATGATAGCCTTCCTGATTCATTACAATATTATTTGTAACGCTTAACATTCCGTCTGATGTCCAGCCTAAGTTTCCGGAAAATGACGTAATCATATTTTCCATAAGACCATCTTTTTTGTCCATTTTTACCTTTACCCATATATTGTTAAGCTCAAGCGGCTTATCCTTTACCACGTCACTGCTTAAGATATAAAATGTACATTTATTATCTGTCATTTCATAATAATAAGATGCCTCCGGCTCATCTCCCGACATAATATCAAAACCGGTATAATACAGCTTTTCTACATGAATATACGCATACTCATACCCTTTATTATACAAATCAACCGCCTCCTGGGAGCCGTATGCCTGCCTTGGATTAAATACATCATCAAATGATATAAAAGAATATATGCACATTGCCGCTATAACCGAAAACACTGGCAGCATAAGATGCCTTAAGCTTGTCTTCCTTATGGCAGAAAATATTTCATTGCCGCCCATTTTTACCTCCCTGTTACTCACACTTTTTGTTTGTAATTTACATTATATATTTTTTTAAGACTCCACGCAAGTAGTTTTCCCAATATTGCTCCATTGACTTTATACCTAAAAGCTGATAATCTATTTACTATACTTTACATATTGGATTTTATCTAAAATAAAATGGAGGTTTTTTATGGATTCATATACAGGCTTTGCCCCGCTTTATGATCTTTTTATGGACAACGTTCCATATGATGAATGGGCAGAATATGTCCATTCACTTCTTTTGGAGCATAACATAAATGACGGTATTGTACTTGATATGGGCTGCGGTACGGGAAATATAACCGAGCCTTTGGCTGCTTTTGGCTACGATATGATAGGTATAGATAATTCTGACGAAATGTTAAGTATTGCCATGGAAAAGCTCAGCAGTTCAGGTCTTGATATTTTATACCTTTTGCAGGATATGCGTGAGTTTGAGCTGTACGGCACAGTTGCTGCTATTGTAAGCATATGTGATTCCATGAATTATATAACAGACTACAGTGACCTTGTTAAAGTTTTTAAGCTTGTAAATAATTACCTTGACCCCGGAGGGCTTTTTATATTCGACCTTAACACCGAATACAAATATAAATGCATAGGAGATACGGTTATCGCGGAAAATAGGGATGAAGGCAGCTTTATATGGGAGAATTCTTATTTTCCTGATGAAAAAATTAACCGATATGATTTAACCATATTTGAAAAGCTGGAAAACGGCTTATATGAAAAACATCATGAAACTCATATACAGGCCGCTTACTCACTTGAACAAATTAAAGCTGCACTCCATGATTCCGGTTTAAAATTCTTATGTGCATACGATGCTTTTTCTCATAACCCTCCCAATGACAAAAGTGAAAGAATATATGTATTAGCACAGGAAATCACAAAAAAGATATGAAAGGATATTTTATTATGTCAGACTATATTATAAGAGCAACCGCTGCAAACAATCAGATAAGATGTTTTGCGTCAACTACAAGAAATCTTGTGGAGGAGGCAAGAAAAATTCACGGCACAAGCCCTGTGGGAACTGCCGCCCTTGGCAGACTTCTCACTGCTGCCGGGATAATGGGAACAATGATGAAGGGTGACAATGATTCACTATCAATTATTGTAAATGCTGATGGTCCTATGGGAAAAATAGGTGTCACTGCTGATTCTAAAGCTAATGTAAAAGGCTACATAAGCAATCCGGATTTTCAAAATCCTCCTAATTATCGGGGAAAGCTTGATGTTGGAGGTGCTATAGGCAACGGAACCCTTAAGGTTATAAAAGACATGGGTATGAAAGAGCCATATATAGGCACTACAGGACTTATTACAGGAGAAATCGCAGAGGACCTTACTTATTACTTCGCTACCAGCGAGCAAGTGCCAACCTCTGTTGGACTTGGTGTTCTTATGAACAAGGATAATACGGTTAAGCAGGCAGGCGGTTTTATTATACAGCTTATGCCATTTGCAGATGATGATGTTGTTGACAAATTAGAGAAAAATATAAAAGAAATATCCTCCGTGACAAGTATGCTTGACGAGGGACTTTCACCGGAGGATATTTTAAAGCATATATTAAATGGCTTTGACCTTGAAATTACAGCTTCACAGCCTACGCTGTACCACTGTGGCTGCAGCAGGGAAAGAATATCCAAAGCTCTTATAAGCGTGGGAAAGAAAGAGCTTCAGGATATGATAAATGAAGGAAAGGAAATCGAAGTAAACTGCCACTTCTGCAATACTAACTATACCTTTGACATTGACCAGCTTAAAAAGCTTTTGTCACTTGCCACACAATAGCCGCCTGCCCCTTTACTGTTATATTTACAGCCTTTTTACTCTTGCCCTTGACCTGGATATAAGGAGATATGCAAATGCTGCCACGCATATTCCATATACTATATAATGCCTTACCCTGTAATATTTAACTATATTTACCACGTATTCCAGGCCAAATAAATTTAATGCTCCTATAATAACAAGAGCAGCTATGACAGCCCCTGACATATTTATTATTATATCTTTAGTGTTTACCTGATTTAAACTCTCCCTCTCCATTCCCAGGAGCCTGAAAATATTAAAATCTCTCATTCTAAGGTTCATTATCAGTCCAAGTATAAACACACCCACAAAAAACAGCATTACAAAAGCTCCAAGGGAAATCCCCATATTTACTGCCTTTCTGCTTACCAGCTCGTTATCATACTCAGTTGCTGCTGCCCTATATACGCTTAGCACACTGTAGCCCATATCTCCTATATCCTCAAGAACCCTGTCTGCGTATGCATAATCCTTTATATATACTGCCATCTGCCGTGAGGCTCTCATGCCTATAAGCTCCTCATACATCTCACTGCTTATTTCTATTACATTAGCTGTTGACAGTGATGTTTCCTCCTGTGCCACCATTGTAACATTATAAAGATATTTTTCTGCCATAAGAGAATCGTCTGCTACTGACGCCCTAAATACATTGTACAATTTCTGAGGATATATATTTCCTCCTGTGTCCATTGTGTATGCCTTTGCCACAAGCTCCTTAGATACTATAATTTCATTACCTGTAAGCTTTTCATTTATAATAAATATAGGACGTGCTGCCAGGGTATTCTCTGCCTGTGATGCATATTCCTCATACTCCTCCTCAGTATCACATTCTGTCATTATCATCTTAGGTACATCTGTGCTGCCTGCAAAACAGCCGCTTAATACAAATGATACACTTGTACTGTTAATTATTTCCTCAATATATTCCCGGTCCTCCAGAATATAATCAATATAATTGTTTGCATTTGCATTAAGCATCTCTCCCAGCTTTTCCGAAAAGTATATCTGGTCTGTTTTTTCCTTCAAAATGCCGGTTACGGTGCATGAAATATATACAAGGTCTGTTCCCCACACATTATCATTTCCAAGGTACATTGTTACCGTTGTACCTATAACAGATTCATCCTCTGAATATAGTGATATGTCATACAACTTCTCCGGAAGCTTTCCTGCTTCAAGGTCATCTTCTGTTATGCACCCTGCCGTTTTCATAAAACTATCCTTTTTCAATGCATATGCCCTTTTATAATCAGGCTCCATCTTTGATGTTTCCCTATAGTTGTATGTGTACTGGTAATCCTGATTTTCCTTTAAAAGATAATATGTATCGCTGACACAGTCGTATAAATCTGTCTGTTCCACGTATTTTATATTACTTATCTTTTTTACATCCTCTGACGTAATTGGAGAATCGTCTGTATTTCTCACTATAAGCCTTGTTATATCATCATTTGAAAAATATCTGTGACTGAACACCTTTGAGGTTGTATTATCAAGATTAGTAAAAAAGCTTCCCAACAGAATATAAAAGGCTAAAGCCACTGCCGTCATAAACCCTGAAAGAAACAGAAAGGTTACAGGTCTGCTCCTTCTGTTCAATGTAACAATTTTATCTGTTATTTTGCTCTTTTCTTTATTTTCTGCCTTTATTACCTCCTTGTTCTCCTCTTTTATTATATTTTCCGACAGCTTTTTAGGTCTTAATGTGATATCCTCCGCCACCTCTCCGTCATACATACGTATTTTTCTTGTGGCATAAGATTCTATCTCATCATAATTATGAGTGACAACAAATACCAGCTTATTCTCCGACAGCTTATTTAATATAGCCATAATCTCGGCACTGTTTTCACTGTCAAGATTTCCCGTCGGCTCATCTGCAACAAGTATCTCCGTTTCCTTTGCCAATGCCCTTGCTATTGCCAGTCTTTGCTTCTGACCGCTTGATAGCTGGGTTGCTTTTTTGTCTGCATACTTTTTTAGTCCTACCTTGTCAAGATATTCCATTACCTTTGATGTATTATCCCCTGTATTACCCTTAATAACAAGTGCCACATTTACATTTTCAAACACTGTATAGCTGTCTATAAGATTATAGCTCTGATATATAAAGCCTATATATTCACGTCTGTACCTCTCCCAGTCTGTCTCGTCAAAGTATGAAGTAGGCTTGCCATTAATATACATTTCCCCCTCCTCATACGTATCTGAGCCGCTAAGCACATTTAACAGTGTTGATTTTCCGCTGCCGCTTTCACCTGTAATAGCAACAAGCTCCCCTATGGTAAAATCAAGATTAATTTTCCTAAGTCCCAGTGCAACCTCGTTATTTCCCACATAATACTTGGACACATTTTCTAATCTAATCATTATATCGCCTGCCTTTCTTATGTGTCTGACTAAATATCATACTTAGCTGCAAGCTGTGCCGGAGGCAGCTTTAATATCTTCCTTATTGGCATTATACCTACTATCACATTAACACCGTATAGAAATAATACGGTAATCAAAAATGCATACCACGGATAGTTTATTTCTATGCCAAGTGACGGTATACTTGATATAAGATATGTAACAAATGTGGACAGCAATGCCCCTACCAGAGAGGTATATGTTGTAATTACCACATTTTCAAAGGCAAATAAGCCTACTATACTTCCCTTTGATATACCTATAAGCCTGTAAACGCCCAAATCCTGCATTCTCTGAACTGCATTTGCCTTCATCATAAAATACAGAATTATCATGGAAACAATAAATATTGTTCCAGTTACTATTATTCTTCCGTTAAACTGCTCTGCCTTATCTGCCTTATATGCATCGAGAAGTGTCTCATAAGGATTTGTAAGATTTACCACAAGTTTGTTACTTGATGCCTCTTTTAAAGACTGTATGGTATCTATAATCTCCTGCTGATTTTCCCCATAAATAAAACATTCTCCCATATATGATATTATATCTGTCATTACACGCTCTTCAGCCTCATCAGCGATAACAAGCTCTGCATTCATTTCCTCCTTAAGGCTGTCATCATAAAAGCCTACTACAGTATATGTTCCCCCTGACTTTACGGTTTTCTCATAGGTATATCCTGAATAATCATTTCTTATTTCAAGACATTCCTCATATGTATCTACGCCGTAATACTCAAGCATGGTTTTTTCCGCCTCCTCAAGAGACTGTCTTGATTCCTCAACCTCTCCTTCAATAAATTCCAACAGCTCACGGTTTTCCCTTGCCTCTGCTTCTTCCCTTCTTTGAAGCATGGTTTCGTAATTGCTCAATGCACTTTCATATGCACTTATTTTAGAGTGATTGGATTTTACATATATTGCATAGCTTGCCATAAATTCCGAATAAGATGCAAGTGCCTCGTAATTACCGTCCTCATTAAGTCCAAGCTCCTCGCCCCCATACTCCGGTGCATAATCTTCCTTAAACTCACTGTATGTAACAAAGGTACACATAAGCTTGCTGAGTGCAGATATCTCCTCCTTTTTAATATATATACTCATCTGCTCACTTTCTGCTATTCCCGTTATCTTTAAGGATACGTCATTTGATGTTTTTAATGTTTTTCCTACAAAATGCTTAATATCATTAATTACGTTTGAAAGCTCGTTTGAGTTTTCAACATACTGCTCCAGTACCCACCTGTCTACTACTATTTCATTGTCTTCCTTTGGCATTTCCCCATAGTACAAATCATCCTCCGAAAGCTTATCAAGCGGCACAAAGGAAAATCTTGTTATATTTGTTTCCACCTCCTCAAGCTGAGTAAAGCCCTCATACACATAGCTTAGGGATGTGTCGGGATTCATAACAATATTATCGTATATATCTGTCTCTGTGCGTATGGCATCCATCAGCTCTTTTTTTGCATTCATAAACTCTTTGGTGTTTACAAGACTTCCCTTTTCCATTGTCATCTTTATATAATGAGAATCTGTTTCAACCACGTCTTCTTCATGAACGGCAAGTATTGTCATTATATCCTGAACTGCAAGAACTATCATAACCGACATGGCAAGAAGTGATATTACAAGAAATATCTGTCTTTTTCCCATAGCCTTAATATTTGCCAGTGCTATATCTTTTATCTCTCTAAAACCCAGCTTTGGTTTCTTTGCGTATTCAAGCTCCTCCAGAGAGTATTCTAAATCCTCTACATCAGTAAGCTCCAAAACAGGCTTTTTCCCATCAATAACCTTCTTTTCTGACTCTGATGTAAGTATCTCTACATTTTTTGCATCACCTATGGATATATATACTTTTCCATTATCGCATATAAGCTTTAGTTCCACATCAGGTGTTTCTCCGTTATCGTATACTTCTATATTCACATTGTCCCGTGACATATCTCTTTTGTTATACTCTCCCAGATACAGATTAGTATCCTCAACAAATCTGTATGACTTTGTTCCTGTCCTGATTTCGTCTCCCTGTATCCTGCCGTCTGAAATCCATAATATTCTGTCTGCAAAAAAATCTGCTATGGACTTTTCATGGGTAACTACAACTACCAGACAATTCTTTGATACTTTTTTTAAAATACCCATTATTCTCATGGTATTTGCCTCATCAAGGTTTCCCGTTGGCTCATCTGCAAATATAACTCCAGGTGATTTTGCCAATGCTCTTGCTATGGCAATACGCTGCTGCTGGCCTCCGCTTAGCTGTGACACAAGTCGTTTCTTGTATCTCCACATATCCACAGCCTTTAGCACATAATCTATTCTCTCTGCTTTTTCCTCCTCCGTTATGTTATAAAGACCTAATGAAATCATAAGATTATACTCAACAGTTCTGTCCTGAAGAAGATAATAGTTCTGAAATATATATCCGAATTTTTCATTTCTTACCCTCTCCTGATTTGCATCACCGTATTTATTTACCTGAGTACCGTCTACATCAATAGTTCCGCTTTCAAAATCATCCAGCCCGCTTATAGTGTTCATAAGAGTTGTTTTTCCCGAGCCGCTTTCTCCAAGGATACATATAAGACCTGTGTCAGGAAGCTCTATTGTAGTGTTATTTATTACATGAAGCTCATTTGATTTCCCTTTATTATAATATTTATTTAATCCGCTTACCTTTATCATAATATCTCCATATTCTCCTTTAATTGCTTTTAAGTGATGTGAGTCTGAATCTTTTTCCCAGGTATCTGTTAAAAAATGCCGCAGTAACTGCTGCCATTGCCACATTTATTACTATAACAATCATATAATGGCTTATTCTGTAATATTTCATTATATCACGTATAAGAGGAACCTCCATCTCACAGCATATGTATCCTGCAATTATGGCTGCCATGTCTGCCGCCAGTGTCAGTGTAACCAGCTCATAGTAATTCATCTGATTAACCGTTTTCTGCTTCATTCCTAATGATTTGCAGATTACAAAATCTCCTCTCTTAAGCTTCATAAGCAGATATATAACAAGGATATCAAGTACAAATATAACTGCTATGACTATCAAGGAAACCATAAGCATCATAAGCCTTTCAGATACAAGTGCCGAATCATACTCTGCAGCACTTGCCCTTAATACACTTATTGCATCATATCCATTATCAGATAAATCCCTCAGCACATCATCTGTATATGCATAATCTTCTATAAACACCGATGCCTGATACATATTGTTTTCTCCTTTTATCTGAAAATACAGCTCTTTGCTTACCTCCACTATATCAACACTGCAAAGACTTCCTTCCTGCAAATATATAATGTCATATTCAGTCTCTGCTCCGTCACCGGCTGATGCCATAATTTTTCCGTTGTCCATAAGGGTTCTGTACTGAATAATTCCGTTGTTTTCTTTACCCTCAGGATAAAGGCTATATATAATATCCGAGGAAACTCTTGCCTGATTTCCCGTAAGACCTTCACCTATAACTATTCTGCAGTCTCCATATCTGTCTTTTTCCTCCACCACATCTTCAACACCTTCTCCGTACACACTTCTCTCCTGAAGTTTGTACAGATTTTCTATATTTACTTCCTCACTGCTGTTGTCTAAGGTTTCTAAAAGCTGCTCTGAAAAATATATCTGCTCCCTGTCACTTGTTAAAATTCCCACTATCTTAAACTCGGCACCTATATACTCTGAGCCCTTCCAATCCTTTCCTGACATGAAGATTTCCATAGTTTCTCCAAGCATACTGTCATTATCTGTATAAATTACTATTTCGTGAATACTCTCAGGCAGTCTTCCCTTGCGAAGCTCCTTCTCTGAAATACCGCTTGATGACTTTACAAAATGCTGGTATTTTAGCTTTTCTATAACAATTTTTTTTGTAGTTACACCTACCTTGTAATCCTTTCTATAATCCTCACCTTCCTGGTAAAAATAATAAAAATCATTGGCATAATCATACTTTTCAACATATTCTACCCGTGATATCTTAGAGATTGTACTGTAATCCTTCTCCGTAAGCACTTCTCCGTCAAGTCTTTTTACAATCAGTCTGTCATTGGAAACATTATTAAATGCCTCATCTGATATTTCTCTTGTGGTAGTATCATCAAGATTACTTATAAAATATCCGAGAAAAATAACTGTTGCCAGTGCCGATATTAATAAAAACAAAAAAATAAACAAGCTTCTGTGAGGCTGTGCCATTCTGTTCATTGCCACAAACTGCCTTGCCACGGCAAAGGTTTTTTCCGCCTCCTTGTCTTCAACGGCTTCTTCACCGTAATCTGACTGAAAATCCTTGTCTTCATATAATTCCCTATCTAATTTTAAATCCTCTACTACCTCTCCGTCAAAAAGACGTATTTTTCTTGTGACAAAGGGTTCTGCCTGCTCGTAATTATGTGTAACTACAAGCACAAGCTTATTTTCTTCTGCAAGCTCATGAAATATTTTCATAACTGCCTTTCCGTTTTCCACATCCAGATTCCCCGTAGGCTCATCAGCCACAATAACATCTGTGTCCTTCGCCAATGCTCTGGCTATTCCAAGTCTCTGCTTCTGACCGCTTGACATATGTGATGCTTTATGGCCTGCCTGCTTTTCAAGACCTACCTTCCTAAGCACTTCCATTGCCTTTTGCCTTCGCTGCTTTTTTGTCATTTTGTTTTCATCATTTTCACATATCATCATAACTGCTTCTACATTTTGAAGTGCCGTATAGCTGTCTATAAGATTATATGACTGATACACAAAGCTTATATTGTTCTTCCTGTACAGCTCCCAGTCATTTTCATCATAATAGGAGGTTTCCATGCCCTTAAAATATAACTCCCCCTCCTCGTAAGAATCCATACCACTGATAAGATTAATTAAGGTGGATTTTCCGCTTCCGCTTTTTCCCGTAATCGCAACAAATTCACCTTTTTTAAATTCCAGATTAATGCTCTTTAATGCTAAAGTTACAGATGTATCGCCATAGTAATATTTTGTAATATCCTTTAGCTTTATCAATAAAAACACTCCCTTCTTTTCTTCTTTCGTAATTTATAATAAGTTTATCATATATTTTGGCATATTTCTATATTTTCAAGTGTTTTAGGGGATTTTTTTTGTTGATTTTTACAATATAATTTCACGAACATATCTTTATATTGTATATTAACAATGAATTGAAATAATTTTATTTTTTAGAAGCAAGCCCTATAAGCTGCAGGAAATTTTAATATAAGTCAACAAGAACTTCAGTGCATTTTTCAAGACCTAAAGCACCGCTATCCAGTGCGATACGGTCATACATGGTCATATGTTTCCGGTTTCCAGTTATTTGTTTACACATAAGTATCTATTTTCTACTGTGGATATGAGGCACTAAGAATCAAAAGAATATAGAATGGAGTGTAAGGCTAAATTCAGCATAAGGGTGGAATTTAGAATTTCATTCGATGATTGTTTAAAAAGACAGTAAAAAGCATTGATACATGGTACACCCTATGATATAATGTACATATAAGGAGGTGCTAAACAGATGAGCAAAAAGAAACGAAAAAAAGATGTCCATTAAAAGCATGGTGGTACAAGCAATAATAGACATCTTAATAGGTATCATTCTAATCATAATAGATAAGTTAATTGAATGATACGAGAATGGCAAAAGCCCTTCTCTGAAATAAATATAACACGTTAGCTCATCTGTGTAAATATGTTATTAAAATTAGGAATTTTTTTAGTAGCTATAGGAATTGCAAAACTTATTTATTGTGTTGTAATTAAAATGAGGAGTAAAAGCAATGCCGAAAGATAATCCAAAGCCGCAGACTATTGCGAGTAAAAAGTATCAGGATAAGGTTGGACTTATTTCTAAGAGCTACAAATTAAGGAGAGAGGTTACGGAGAAATTTGCTGAAGCTTGTGAAAAGCAAGGCATAAGTCAAGCTGAACAAATAACAAAGATGATGAAATCATTTATAAATGAGGTCAATAAGAAATAAAAGTTGTTTGATTTGTTCGGTTGACATGTGATATAGTTATATTTATAAATAAATGAAATCTCCCCAAAAATAGCGTAGCAACCAACTAAAACTGCTACGCTTAAAAAGTCTAACTTTTTGGAGTTGCCTCATTTGCAAGTGCTATAAATAATTTTATTTATTTTCTTTTTCTAAAATTCTGGAAAACACGCTCATTTTGTAACTATCATTTTTCGGATATAATCCTAAAGCAAAAATTTCCTCATCTGAAAATCCGTTTTTACGTTTTTCTTCTTGCGAATTTCCTTTTAAAATTCTTTTCACCCGTCTCATGGATTTATGATTTAGACAATATTCATTATTGCTGCCATATTGATTTGTTCTGCAATAAGAGTACACTTTGGTAAGCATTTCTATTTTCTTACCACATTGTATCGTTTTTGTGATTTAGCCCAAAATTTGTTTTCATGACTTCTAATTTTGCCTTTGAGTATCATACGATTTTACACTACTCTCAAACATATGTATTGCATATATATATATAATAATCGTTTGAGTATCATACGATTTTACACTACTCTCAAACGCATATACAAAGCTTGCAAGACTTTTCCCTGTTTGAGTATCATACGATTTTACACTACTCTCAAACCTTTATAGCCTCAGACACAGCGGAATTATAGTTTGAGTATCATACGATTTTACACTACTCTCAAACGCTTGCATTAGTCATTGTCCGAATCTTTCTGTTTGAGTATCATACGATTTTACACTACTCTCAAACAACTATGCCTGGAAGAGTTACTAAAAAGGCGTTTGAGTATCATACGATTTTACACTACTCTCAAACAATTTTTCGTGACGGCAGGTGAGCATTGCAGTTTGAGTATCATACGATTTTACACTACTCTCAAACTATAGCATTGCAATAAATTTCTTCCATTTCGTTTGAGTATCATACGATTTTACACTACTCTCAAACCTTTTTACATTAAGCAATTAAGGGAGCTGCGTTTGAGTATCATACGATTTTACACTACTCTCAAACTTGGCAAGCATTGTATCTGCATTTGTTTTAGTTTGAGTATCATACGATTTTACACTACTCTCAAACTTTTTCCAAAAGCTGATATAACTGTTTCGGTTTGAGTATCATACGATTTTACACTACTCTCAAACCTCGACATATTTTTTGAGATAGGCACTCTCGTTTGAGTATCATACGATTTTACACTACTCTCAAACTGTACATTAAATAACCTCCTTTGTGTTATTGTTTGAGTATCATACGATTTTACACTACTCTCAAACAATGGTAGTGAGCTTGATAGTTTAGGGGACGTTTGAGTATCATACGATTTTACACTACTCTCAAACAAGCTGGGAGCAGCAAAAAGGACACCTCCGGTTTGAGTATCATACGATTTTACACTACTCTCAAACTCATCATCAATGAAAACTTTCACCCAGTTGGTTTGAGTATCATACGATTTTACACTACTCTCAGACTTTGCACCTACAGATTCCGCTGTTATATTAGTTTGAGTATCATACGATTTTACACTACTCTCAAACTGGTCACAGAGTGTTAATTGATAGTTTCGGGTTTGAGTATCATACGATTTTACACTACTCTCAAACTAATCAACGTCTATGCTCAAACCAAACATAGTTTGAGTATCATACGATTTTACACTACTCTCAAACAAACTTCACAAAATGCGACGGCTAAATCAGTTTGAGTATCATACGATTTTACACTACTCTCAAACTCCGCCTATTGATGTCATGCTCCCTGCGAGTTTGAGTATCATACGATTTTACACTACTCTCAAACCACAGCAATCGTCATACATCGTTTCAAATGGTTTGAGTATCATACGATTTTACACTACTCTCAAACCTCAAACCTCAAATTCATGCCTAAGAGTAAGTACCTTACTGTACTAAAAATCGTATGGTTTTATTATACCACTCTACAACCATCATAATCA
>CALWSG010000037.1 GCA_944384155.1 uncultured Lachnospiraceae bacterium | reverse complement strand
GGCTCCTGCGGGGCTTATTAAAGTACTTCTACTCACAGCACTACCATTCTCGACCTCAAAAAAATCGGTAGATTGGTACTTTGGGATGCTATATTCTTTTTGAAATTACATTTTGCGGAAACTCAAGCATATTCTTCATTTAATTTTTCTATGTCCTTTTTCAATCCTTCAAAAGACTTGGTCAATAAAACTTTTGCACCTTCCAAACTATTAACCGGCTTATAAGATGAATTATGTATTCCTTTAAAGCCTGTGTATAAAATTTTCACACTAATCTCCATTCCGGAGCGTTTATCTTCAATTTGCGTCTGCCATCAGGGCTTATTTGTGACGCTCCGGCACAAATAGGCATCTCTCAATTTCACTAACATAAATAGGCATTAAATTATCAGGGTCAATTTTTCCTTCATCTTTAAATTTCATGGCTTCCCAGAAATAAATTCCACTTTTAGAATCCGGAGTTAAATAAATCTTTTTAGCACCATGTCTAATAAATGTAGATTTTATATGCATATAAGTTTGAGTTCCTATATTTTTCCGCCGAAAAGAGGGCTTAACATAAAACTCCATAATATATCCGCAACCTGCTTCCATTATGTTTTTTATGCCTCCTAAATCTACGGCATACATTGTAAAACCTGCAATAGTTCCGTCTACAATAATCAGTTCAAAATGCATTGTGTCCCTCTCGCCCTGAATATTGATTCTGCCAGTCAGCCAACCTTTTATTTCGTTATCTGAACACTCTGTTACCTCTGAATCATCTGCATATATCTCACGCATATATGCTACCCACTCCTGTTCTAATTCTGAAATTTGCTGACTATCATTTTTATCAATCTGAACCCACTCAATTATTTCATTATTAAATCGTATTCTATCTTCCATTAATTCTCCTTCTTGAAAAAAGGAGTTGTCGGTAAATAACGATTTTTAGGAGTTAAAAATCGTTATTTACCGACAACTCCTGTTATGGACTATCTATTTCCCGACAGCCTCTTCCTTTATTCATCACTTCTATTTTTTCCAAATCCATATCCACCAAATGCACCTATCACAACGCCACCAACTATATAAATAACCTTTTCCATAACATCAGGATTATCTTTTAACAAAATAACTAAGAAAATAAAAAATATCATAGCCATAACCATTGTTAAAAATGTGAATATTTTTCTATGAAATTTTTCAGTATAGCTATTTTTCATTTCCAACTCCGCACCCTCTAAATACTTAGAAATATGATCCGGCGTTAACTTTTTCATTACCACTGTTTCAGGAGAAGATATGCTACGCATTTGAATAGATGAAGATATCATCATTCTCTCTATAACTTTTCTATGTTCTGGTGGTACACTTTCAAGAACATCTTCTAATTCGGTTTCTTCCAAATTATCTTTATCTAAAAACCGTGTTTCTTTATCATTTTGTTCCTTATTTTCTTCCAACCTAATCCGCCCCCTTAGAAAATCCTTGAATAATCATTTTCGTCATACACCTTACAGTTGACTTCATTTTTTTTGATATATCATTTCCTACTGTATATGCAACATATGCTTGAATTTCTACATCTTTGTGCTTTGGAAATTTGGGCTCATAATTTTTATATAATGATGTTTTTGACTTTTCCTTAGTTAAATACATATTAAAACCTCCTTTTCTCATAGGCACCTCCTATTAAAGAGTATGCCCAAATATTGAGAATTGACATAATATTAGCATATTTTTTATTATGTGTCGATACTTTTCTGTATTTATTATAACATTTTTTCTTTTCTTGTTCCATAGTATTTAAACATATTATTTTTAAGAGCCATTTTAGAACCACTTTATTAAATTAAAGTGGCTATTTTTAAAAAAAGAGCTTTCTGAAAAATCAGAAAGCCCCATAAAATCTAACTTTTTATAAATTACTCAATAATTGTAGCAACCTTACCTGAACCTACTGTTCTACCACCTTCACGGATAGCGAAACCAAGTCCCTGCTCCATAGCGATTGGGTGGATAAGCTCTACTGTCATCTCTACGTTATCACCTGGCATACACATTTCAATACCTGCCGGTAACTCGCAAACACCTGTTACGTCTGTTGTTCTGAAGTAGAACTGTGGACGATAGTTATTGAAGAATGGAGTATGACGTCCACCTTCGTCCTTTGTTAATACGTAAACCTGAGCTGTAAACTTTTTATGGCATGTTACAGTACCCGGCTTTGCAATAACCTGTCCTCTTTCGATATCTGTTCTCTGAACACCACGAAGAAGAGCACCGATATTATCACCAGCCTGAGCCTCATCAAGAAGCTTTCTGAACATTTCGATACCTGTTACAACTGTCTTACGGACGTCTTCCTTAACACCAAGAATTTCAACTTCGTCATTAAGGTGAAGAACACCTCTCTCAACTCTACCTGTAGCAACTGTACCACGACCTGTAATTGTGAATACATCCTCAACAGGCATAAGGAATGGCTTATCTGTCTCACGTGCAGGATCTGGAACCCACTCATCAACAGCCTTCATAAGCTCAAGAATCTTGTCACCCCACTCGCTGTTAGGATCTTCAAGAGCCTTAAGAGCTGAACCCTGAATGATTGGTGTATCATCACCTGGGAAATCATATTCATTTAATAATTCTCTGATGTCCATCTCTACTAACTCAAGTAACTCAGGATCATCAACCATATCACACTTATTCATAAATACTACGATGTAAGGAACGCCTACCTGACGAGAAAGGAGGATGTGCTCCTTTGTCTGAGCCATAACACCGTCTGTAGCTGCAACAACAAGGATAGCACCGTCCATCTGTGCAGCACCTGTAATCATGTTCTTTACGTAGTCAGCATGTCCCGGACAGTCAACGTGAGCGTAATGTCTGTTCTCTGTTTCGTACTCAACGTGAGCTGTAGAGATTGTGATACCTCTCTCTCTCTCTTCCGGAGCCTTATCGATGTTCTCAAATGCAACTGCCTCACCTGTACCTAATCTTGCATTAAGTGTCTTTGTGATAGCTGCTGTTAAAGTTGTCTTACCATGGTCAACGTGACCGATTGTTCCGATATTACAATGTGGTTTGTTTCTTTCAAACTTAGCCTTAGCCATTTTGTAAATCCTCCTTAAATAAATCTAAATTAATTATTGTACTGTGGACCTGTTGTCCCTCTCTATATGAGTATTTAACACGCCATAAGGCGTATTAAACACCCTAATCGGCTAATTATGATTATATTTCATAATATAAATATTTGCAAGCCTAATTTTTACTTTTTTGTAATTTATGGTTACAGTCTAGCCATGTCTTTACTTGCCTGACTTTGCTGCTATAACCTTATCCTGTACGTTCTTTGGTACCTGCTCATATTTTTCAAAGAACATAGAGTAGTTACCACGTCCCTGTGTCTTAGAACGTAAATCTGTTGAGTATCCGAACATTTCAGCAAGAGGAACAAATGCTTTAACCATTTTGCCTCCTCCGATATCATCCATACCCTCGATACGTCCACGACGTGAGTTTATGTCACCGATAACATCACCCATATATTCCTCAGGCATTGTTACCTCAACCTTCATTATAGGCTCTAACAATACAGGTGCTCCCTTTGCCATAGCATCCTTGAATGCCATTGAACCGGCAATATGGAATGCCATTTCTGATGAGTCTACCTCATGGTATGAACCATCGTATACTGTTGCGTGTACACCTACAACAGGGAATCCTGCAAGGATACCTGCCTGTGTAGCTTCCTCGATACCTTCGCCTACAGCCGGTATATATTCCTTAGGAATAGCACCGCCTACAACCTCTGAATCAAACTTAAATAACTCTTCACCGTTTGCATCCATTGGCTCGAAGCGTACCTTACAGTGACCATACTGTCCACGTCCGCCTGACTGCTTAGCATACTTGCTGTCAACCTCAACAGACTTAGTAAGAGCTTCCTTGTATGCAACCTGAGGTGCACCTACGTTAGCTTCTACCTTAAACTCACGAAGAAGTCTGTCTACAATAATTTCAAGATGCAGCTCACCCATACCTGCGATAATTGTCTGACCTGTTTCCTGATCTGTATGAGCCTTAAATGTAGGATCCTCCTCAGCAAGCTTTGCCAAAGCTTCACCCATCTTGCCCTGTGCATCCTTTGTCTTCGGCTCAATAGCAAGCTCAATAACCGGCTCAGGGAATTCCATAGACTCAAGAATTACCGGATGCTGTTCATCACAAATTGTATCACCTGTTGTTGTAAACTTAAATCCTACTGCTGCCGCAATATCTCCTGAGTAAACCTTTGAAAGCTCCTCCCTCTTATTTGCGTGCATCTGAAGAATACGTCCAACACGTTCCTTTTTATCCTTTGTTGCATTTAATACATATGAACCTGAATTCATTGTTCCTGAGTAAACTCTGAAGAAGGCAAGTTTACCAACAAATGGATCTGCCATAATCTTAAATGCTAAAGCTGCGAACGGCTCCTCATCTGATGAGTGCTTAATAACCTCATTGCCGTCCAAATCAACACCCTTGATAGCAGGAATATCTGTAGGAGCAGGCATATACTCAAGAATTGCGTCAAGGAGCTTCTGAACACCCTTGTTTCTATAAGCAGAACCACAGCATACAGGGATTGCCTTACACTCACATGTTGCCTTTCTTAAAACCTTCTTCATCTCCTCTACAGAAGGCTCCTCACCCTCAAGGTACATCATCATTAAATCATCATCTAACTCACAGATTTTTTCTACAAGCTCTGAATGATAAAGCTCGGCATCATCCTTCATATCCTCAGGGATTTCAATTATGGAAATATCATCTCCCTTATCATCATTGTAGATATAAGCCTGCATTTCAAATAAGTCGATAATCCCCTTAAACTCATCTTCCTTGCCGATTGGAAGCTGTAAACAGATAGCATTCTTTCCTAAACGTGTTCTAATCTGCTCTACTGCTCCATAGAAGTTTGCACCTAAAATATCCATCTTATTAATAAATGCCATTCTAGGTACGTTATATGTGTCAGCCTGACGCCATACATTTTCTGACTGAGGCTCAACACCACCCTTTGCACAGAATACACCTACAGCACCATCAAGTACACGGAGTGAACGCTCAACCTCTACTGTGAAGTCTACGTGTCCTGGTGTATCAATGATGTTGATATGATGCTCTAATGCACCGGGAGCAACTTTATTTTCTTTCTGAAGTGTCCAGTGGCAAGTTGTAGCCGCTGAAGTAATTGTGATACCTCTTTCCTGCTCCTGCTCCATCCAGTCCATGGTAGCAGTACCTTCATGAGTATCACCGATTTTGTAGTTAACACCAGTATAATAAAGAATACGCTCTGTCAATGTTGTCTTACCAGCATCGATATGAGCCATAATACCAATATTTCTGGTTCTCTCTAACGGATATTCTCTTCCAGCCAAGATTCTTTACCTCCTGTCATCTTGTAAACGAAAGCCGGCAAATGCCAAAGCCTTTGCACAGATACAGCAATATATTACTAAAATCTGTAATGTGCGAAAGCCTTATTAGCATCTGCCATCTTGTGCATGTCTTCTTTTCTCTTAACAGATGCACCTGTATTGTTTGCAGCATCAAGAATTTCATTTGCCAGTCTTTCTTCCATTGTCTTCTCGCCTCTCTTGCGTGAAAACATTGTCATCCAGCGAAGAGCTAAAGCCTGTCTTCTCTCAGGTCTTACCTCGATAGGCACCTGATATGTTGCACCACCGATACGTCTTGCCTTTACCTCAAGAACTGGCATAATGTTATTCATAGCTTCGTCAAACACCTCTAAAGCCGGCTTTCCGGCCTTTTCTTCCACTCTTGCAAAAGCACCATATACTATTTTCTGAGCTACACCTCTCTTACCATCTAACATAATGTTATTGATAAGCTTTGTAACTGTCTTATTATTGTATAATGGATCTGCTAATACTTCTCTTTTCTGAGTATGTCCTTTACGTGGCACGGTTCTTCCCTCCTTAAAAAATCATTACAGTAAGCCGTAATGCAGGCAGTCTGTCAAAGCAACCACATCCCGCTATACTGCTGTACTGTTACTTTAGATCATCGGTACTCACTTTAATGTGTTCGTGCGGTTTTAAAAACATTAATTAAAAATCTATACAAACTTAAAACAATATTTCTAATCCGGCACTTATTCATTCAACCTTTGATATCACTTTGTTCCTATTTTCCGTCCTTTGGTCTCTTTGCACCGTACTTAGAACGAGCCTGACGTCTCTTTGCTACGCCTGCTGTATCAAGTGTACCTCTAACGATATGGTATCTTGTACCAGGAAGATCTTTTACTCTTCCTCCTCTTATAAGAACAACACTGTGCTCCTGAAGGTTGTGTCCCTCACCAGGAATATAGCTTGTTACTTCGATACCGTTAGAAAGACGAACTCTGGCAATTTTTCTAAGGGCTGAGTTAGGCTTCTTAGGAGTTGTTGTCTTAACCGCTGTACATACACCTCTCTTCTGTGGTGATGCAGTATCTGTAGCTTTCTTCTTTAAAGAGTTATATCCCTTTAAAAGAGCAGGAGCTGTATACTTCTTTTCAGCTGTCTTTCTTCCTTTTCTTACTAACTGGTTAAATGTAGGCATTCTTTTTTCACCTCCTGATTAGAAATTTGTTTTTATACCTATAATTTTACGCAAAAAAGACACCTATGCCTTTTCACACGCCTACTCATTATACGTGGATAAAACATAAATGTCAAGAAAAATTTTCGCAAAAGCATAGAGCATCAGCTTGGAATCCTGCAATTCAGTCCGCTGTGATACGATCTGCTTCCTATATTGTTCATTAAGTCTCTGTATGAATCCTCCGTCCTTAAATCCTCGTCAAGGTAACTGTCAAGAAGGAATATTGTAAGTATATATCCTTCTCTTGCCTTATTTAACATATCCGGCACACTCATAGTATATGACTTGGTCAAGTCCCAAGGATTGTACCATCTGTCATGGTTAATATTTAGCGGGTCATCATTCTTTATCTCACAGCCTCCGGGTATAAGGGGCGCTATGTAATTCTGTCCCACAAAAAACTTTTCCACATTGCCAACTGCATATTTAAGCCTGTCCGAGGCTATCCTTAAAAGCTTCTGCTCCTTTTTAATAGAGCCTATTGCGTACTTTATTCCCCGTCTTGTTATTCTGGAATCATGATATGTTTTGTGGATTGCATAATGAAGCAAATCACATATTACGGACATTTGTATAATATCCACATTTATCTCACTGTTTTTCATAAACTCATAAGGAGTTTTATCCTTATATTTCTTAAGCAGAAGAATGTCTATGTCTGTTTCAAGGGAAAAATGCTTTTCAAGATAATCCTTTCCCTTATGGAGATAATCCGTCTTCCAGTAAACATAGGGATGACATATGCAGTCAAGGGAATAATGTGATAAAAAGCCTGACAGATAAGCTGTTGCTATATCCCTGTCACGTCCCTTCTTTGACGCTGTATATTCTATCATGTGCCTGAAAAATATTCCCGTATTTGTAGTGTGCATAATAGAACCTATATTTTTTCTTGCCGCCACCACCTCCGTGGCATAGTAAAAGAAAATATCAGGTCCTAAAAGACCTAAGGTGTATGCTCCCTTATTTGCGTATATTGCTTTTTTTACATTAGACTGTGGCAGCCTTCTGTATGAATTTATTCCGTACAAATAATGCGTATCGTATCCCGGCATCTTAATCCTCCAAATCAGTTTTATATTAATTAATTGTAAGCTTTCCCAAGGATATGTTTTCCCACATTTCCTCGTTTATTTTTACGTCATAACCTTTCTTAAGCTCCTCATAGTATTCTCCGCCGAAATCAAGCTGCTCTGCCGTATAACCTTTTTCCATAAGAGTATTAACATACTTTTTAACTAAAGCTATCTTTTCTATTATATGATACATATCCTTATATTCATACTGAGTTACCTGAACCTGCTTTCCCGTAAGAAGCTTCTCCTCCTCAGATGCATCCTCTGCACACTGCTTTTTCTCCTCATCACTAAGGGTAATTCCTGCATTTAATGCTTCTATATAATATATGCCGTCTCTTATACATGCATTCATGGCATCTTCCTTAGCCTGACCGCTTAAAAAATTACTGTTTCCCTCTCCGTCATTAAGATACACATTCCAGTATTCTCTTGGGTTATTTGTATTATATTCTATCGCCGCACCATGTACATTGGATTCTATTACCATTATATAATATGCCGCCTCCTTCAGGGTAATCTTTGTATCATTTATCTCAAAGGCTGTTTCATCCAGACTCTCGGTGAAATTAAATTTATTATATTCCCTGTTGTCTGATGTCATATAAATAATAGTAAGTATGGCGAGAATAATAATACACACTGTCACTGCATACCATACATTCAGATGCTTCTGAATACTCTTTCTTATCCTGTTCATACTAATCCTCATTTCCGCACACGTTTTTTACTCACAACATAGTTTGTGCCAGGTGTGCACATACACAAACATAACCGCCCTTTTCCTTCTATATTTATTTTACCATAAAAGAACTTTTAAAACAACTATTCAATTTAAGAGGATTTTTCTTTTTAATCTGCCCTTTTCCTAAGTGCTGCCAATCCCACGGCAATAAACGCCACGGCAAACAGTATTTCCACTGCCATCGCCTGCCAAGCCTCTGTAAGACCGCCCAATGTAAAATTATCTGCACCGGCAAGCGCTTCGTTTGCCGTTGTAAACCAATATGTAGGTGTAAAGCTTCTTATTATCTTAACACTGTCTCCCAGCATACTGACCGGTATCATGACACCTCCTATAAAACAAAAGCCTAAAGCAATGACATTAGTTGCTATCGTTCTTCCGTTTTCCGACCTTATGATGGTTCCTATGCAAAAACCTATGGAAAGACTCACAACTGCATATATGAATGTATTGGCAATCATATAAATATCTGCCGTCTGTATATTGTCCGCTCCTATTATTCCAACTGCTGCCGCAGTCATAAGCAGCCATACAATAACCATAAAGAAAAGACATGCCCCTATCTGAATAATACTCATTCTTACTCCCGACACCGGAGACACAAGATTTCTCATTCTTATATCAGCCCTGTTAAATGTTGCAAGTAATGCTCCTACTCCCAATATTATAATTGCCATAAGACTGTAGGCTGAAAAATTAAACAGGTACACCTTATCATTCTCCCCCTTATCTTCACTGATAATTTCTACCCTTGTATCATTAATATCAGGGACATCAGCCCCGTAAATTTTCATTCCCGATATATAATTATTTATCATGTTATCCATAAACACACCGCTGTAAGAACCTGCAACCTGATATTTATCTATGGACACATTCTCCCCTGCTTCAAGCTTTTCTCCAAAGCCCTCCGGTATCCTTATTATATATTCAGTATACCTGTAAAAAAGTGCATCTGCTATTCCTTCCTCACTGTCCACAATGTCTACAAGCTTTGTATTTTTATCAAGATAGTTTTCAAGGCTCTCTCCATACCTGCTGCTGTCATTGTTTATAACAGACACCTTCACATTTGAGGTTTCAAAAGCTGCATTAGCATTATCCTCTGCCTTTATTCCCATTGATAATGACATAAGGGCAAATATTAAAAAATATATGCTTAACAGAAGCCAGTTTCTTTTAAAAATTTTCATGGACGCTTTAAACACTGTCATATCTCTGCCTCCTTAAAACAAATATTGTAACTGCCATACAAACGGCCATGATAACAAGAAGATTTATTACATTACTCCAGTAATACCTCATATCCTCATAATAGAACAGCTTAAGATATGAATCTGTCAGTATTCCTGCCGGATTAATATATTCTATTACAGGCATGCTCTGCATCACCTTATATTTAACCGAGTTATCCATCATTCCGGCCAAATATGAGCCAAGCATTGACACCGCCATACAAATGCCTATTCTTAAATTTTCTCCTGCCTTTACCAGCACGCTTATTAATGCCCCTACAGATATACCCGTTATGCCTCCCACAACAGATGTTAATATTATGTATATCTGCCTGTCTCCAAAGTTAATGTTCATCACATATCTTAAGTACAGATAGATTATTATCATAATAACAGAGTGAAGAGTGGCTCCCGCCCCAAACATTGCCACAAAGCCTTTCATCTTGGATACAGGTGCAATATTAAATCTCATTGCCTTTGCAGACTGATTTGCCTGGGTATTTTCTATTATCATAACTCCAAGGGTGGAGCCATACATTGCCGCCATTCCCAAAATAGTATAAAACCATGCTGCCACATAGTCCTGTTCCTGATTGCTGATTTTTACATTATTAAGTACATTTTGTACATTCATTACAGTACCAATCTCCTCATAGGATACATATCCACTCATTACAAGCTCCACGCCCTCATTAATCCTGTCAAGAACTTCCTTTACTATGCTTTGATTTAACCCGTTTTCCTTTATTGTCATGGCAAGCCTGCCGTCACTAATGTATATATAGGATAATATATCCTCCTCCTCAAGCAGCTTTTCTGCTTCCTCCTTATTTACATACCTTACATCAAAGATATCAGACATACTGTTAAATATTCCCTTATAAACATTCATAAGCTCTGTGTTTTCATTATTTTCCACTATTGCCACCGGTATTATCTCAAAGGCCTCACCGTCTGTAAGACCTGAAAATCCCATTTTAAAAAACACTGCCAAAATCATTGGAAATACAAGAAGCCAGAACACAATTACTTTTTCTCTGATATATATTTTCAGACTGTTAAAATATATATGCTTAAACATTGTCCCTCAGCTCCTTCCCTGTAATCTCAAGGAATACATCATTAAGGGTCGGCTCTTTAGATGTAACATTTCCCACTGCCGCATTCTGCTCCTGAAGATAATAAAGTATTGACGACAGTGCATGCTTTCCCTTAGCTGATTTTATGTGAAGATATTTTTCGTTTATATACACCTTATCCACTACAGACATATCCTCTATTCCCTTTGCCAGACACTTTATTTCCTCCCTGTCTGAGCCGGGAAGCTCCACCGATATTTTTTCATGGACACCTATCATAGCCTTAAGCTCCTCCTTTGTTCCCAGAGCGATAATCTTGCCCTTATCTATAATGGCTATTCTGGTGCAAATCTGTTCTACCTCTTCCATATAATGTGTTGTATATATAATAGTTGCCCCTGCCTTATTTAACCCTTGAATACCCTCAAGTATGCTGTTTCGGCTTTGAGGGTCTACTGCCACTGTAGGCTCGTCAAGTATAATAAGTTTAGGCTTATGTGCTATGCCACAGGCTATGTTTAGCCTTCTCAAAAGACCGCCGCTAAGTTTTTTGGGGTAAAATTTCACGAAATCCTCTAAGCCTGTAAACTTCACAGCCTCGTCTACAAGCTTTTTTCTCTTTTCCTTATCCTTTACATAAAGACCACAGAAATAATTAATATTTTCATACACTGTAAGCTCATTAAAAACTGCTACATTCTGCATTACTATGCCTATATCCTTCTTTATGTCATATGCCTTTGGACTCATTTTCCTGCCAAATATTGTAATTTCTCCTCTGTCATACTTTAAAAGGGACAAAATACAGTTAATGGCTGTGGTTTTTCCCGAGCCGTTTGGTCCCAAAAGACCGAATATTTCTCCCTCACTAATTTTAAGGGATAAATTGTCCACTGCTGTAAGGCTTCCGTACCGCTTTGTGAGATTATCTACATTTACTATCATTCACAACTACCTCTTTCTTTATATTTATTTAGACATACGTTTTCCGTCTGTTCTTTATAAATATATTAATTTACTTTTAAGTAATATGGTAGTTACATACGTACAAAACAGAAATGACATTTGTCATAATCTCTATGTGTTTTTATAATAAAATATAGCTAACTGGGTTCTGTCTCTAAGCTCCAGCTTTTCCAATACAATACTTATGTAATTTCTTACCGTTCCTTCACTTAAAAAAAGCAGTCCTGCTATCTCTTTGTTGCTAAGCCCTTCTGCCACCTGCTTTATAATATCCTTTTCTCTGTCTGTCAGTCCATAGCCCTCCAGCATATTTGACTTATCACCCTTACCTGATACTTTTGGAATCTTAGCTATTATCTCATCACCATATACATTCTGACCGCTTTGTACTGCCTTAATGGAAGGCACTATACTTTCAAAATTCTGCTTAAGCAGATAGCCTTTGGCACCAAGCTTAAGTGCATCTGCTATATATTCATTGTCTGCAAAGGTTGTGAGAAACAAAATTTTTGCGGAAGGATTTTCCTTTATTATCTGCTGTCCCGCCTCTATACCTGTTACCTCTCCCATTCTTATATCCATAAGAATAATGTCCGGCTTATATTCCATGTAAAGCTTCACTGCATCCTCACCTTTATTTCCAATGGCAGATACCTTTATATCTCCGTCGGCCTCCAGTATTGTTTTAAGTGCCTGACACACAAGCTTATCATCATCAACTATAACTACTTTCATATGGTTAGTTCTCCTTATACTATTATTTGCCTTCCTTATCAGACACCTTTGGCAGAGTAATAAATATCCTATATCCATTTTCACATGATATGTTTATGTTGCCGCCAAGTCCGTTAATCCTGTCATACATTCCCGATACTCCCATCCCCCTTTGTCTTCCCATCTGAGATTTTACCAATGTCCCGTTATCCTCTATTATAATCCGGTAAAACCCCGGCAGCTCGGCAAATACTATGCTCACTGCCGTTGCATTGGAATGCTTCATTACATTAGATAAAGCTTCCTTTACTATATATAAAAAAGTATATTTTTCCTTCATTGTAAAATCAGTTGTGATTTTATAATTAAGCTTAACCTCACAGAAGGTAAAATTGTCTTTTAGCTCATTAAGCTTAGCTTCAAGATTCATGGAATCCTCATGTATATTATGTATGCTTGACCGTATACTGTTCATTCCCTGTGACAGTGTATCCTTTACCTGTGACAATGCTTCCCTTTGCCTCTCATCCTTTGTAACTGCCATAAGTGCTCCAATCTGTAATATGGAGCTGCTTAACAAATGTCCCACTGTATCGTGTATTTCCCTTGCTATTCTATTTCTCTCATTAAGGGTTGCATTTGTTATCTCATAATCCTGCCTTTCCAGCAGTTCCCTGTTTCTATTTCTAAGCCTTTCCGACTGCTCCTTTAACTCATCTCTCACCAAATACCAGTCATGCCTTGTGGAAATAAGAGCTGATGTCCTCATTTTCAAAAAATATGTTAAAAGCAGCAGTGCACAGAGCCATACCGCCATTATAAGCCTTAGCTCCTCCATATGTATGTACAGCGGAAATATGGCTGCAATGGATACGTGCTTATATGGCTCAAAAAACAAGTCGTAGCACATAAGAGGTATAAAGTGGAGAAGCTCCGGTAAAAAATAACACATAACAAGAAAAGCTGCATATGAGCTAATGTGTACCGCAGGAATATCAAAAGCAATATTAAAGGATATAAGTGATATTACTATAATAACCGATACCACGGTATACACATCTGCACTGTCATTAAACAAAAAGATACTGCAGCAAATAAATATTATGATTTTATCTAAAATTTTTTCCATTATCTGTTCTCCTATAGCTTACGCTTATTTCCTCCATTATTAAAGCTCATCATTGTAGGATTTAAATCCAAGTCCCAAAACCTCCGTTGCTGATGTTATGATTATAAATGCCTTGGGATCCATTTCCTTTACCAGGTCTCTCACCTGGGGAAGTCTTTGCTTCTTCATCGCACATAAGATAATATCCTTACCGGTGTTTGAATATGCTCCCTTTCCATTTATAAATGTAACACCTATATCAAGTTTGTCAAGAATTGTCCTTGTTATTTCTTTATTTTTATCACTTATTATATATACAAGCTTAGCTGCATCAGTACCGTAAAGAACCTTATCCATAATAATTCCTGCAAGTATTACACAGATTGCCGCATACATGGCTGCCTCAATATTTCCAAATACTATGCCTGACACCGTTACTATTATCATGTCATTTATGGCAAACAGCATTCCTGTTCCCATATGTGGAACTCTCAGCTTTAAAAGTCTCACTATAATATCTGTTCCTCCTGATGTAGTTTTGCACCTGAATATAAGTCCAAGACCTATTCCGTTTAATGCCGCCCCCGCCACCGCAGCAAGGATGCGTTCATCCGTAAGAGTTGAAAAGCCTGCAAGGATATCAGTAAAAAAGGCATTTATTCCCAAAGCAAACAAAGTGGATAAAAAAAATCTTTTTCCAAATTTAAAGATGCTTATAATAAGCAATGGAAGATTTAAAATAAATGTCATGGTTCCTATTGGCAGACCTGTAACATAATTAATAATTATAGCGATTCCTGCTATTCCTCCCGGTGCTAAATTATTTGGACTTAGTATCAGACTTATTGACAGTGAATATAAAAAAGCCCCACACAAAATGAGGCTGTATTTTAATACTATATTTTTACTCATATTATATAGACGTCCTTTCATGCTTATTCTGACAGGATTATTCTTTCCTGCTTATAAGTTATATTTTAAGCATTTTTTCATATAATATTCCACCGTCTGTATAATAAGTATTTTACTGTGCATGGATTCTCTCGTCACTCATGACAAAGCGGTTGTCCATGGTTTTTAAAATATCTTTTATCTGTACTTTTTCATAAGTTTTCCGTTGGCTTAAATCATAAATAGTATTGCTCTTAAATCCAAGTACCTTTGGTCTTAAAAGAAAATACTCGCTTTCCTCAAGAATAAGTCCCTTCTCACCATTAGTAAGCTCAACACAGGCGCCTACAGGCAGTATATATATACCTCTGGCAAGAGTGGTAACTATTTCTTCATCATATTCGTCCTCCTTTTCCTGAAGCAGCCTTATTGCAGAAAACCCTGACATTGGATCCTTGTATACTCTCATAGCCGTAAGTAAATCAAATAAATCCGCCACCTTTATTATTTTTGTTCCCACAATAAGCTTTTGCTCTGCATTGGAGTATTGAAACATTTTATTTTTGCGTTCCACTTCAACCTGCTTTATATATCGGCGTATACCTGACGGAATCAAATAATTTTTATTTATCATCTGGTATCCCATTAATTCCGCATCTCTTACTATT
This sequence comes from uncultured Lachnospiraceae bacterium, assembly GCA_944384155.1. Lineage (GTDB taxonomy): Bacteria > Bacillota > Clostridia > Lachnospirales > Lachnospiraceae > CAG-303. The sequence continues at coordinate 15,361 of CALWSG010000037.1, read as the reverse complement.
CGCAGCTCATCTCTTGAAAGCTCTCCTGTTTTATTAATAATCTCCGGAGGGGCAATGAGTTTTCCTATATCATGAATAAGTGCTGAGCTTACAATATATTCTTTTTCCTTCTCATCTATATTTAACCCGCTGCATATAATGGCACACAGCATTGCCACACTTAAACAATGCTTATACGGATAATCTTCATTGCTTCTTATTGTTTGCAGATAATTGATTTTTCTTTTGGAATTGCCATACTTTTTTATTATCTCTGACGATATGTAGTCTATGCTGAAAGGTCTCTTTGCCACCAATGCATCAAGCTCCTTTTTTAACTCATAACACATAACAGTCTGAAATCTTTCAAATTCCTCATCCTCCTGAGATACCGGAGGAAGGGGTTCCGTAGGCTCTAATATATACATACCGTAAATATTAAGCTTTTGTATTTTCTGAAGAACATTTTCGTTTATCAAAGTATTCCTCATATAAAGCAATACGCCTTCCCGGTTATATATAGGCTTTGCCGTTCTCATGCCCTGTTTCATTTCATTTGATTTAATAAATTTCACTTTTTTTTCATCTCCCGTATATTAAAATGACATTTTTTCTTAATAAATGCAGTATACCACAGCAATGCACAAAAGTCCACAAAAATTAATAAAAGGAGCTTTTGCTCCACAACTGATTACTCAGCTATTTTACAAAAGCTCCTTATTTATATAGTTATTCCGTTATATTTACTATCTCTTCCTTGGTATCTTCTTCTGTTTCAATATGAATATTCATATCCTCCATGGAATATAAGTCATCATATTCTTCTTCCATATCAATATCCTCATCCTCAGATACTTCTATTTCTTCCTTTTCAGTGTCTATCAATACGGAACGATATCTCTTCATGCCCGTACCTGCCGGTATAAGCTTACCGATAATAACATTTTCCTTAAGACCGATAAGAGGGTCCACCTTTCCGTTAATAGCCGCCTCAGTGAGAACCTTTGTAGTCTCCTGGAATGAAGCTGCGGAGAAGAATGAGCTTGTGGCAAGGGATGCCTTTGTAATGCCAAGCATAACCTGTTTTCCTTCTGCCGGCTGCCTGCCTGCCTCTATCAGGCGTTCATTCACCTCATTAAAGTCAAGAACATCAACGCTTGTTCCCGGCAAGAAGTCGGAATCTCCTGCCTCATCTACCTTTATCTTCTTAAGCATCTGACGCACAATAACCTCAATATGCTTATCATTGATTTCAACGCCCTGTAAACGGTAAACACGCTGTACTTCCTGAATCATATAATCCTGTACCGCACGTACACCCTTTATCTTAAGAATGTCATGAGGATTTACGGAACCTTCCGTAAGCTCGTCACCCGCCTCAAGGGTTACGCCGTCCTGAATCTTAATTCTTGAGCCGTACGGTATAAGATATGCTTTCTGGTTTCCTGTATCAGGGTCAGTAATAACGATTTCACGTTTCTTCTTAGTATCCTTAATCTCAGCCTTTCCGCCAAATTCTGCAATAATTGCAAGACCCTTAGGCTTTCTTGCCTCAAATAATTCTTCTACTCTAGGAAGACCCTGCGTAATATCATCACCGGCAACACCTCCTGTATGGAAGGTTCTCATGGTAAGCTGTGTACCAGGCTCTCCAATAGACTGTGCAGCAATAATACCTACGGCTTCTCCTACCTGTACCGCCTGACCTGTTGCCATGTTTGCACCGTAACATTTTGCACATACACCGATATGTGATTTACAAGAAAGAATAGTACGAATTTTCACTGAAGTCTTTCCTGTCTTAACAACTGCTGCTGCACGCTTTGGCGTAATCATATGATTAGCCTTAACTATTACGTTGCCTTCACTGTCTTCTATTGTCTCTGCAGCATACCTTCCTGTGATTCTTTCCTCAAGACTTTCAATAACCTCAGCACCGTCTATAAATCCCTTTATTTCCATATAAGGAATATCCTTGCCCTCACAGCAGTCAATCTCTCGGATAACAAGATCCTGTGATACATCTACAAGACGTCTTGTAAGGTATCCTGAGTCTGCCGTACGAAGTGCCGTATCGGAAAGTCCTTTTCTTGCACCATGCGCCGAAATAAAGTATTCCAATACGTCAAGTCCTTCACGGAAGTTTGACTTAATAGGAAGCTCGATAGTTTTACCTGTTGTATCAGCCATAAGTCCACGCATACCTGCAAGCTGCTTAATCTGTTTATCTGAACCACGGGCACCTGAATCTGCCATCATATAAATATTGTTATATTTATCAAGTCCGCTTAAAAGCGCATGAGTAATTGCATTATCCGCATCCTGCCATGTGGAAATAACTTCCTTATATCTCTCTTCGTCTGTTATAAAGCCGCGACGGTAATTTCTCGTTATCTTTTCTACTGTCTTTTCTGCATCTGCCAGAATATCCTTTTTTGACTCAGGCACTGTCATGTCAGATATTGAAACTGTCATTGCTGCTCTTGTTGAGAACTTATAGCCTATAGCCTTAATATCATCAAGAACCTCAGCAGTCTTGGTAGCTCCGTGTGTATTAATAACCTTCTCGAGAATTTTCTTTAACTGCTTCTTGCCCACATGATAATCCACCTCAAGCTTAAGCATATCTTCGTCAGTCACTCTCTCTGTAAGTCCTAAATCCTGCGGAAGTATTTCATTAAACAGGAAACGTCCCAGCGTTGAGTTTACATTTCCCGTAATCACTCTTCCGTCAGGAAGGGTCTTTGACACTCTTACAAATATCTTTGAATGAAGGGTTATTGCTCCGTTTTCATATGCAAGGATTGCTTCGTTTACGCTCTTAAATACCTTTCCTTCTCCCTTTACTCCCGGTCTTTCCTGTGTAAGGTAATAAATACCAAGAACCATATCCTGTGAAGGCACTGCCACAGGACCTCCGTCTGAAGGCTTAAGAAGGTTATTAGGTGAAAGAAGTAAAAATCTGCACTCTGCCTGTGCTTCCACGGAAAGCGGAAGATGGACAGCCATCTGGTCTCCGTCAAAGTCAGCATTAAATGCCGTACATACAAGAGGGTGAAGCTTAATAGCCTTGCCTTCCACAAGGATAGGCTCAAATGCCTGAATACCCAGTCTGTGAAGTGTCGGGGCACGGTTTAACATAACAGGATGCTCCTTAATAACATCCTCCAGTACGTCCCATACCTCTGTTTCAAGCCTTTCTACCATCTTCTTTGCAGACTTTATGTTATGTGCTATTCCTCTTGATGCAAGCTCTTTCATAACAAATGGCTTAAATAACTCTATTGCCATTTCCTTAGGAAGACCGCACTGATATATTTTCAATTCAGGTCCTACCACGATAACGGAACGTCCCGAATAGTCAACACGCTTGCCAAGAAGATTCTGACGGAAGCGTCCCTGCTTACCCTTTAACATATCCGACAGTGATTTTAAGGCTCTGTTGCCCGGTCCCGTAACAGGACGTCCTCTTCTGCCGTTGTCAATAAGTGCGTCAACAGCCTCCTGAAGCATTCTCTTTTCATTGCGGACAATGATTTCCGGTGCCCCAAGGTCTAAAAGTCTCTGCAAACGGTTATTCCTGTTTATAATTCTTCTGTACAAATCATTTAAGTCAGATGTTGCAAATCTTCCTCCGTCAAGCTGTACCATAGGGCGAAGATCAGGAGGTATAACAGGAACTACTGTGAGTATCATCCACTCAGGCCTGTTTCCTGATGCACGGAATGCCTCAACTACCTCAAGTCTTTTTATAATCCTTGCCCTTTTCTGTCCTGTGGCATCTTCAAGTGCTGCCTTTAACTCCTCTGAATCCTTCTCCAAATCAATAGCAGTCAGAAGCTCCAGTATGGCCTCCGCTCCCATTCCTACACGGAAGCTGCTTCCATACTTGTCATATGCCTCTCTGTATTCCTTTTCAGATAATATCTGCTTATACTGTAATTCCGTATCTCCTTGGTCAAGGACAACATATGATGCAAAGTACAATACTTTTTCAAGGTTTCTCGGTGACATATCCAGTATTAAGCCCATACGGCTTGGGATACCCTTAAAGTACCATATATGTGATACAGGTGCGGCTAACTCAATACGTCCCATACGCTCACGACGCACGCTTGCCTTTGTTACCTCTACGCCGCAGCGGTCACATATAACGCCTTTATATCTTAACTTCTTGTACTTACCGCAGTGGCATTCCCAGTCTTTACTAGGTCCGAATATTCTCTCGCAGTAAAGACCGTCCTTTTCAGGCTTAAGGGTTCTATAGTTGATGGTTTCCGGCTTAGTTACAACACCTTCCATGCTCCACTTTTTCCATGCATCACTGTTTTTATCCTGTGGTTCCGGTGTTCTGTGAGCCCACTCCCTGATTTTCTCAGGGGAAGCCAGACCTATTTTGATTTTGTCAAATGACATAGGCTGATAATTTGAATTATTTGTTTCCGGCATCTTACTACGCTCCCTTCTATTATTCATCTAAATCCGAATCGTCATAATCATCGAATACATCTTCGTCATCGTACTCTTCTTCCTCTATGGAAACGAATTCATCTCCCTCTATAACCTGCTGCTGGAAGCCTTGTGCACCAAGATTTTCTTCCTTTCGGTTATAATCCTCTCCCGACATAATTGAGTGCCAGTCAGAATCGCTTGTATCTATATTTTCCTTCATTTCCACTTCAGTGTCATCTTCTCTCAACACCTTAACGTCAAGTGCTAATGACTGAAGCTCCTTTAAAAGTACCTTAAATGACTCAGGTATTCCCGGTTCCGGTATATTCTCGCCCTTAATAATAGCCTCGTATGTCTTAACACGTCCTACCACATCATCAGACTTAACTGTAAGTATTTCCTGTAATGTGTAAGCAGCACCGTATGCCTCAAGAGCCCAAACCTCCATTTCACCGAATCTCTGTCCGCCGAACTGAGCCTTTCCTCCAAGAGGCTGCTGTGTAACAAGTGCATAAGGACCTGTTGAACGTGCATGAATCTTATCATCAACAAGATGATGAAGTTTCAGATAATGCATATGTCCTATTGTAACAGGGCTGTCAAAATATTCTCCCGTTCTTCCGTCACGAAGTCTCACCTTACCATCCCTTGAAATAGGTACGCCCTTCCACAGCTCTCTGTGCTCCAGATGGCTTCCCAAATACTCCATTATCTCAGGGTCTACCGTATCTTTATATTTCGCTTCAAATTCTTCCCACTCTGTATTTACATAATCATTTGCCATATCAAGAGTATCCATAATATCAAACTCGTTGGCACCGTCAAATACAGGTGTCGCAATGTTGAATCCAAGTGCCTTTGCCGCAAGACTTAAATGAATCTCAAGTACCTGTCCGATATTCATACGCGAAGGCACACCCAGAGGATTAAGAACTATATCAAGAGGACGTCCGTTAGGAAGGAACGGCATATCCTCCACAGGCAGGACTCTTGAAACAACACCTTTGTTTCCATGACGGCCTGCCATCTTATCTCCCACTGAAATCTTTCTTTTCTGTGCTATATAAATACGCACTGACTCATTCACTCCCGGAGGAAGCTCGTCTCCGTTATCTCTTGTAAATACCTTTGCATCTACAACGATACCGTACTCTCCGTGAGGAACCTTAAGAGATGTATCTCTTACCTCTCTTGCCTTCTCTCCAAAGATTGCTCTTAAAAGTCTTTCCTCTGCCGTAAGCTCTGTCTCTCCCTTCGGAGTAACCTTACCAACAAGAATATCACCTGCACGTACCTCTGCTCCTATGCGGATAATACCTCTCTCATCAAGGTCCTTTAAAGCATCATCACCTACACCCGGAACATCTCTTGTAATCTCCTCCGGTCCCAGCTTAGTATCTCTTGCCTCTGTCTCATATTCTTCTATATGAATAGATGTGTATACATCATCCTGTACAAGTCTTTCACTTAACAAAACAGCATCTTCGTAATTATATCCTTCCCATGTCATAAATCCAATAAGAGGGTTCTTTCCAAGCGCTATTTCACCTTGTGAAGTTGATGCTCCGTCTGCAATAACCTGACCTGCCTCAACATGCTCGCCCTTTAAAACTATAGGTCTTTGATTATAGCAGTTGCTCTGGTTACTTCTTGCAAACTTAATTAGCTTATATGTTTCCTTAGAACCGTCATCATCATACTTAATAATAATACGTGTAGATTCTGAACGCTCTACCACACCTGCTCTCTTTGCCACAACACATACCCCTGAATCCACAGCAGCCTTCGTCTCCATACCCGTACCTACAACAGGTGCCTCTGTTGTAAGAAGGGGCACAGCCTGACGCTGCATGTTTGAACCCATAAGAGCTCTGTTTGCATCATCATTTTCAAGGAAAGGAATCATAGATGTTGCCACTGAAAATACCATCTTAGGAGAAACGTCCATAAGGTCAATGGTTCTTTTCTCAAACTGTGATGTTTCTTCGCGGAAACGTCCCGATACACTGTTATTTACAAAGTATCCGTTTTCATCTAAAGGCTCGTTTGCCTGTGCAACAACGTAATTGTCCTCCTCATCTGCCGTAAGGTAAACAACCTCATCTGTTACCCTTGGATTTGCAGGGTCTGCCTTATCTACCTTTCTGTATGGTGCCTCAACAAATCCGTACTCATTAATTCTTGCATATGTAGCAAGAGAGTTAATAAGACCAATGTTCGGACCTTCAGGTGTCTCTATCGGACACATTCTTCCGTAATGTGAGTAGTGAACGTCTCTAACCTCAAATCCTGCTCTCTCTCTTGAAAGACCGCCGGGACCAAGTGCTGAAAGACGTCTCTTGTGTGTAAGCTCACCTAACGGATTGTTCTGATCCATAAACTGTGAAAGCTGTGAGCTTCCAAAGAATTCCTTTACAGCTGCCGTTACAGGCTTAATATTAATCAATGACTGAGGCGATACCCCTTCAAGATCCTGAGTCGTCATTCTCTCACGAACGACTCTCTCCATTCTTGACAAGCCTATTCTATACTGGTTCTGCAACAATTCACCTACCGCACGTATCCTTCTGTTTCCCAAATGGTCAATATCATCTGCATTTCCAATACCATACTCAAGGTTCATGCAGTAATTGATAGATGCCATAATGTCTTCCTTTGTAATATGCTTTGGAACAAGCTCAGACATACTTTTCTTTATGGCTGCCTTAATATCTTCTTCAGTATCATTTTCTGACAGAATTTCAGCAAGCACAGGATAAAAAACAAGCTCGTGAACTCCAAGCTCTGACACATCAAAGCTTACCCACTCTTTAAGGTCTACCATCATATTTGACAGTACCTTTTCATTCTTCTCCTCTGTCTGAATCCATACGTATGAAACTGCTGCATTCTGAATTTTATCTGCAAGCTCCTCAGTAACAGTTGTACCTGCCTCTGCCATTATCTCTCCCGTAGACGGATCTGTCACTCCCTCTGCAAGTACATGATTTTTAATTCTGTTTCTGAAAGCAAGTTTTTTATTGAATTTATAACGTCCTACCTTTGCCAAATCATACCTTCTCGGGTCAAAAAACATTGCTGTAATCAGGCTTTCCGCACTTTCCACGCTTAAAGGCTCACCCGGACGTATTTTTTTATATAACTCTAACAAACCATCCTGATAATTATCAGATGTGTCCTTCTCGAAGCTTGCAAGCAACTTTGCTTCCTCTCCGAACAACTCTGTAATCTCAGCATTGGTTCCCACTCCTAACGCTCTTATTAATACGGTAACAGGTACTTTTCTTGTTCTGTCTACACGAACATAGAAAATGTCATTAGAGTCTGTCTCATACTCAAGCCATGCCCCTCTATTTGGAATAACAGTTGAAGAATAAAGCTTTTTTCCAATCTTGTCATGGGCAATTCCATAATATATACCCGGAGAACGAACAAGCTGGCTGACGATAACTCTCTCGGCACCGTTAATAACAAATGTTCCCGTAGCCGTCATTAAAGGCAAATCACCCATGAATATTTCATGCTCTGCAATTTCCCCAGTCTCTTTATTGTGAAGTCTTACCTTTACCTTAAGAGGAGCTGCATATGTTGCATCTCTTTCTTTACATTCCTCGATTGAGTACTTTACATCATTCTCACATAGCTGAAAATCCACAAACTCCAAGCTTAAATGGTTGCTGTAATCTTCAATCGGAGAGATATCATCGAAAACTTCCTTCAGTCCTTCGTCTAAAAACCATTTGTAAGAGTCTTTCTGAATCTCAATAAGATTAGGCATCTCAAGTACTTCTTTTTGTCTTGAGTAGCTCATTCTTACGCTCTTGCCTGATTTTACCGGACGTATCCTGTTTTTCTCCATTTGACCTTTCACCCCTGTTCCTATATTCTTTTACCCATAGATTTTTCTTTCTGTATGGGTTAAGTGACGTGAATTACTTCCATTCTGGCAAAAGGGCATACTTGTGCCACTACGCCACAATAGAGCATTTTTCATACTATCATAGGATTTTGGGGTTGTCAAGTGTTTTTGGGAGTTTTTGTAATTTTTTTATTTAAATTCTATTAGCTTTAATCAAAGTATTTTCTACTTTAAGTTATCCATAACAGCTTCTCTTAAGAGTGCAATATCATCTAATGTAACGTACATATATTCTCCGTCAGAATTTTTATATTCATATTTGTATCCGTAGCATTTTTCAAGGTGTGCATACGCCTTATCCTCTTTAATCTCCACCGACAAAAATGCTGCCCCTATAATATGCCCATCATTGAATGCCAATACTGTGATAACATTTGAATTATATGCCTTTGTTATATGTATCTTTGAATCTTTGCTGAATATATAGCCGTATTCATTCTTTTTCACCTTATTATTACCGTCAAGACAATATTCGCCGGATAACTCCCCATCTATACTGTTTACCGACACGGCATAAGAGTCTGCACCCTCCATATCCACTGTAATCGGATTATATGACTGGGAGCTTATATCAAAAATATACTCCTTTGGCAGATTGACAAAGCTTTCGCATTCAACATGACCTGTTCTCTCCTCAAGCATAAGGTCATAGCTTTCAATCTCCTCCCTTGTCATATAATCGTCAAAAACCTCTTCCCTCAGCTTCTCTAAACCGGCTAAAACTGCATCCGAATCATATTTTTCGTAGTCGTCAACAAGATAACAGTTTTCCAGTGCTCCGTAACTGTTAATGTTACCATCTATTCCATATAATCTGACTAATCCTGCCGCACATATATGACCATCCTTCCATCCTATTACGGTAAGAAAGTCTTTAAGATGAGTACATCCTATATATATCTCATCACCATTATATACAACATACCCATATTCATTTTTTTCAGGCACATTATGTCCCACTTTCACCATTAAATGTCGGTCACCCTCTATATCCCCATTAAAATACAGTGTAAAATAATCTGCCGACTCATAATTTATTATAAGGGGATTATATCTGTTGCCCGCACCATAAGACAAGGGCTCAGGCTCTGAAGGTACTTCAATCCAATCATTGCTTTCAACAATACTTACAGACTTATTTTCACTTTTATTTTCATCTGCATCCCTTCTCAAAAATAGCACTGCCACCATGCAGACTGCGGCAACCGCCGCCAACGCTCCTATTATCCTTAATATCTTTTTACAATTTTTCATACCTTATCGCTCCTTCTAATATACTATATAATATATTTGACTATCATATGTAGCATCAGGAGGATTAAAAACATTTAATGATCCACTCCTAGCATCTCCCATGCTTTCATTTGTCCAAATTGCATAATTTGCATTTTGATATAAATACTTTAACGGAATTGTTCTGCCCGGTTTATGCTCCCACCGTCCATTTCTGTATGCCATAAGATGAAAATCATAATCTCCTTTTCTTATACATATAAGATGCTTACCTGCAGGTATTGATGATGGTCTTTCCGTTGAATATGATGCATCGGTATAACCGTTATTTCTTAAATCATACGCAACTGCCCCGGCATATGTAATAATAGATGCAGAAGTATCATAATTATAATTCATTGTATATCCGGGTCGCAACGATGCCTCTAGGTTTACTGCAAATCCATAGCAGTTTTGCCATGTCCACTCAGGATACCACCTGTTATAATTAGATAAAAGTCTGCTGTATTTTAGGGATGTAATGCCATCACCCAAAAGTGACACTCCAAAATTTGTATTTAGCTGTGTGCTAGATATATCAAGTCCATAATACCTATCCACCATGTCTTTAATATCGTTTGCAAATATGTAGGTTTCCTCTATATTAAATCTATTTATCCACTGTGGATTATTCTCCATATTTCTTATCAGATTTAAGATAAATTCACCTAAAGAATCTTTTGCAAGAAAATTTTGCGGAATATCTACCCCTAATTCCTGTATCCTTTGAATCACTTCTTCTTCCGTCAATTCCGATAACTTCTCTTTGCCTTCTGCCTCATCTAGATTTTCGCCATATGCCATAACCATCATACTTGCACTTAATATGAGACATAGAAACAAACATAATGTTTTTCTTACCACCATAATATTCCTCCATTCTTTATAATATTAACTTACTCAAATTAACAGAAACTTCTCTATGCCATATAATATACTATATTTATCACATCTTACATATAATAAATATTTTTAAGCTAACATTATATCACGGCATTTTATCTTCACGTACAATTATTAAACATATCACTGTTATGGTTATATTTTAAATATATCATTATTTTTCATAGAAGTCAATTCGGCTGCGTCTTATCTTTAATTATTTAATTCCTTACGTGACGTCGATTGCAAAAGGAATTATAGGAGACCGCTTTCACAGTCTCCACTCTCTACTCCTGTATAGGAGACTGGGAAAGCAGTCTCCACGCGGACATTCGCCGAATGCCCGCTTATAAAACAAAAAAAGAAGCCGATTGGATATGCAAGCATATCCCTCCGGCTTCTTTTTTTGTTTTATAAACACTCGGCTCAAAGCTTTCGCGATTATTTAATCGTTGCTTTTGCTCCTTCTGCCTCAAGCTTAGCCTTGATATCTTCAGCTTCTTCCTTAGAAACGCCTTCTTTGATAACCTTAGGAGCTCCGTCAACGATGTCCTTAGCTTCCTTAAGTCCAAGACCTGCTGCATCCTTAACAACCTTAATAACCTTAACCTTGTTAGGACCAACCTCTGTCAACTCTACGTCGAACTCTGTCTTCTCCTCAGCTGCTGCTGCACCTGCACCTGCTGCTGCAACTACAACGCCTGCTGCTGCAGAAACGCCAAATTCTTCCTCACATGCCTTTACTAAATCATTTAATTCTAATACTGATAAACCTTTGATTACTTCAATAATTTCCTGAGTTGTCATTATTATTTCCTCCTAATTTTCTTTCTCTTTTAACTATAATTATGCGTTTGCTTCGTTCTTTTCTGCAATCTGCTTAATAACACGAGCAAAGTTTGTAATAGGTGACTGGATGCTTCCAAGGAATTTTGAAAGAAGCTCTTCTCTTGATGGGATAGTAGCAATAACCTTAATACCATTCTCATCATAGTAAGTGCCTTCAACAACGCCTGCCTTAAGCTCAAGTGCTTCAGCTTCCTTAGAGAAGTTGAAAAGTATTCTTGCAGGAGCAGTAGCATCTTCCTTAGATATAGCAATAGCTGTAGGTCCCTCAAGGTGACTGCTTAATTCTTCAAACTCTGTTCCCTTAACAGCAAAATTGATTAATGTGTTCTTATATACCTTGTACTGAACGCCTGCTTCTCTTAAATTCTTACGAAGCTTTGTGTCCTGCTCAACCGTAAGACCACGGTAATCAACGAGAACTGCTGATTTTGCACCTTCAAGTAATCCCTTAATCTCATCTACTATAGGTTGTTTAAGTTCTACTTTTGCCATGATTTCTTGCCTCCTTATATTATTTGAAAGCCGAAATATTTTCATATTGACGATTTAATATTAACTGACCCGCAGTTTCCATTAAATTAAAAACCTCTCTGCTTAAGACAGAGAGGTACAAAATCAAATATAATGAAAATGTTTTCCTCGGTAGGCGTTTCAACTTACTCGCACAGCGAACCTACTGTCTTCGGCAATGGATATACTATCATACAATAATTTTATTGTCAACCTGTTTTTATAATTAATGATGGAATAATCTTATTCCCGTAAATGCCATTGCCATGCCATACTTGTCACAGCATTGGATAACAAGGTCATCTCTTACTGAACCTCCCGGCTGTGCAATGTATTTAACTCCACTCTTATACGCTCTCTCTATATTGTCTGAAAACGGGAAGAAAGCGTCTGAGCCAAGAGTAACATCCTGCATTTTGTCGAGCCATGCTCTCTTTTCTTCTCTTGTGAACACAGGAGGCTTTACCTTAAATCTCTTTTCCCACTCTCCGTCTGCAAGAACATCCATATATTCATCACCAATATATACATCTATAGTATTATCTCTGTCAGCTCTTCCAAGACCGTCCGCAAACTGAAGATTGAGCACCTGAGGAGCCTGTCTTAAGAACCAGTTGTCTGCCTTCTGTCCTGCCAGTCTGGTACAGTGAACTCTTGACTGCTGCCCTGCTCCTATTCCTATTGCCTGTCCTCCCTTTACATAACAGACTGAATTTGACTGTGTATACTTAAGGGTAATAAGTGCAATCTTCATATCCATAATTGCATTTTCAGGAATATCTTTATTCTTTGTAACAACATTTGAAAGCAGGTCACCGTTTATATCCAGCTCATTTCTTCCCTGTTCAAATGTAATACCATACACCTGCTTTTTTTCCAGCTCTGCCGGAGTATAATCAGCATCTATCTGAATAATATTATATCCGCCCTTTTTCTTCTGCATCAAAAGCTCCATAGCCTCATCTGTATATCCCGGTGCAATAACTCCGTCTGAAACCTCTCTCTTTATAAGCCTTGCCGTGTCAGCATCACATATATCTGACAGTGCAATAAAATCACCAAAGGAAGACATTCTGTCTGCCCCCCTTGCCCTTGCATATGCACAGGCTAAAGGAGACAGCTCTCCCAAATCATCTACCCAGTATATCTTTGCAAGTGTTTCATCGAGAGGAAGTCCCACTGCTGCTCCCGCAGGTGATACGTGCTTAAATGATGTGGCTGCCGGAAGCCCTGTCGCCTCCTTTAGTTCCTTAACAAGCTGCCAGCCGTTAAAGGCATCAAGAAAATTAATATACCCCGGCTTACCGTTTAGTACCTTTACTGGAAGGTCACTTCCATCCTCCATATATATTCTTGAAGGTTTCTGATTTGGATTGCAGCCATACTTTAACTGAATTTCGTTCATTTTTCTTTTTCTCCCTATATGCTATTTATTTTTATTTACAATTCTTGTATCGTATCTTCCTGTTTTAATATCAATATATCTCACAAATAGAGATACCTTATTTTCTTCATTAAGGCTTTCCCATATCATATCGGTAAATTCATCAATGGTTCCATCTACTTCCACAAGCTTAGGCTCTCCCTCAAAGCTTGGAAGAGGATTGCCGTCATGCATATATGTGTGAATAAAACGTCCCTCTCCTGCTACCGGATTATCATATGAATATGTATACCTGTTGCAGCAGTCAGGGTCTCCGTTATTGCTTTTTAATATAGACATTTGGAAGTCAAACTTGCCGTCATTTACATGAAGAACTCCCGAAATCCTAGGTGTGTAATTAGGACCGTCCGGCTCGAATTCCCTGCTCCTTAAAGCTTCCTCAAAGGAAAGCTGATTATCCATTCCCTCATATATGGTTCCCGTCTGGTCTCCGTTTGTAACTATTGTGTTATGTCCTAAAACCATTACAGGTGCATATATAATAAGACTTGGGTCCAAAAGCTTTGAAGGGTCAAAAGCCTCTGTTCTGATGCCCTCTCCTTCCACTGTAAACACTCTGTTTCTGCTGTTTTCGCTTCTTCCCATGATAAAGTATGCAACTACAGCTCTATATCCGTCCTTATGCTTTCCTATAACAATTCCTCTGCCCGGATACGAATTATTCTTCAGTTCATTTGATAGGGATAATTTCTCCATGTTTCTCCTCATTTCTGCGGTGCTGTTTTACATAGTAAAGTTTGTGACAACACCGCAGACACAAACCTTCAAGTGAAAGTCCTGAAAATTCTTTCACCTAATTTATTATGTTTTATATGTTACACTGTAAACAAAAAAAATTCAAGTGTAAATTAAATACACAAAAATCCCCCGGAGAAAATCTCCGGAGGATTCAGATTTACATTCACGTATATCTTAATTAGTTTGCAAGCTTAACTACATTTAACTTAACGCCCGGACCCATTGTCGGAGCTATTGTTATGCTCTTTAAATACTGTCCCTTAAGTGTAGCCGGCTTAGCCTTATTGATAGCATCAATAAGTGCTTGGAAGTTGTCTGCGAGCTGCTCCTCTGTAAAAGAAGCCTTTCCTATTGGCACATGAATAATATTAGTCTTGTCGAGTCTGTATTCAATCTTACCGGCTTTAATATCATTTACAGCCTTTGTAACGTCCATTGTAACTGTTCCTGCCTTTGGGTTTGGCATTAAGCCCTTTGGTCCAAGTACACGGCCAAGACGTCCAACAACACCCATCATATCCGGTGTAGCTACTACAACATCAAAATCAAACCAGCCTTCATTCTGAATCTTAGGTATTAATTCCTCTCCGCCTACGAACTCAGCACCTGCTGCCTCTGCCTCTGCTGCCTTATCGCCCTTAGCGAAAACCAATACTCTTACGCTTTTACCTGTACCGTGAGGTAATACAACGGCACCACGAATCTGCTGTTCTGCATGACGTCCGTCACAACCAGTTCTGATATGAGCTTCGATTGTCTCATCAAATTTAGCAGTTGCTGCTTTCTTTACAAGCTCCATAGCCTGTTCTACATCATATGTCACTGTTCTGTCAATTAACTTCGCAGCTTCTGAGTATTTCTTTCCTCTTTTCATTTCAAATAGCCTCCTAGTGGTAATATCGGGATGAAGCATAAGCTCTCTTCCTCCCACGTTTCTTTGTTCTAATAACTGATTAGTCTTCTACAGCGATACCCATGCTCTTTGCTGTTCCGGTAATCATGCTCATAGCAGCTTCCAAAGATGCTGCATTTAAATCAGGCATCTTTAATTCAGCGATCTTCTGAATTTCAGCCTTTGAAATAGTAGCAACCTTATTCTTGTTTGGCACTGCTGAACCAGACTGAATTTTGCAAGCTATCTTTAATAATACTGCTGCAGGACGAGTCTTTGTGATGAAGCTGAAACTTCTGTCTGAATATACAGTAATCACAACAGGAATAATCATTCCGTCCTGATCTGCTGTTCTTGCATTAAACTCCTTTGTAAACTGAGCAATATTTACACCATGCTGACCAAGTGCAGGACCAACAGGTGG
>CALWSG010000036.1 GCA_944384155.1 uncultured Lachnospiraceae bacterium | reverse complement strand
AGATTTGGTAATGTGTAGATTCATAATCATCCCTCCAACCCTTATTATAACACACAATAACATAAAATAACAGCTATAAAAACAGAAAATTTGACATAAAAAATGCAGGTTTTTCAAGGCCTGCAAGGACTCTTTCTAATATTCAACTGTCAAACTCCCGTGAATTACATTTTGCGGAAACTCAAATAAATAAAAAGATTTGTCAAATTTTTTTGATATGAAAAAAGCCACCAAATAAGCTAACAGATTTTTCTTGTGGGATTATATTTATGTATGCTATAATAAAAATAACATATATGTGAAAGGATTGCAAAATGAAAAATTTGTTTCAAATTTTGCCTGAGGATTTTTTTAAACCGCTTACAAGTAAATACAGAAAGGTGTATGCTGACTGCATTTTATTGATATTTAATACTTTTAAGCCGGAAATTTCATATGGTGTTAATCGTGAAATTGTAGTGAAGACTTTGACTGAGTATTTTGAGAATGATGACATGGAGATGACATTTGATGATGAAATAACTTTTATAAAGGATGCACGGGAAAAAGCCAATGCTGTTATCGCAGTTCTTAGAGCAAGCGGATGGCTGGAATATGAACAGGAGAAAAATCACCGGTTAAATTTAGTGCTGTTTGAATATGCAGTACCGATTATTGAGAGTATGAATAAGGTTATACAGGAAGAGGAAACAGAATATCAGGGACTTATTTCTCAGATTCATGCAAGCCTACAGAATAAGGATTTATATGTGAGACCATATGAATTAATTATCAAGGGTGTTAAGGAAAACACGGAAAGGCTGATTTCGGAATTGAAGAAACTGAACGTCAGCATAAAACGGCATATAGATAAGCAGACTAATGATATGAGTGCAGCAGAGATTATTGACCACTTTTTTGAATACCATAAAAATATAGGTTCAAAGGCATACCTTCGTATGAAAACCAGTGAGAATATTTCGTATTTTAGAAGTTCAATAATAGAAAAGATTGAGGAAATAATGGAGAATTCAGCTATTATGGAACGGGCAGTTGCAGGATATATGGAGGTTGAGCAGGAAAATGATAATGACAAGGCTTATGATAATCTTGTGTCAGATTTATTGAATGTAAAGTCTATGTTTTACCGTTTGGATGAGATAATAGAGGATATTGACCTTAAGCATATGAGGTATATGAAAAATGCTGTGTTGCGTGCCAGATTTAAGCTTGCGACAGGCAATAATATGGAAGGGAAATTATCACGTATTCTTAATTTGCTGACTGAGGAGCTAAACAGTGATGAGGAAGACAGGGAGTATGTTTCAAAAGAATTATCAGAGCTTTGCAGTATTTACACACAAGGGTATATTTCGCCGGAATCACTAAGAGCCATACCTGTTACTAAAAAAAATGCAGTTGTCGACAATATGGCAGAAGATGAGATGATGTCGGGGGAACAGCGTCAATTGTATAAAGAGGCACTTCGTATGAAAAACAGAACCAGATTTTCCAGAAAAAATATTAATGAATATGTGAGTTCGCTGCTTGAAGGTAAGGAAAAGATGTCGGTAGACGAAATACCAATAGAGACTAAAAGAGATTTAATTCGCATTATTTACATAAGTATTTATGCGGGAAATCGTGCTAATAATTATGAGATCAGGAGAACCGGCAAAAGAGTGAGAAAAATGGGATTTGAGTTTCCGGTATTTGAAATAATAAAGAGATAGGAGCAGTTATGTTTGAAATATTAAATGAATCTGTGGCACAGAAAGATAAATTTCGTACTGCAGCCAATAAATTATTGAACCATTGCTTTTTGCTGAAAAAGAAAGAAGATACAAAAAAAGATTATATGTTTGTGAAACAAAATTTTGAGATGTTTGCCACATACTTTGAGCTGCTTGGATATAATTTGAAGGTGAATGAGGATCAGGGAGTGATAGGTTTGGTAAATCAGTTTGGGACGGGAAGAGTGGAGCTTAATAAATATGAGAGTATTATGCTGCTTATTTTGAGACTTCTGTATATTGAAAAGAGAAAAGAATTGGCTACATATTCGGAAGAGGTTATTGTACTTATGGAAGAAATCCGAGAGAAGTATGATATGCTTAAGATTAAAGCAAAGCCTCATATGGACAAGGGAATGGAACGCAGTTTTGTCAGAATGTTTCGCAGGTACAATATCATACAAAATATTGATACTAATGTGAATCAGGGGGATTCAAGAATAGTAATATATCCATCAATTATATTGGCTGTAACAATTGAAAATGTAAATGAATATTATGAAATGACAGAACATAAGCTGAAGGAATATGCGACAAAAAGGGATATTGCTGATGAAACGGAAGAATAGATGAAAAAGGACGAATAGACATGGATAACCAAAAGAAAATTTTAACCAGAATACAGTTGATTAATTGGCATTATTTCCAAAATGAAAGAATTTCGATTAATGGCTCAACATTGATTAGTGGTGAGAATACGGCCGGAAAATCAACTGTTTTAGACGCCATACAGCTGGTACTTACCAATAATACAAGAAAATTCAATATGGCTGCAAATGAAAAGGGAAATCGTAATCTTAAGGGATATGTCCGTTGCAAAGTCGGTAATGTAGGTGAAACATATCTTCGCAAAAATGTAGTGCCGGCAAATGTGGCACTTGAGTTTTATGAAGAAAAGGGTGACCGCTATTTTGTTATAGGTGTACATATGACTTCCCAGGATGAGGAGAGTCCGGTTATTACAAAATGGTATGTGGAAGAGTGCAGGCTGGAAAATATGTCATTTATTATTGACAACCGCCCTGCACTTGCTGAGGAGTTTAGAGTAGATGGCAAAAAAATATGTTATATTGACCAAAAGAATGCAGCAAGAGACAGATTTAAAAGAAGGCTCGGTAACCTTGACGATAAATTTTTTGATATTATTCCAAAATCCCTTGCGTTTAAACCAATGGACAATGTGAAGGAATTTATTAATAAATTTGTATTATCAGATAAAAGGGTAGATGTAGAAGCACTCCGTGCCAATATTGAAACATTAAGTGAATTAGAGCTTTTGCTGGAGCGTTCCCGTAAGCAGTATAATGCATTGGAAATGATATTAGGTACTTATGAGCAGATAGAAAAGAAAGAGCATGATATAAACGTAAATGATTTTTTGCTTTCATTAGCTGATAAGGATGCGTTGAAACGGGAGCTTGATGATATTGAAAAAGATATAAGAATAAAAATACAGACAGTAGAATCCAATCGGGAGCAGATAGATACTATCAGCAAAAAAATACAGGCATTAGATGAGCAGATACTTGCAATCAATGTTGCAATAAATGCCAATTCATCCAATAAAATGATAGAAGATTCTAAGCGAAGAATTGCAGAACTGGAAAAGAGAATAGAGGAGTATAAGGATTATAAAAATAAGTTAGATGAACAGATTAAGATATTGAAAGAATATGCTCAGTGTGTACAAAATATTCAGTACGCATTTATTTCCGGTGCAGATTTAAATATTCTTTCGTCGGAGGATGGAAAAACAGATAAGGGGTCGGTTGTAGAAAAAATTGAAGAATTTCAAAGACTACAGTTAGAAGAAATACGTAAGCAGTATTTGACGTATTTAGTAAATATGGAAACACTTAGTACTCATATTGAAGAGCGGCAGAAACGCTTAAAGGAATTGGAAAAGCGAAATCTTACATATCCTGATAATACTGTCAGATTAAGGGAAGCTATTGAAAAGGAATTTGAAAAAAGAGGAATTAGTTCAAGGGTATATATTTTGGCGGAGCTTTTAGAAGTTACGGACGTTATATGGGTAAATGCCGTAGAAGGTTATATGAATAATCAGAAGTTTTACATTATTGTGGAGCCTGAGTATTATGATGTGGCTTTGGAAGTATATAACAGGAAGAAAAGGCACATACATACAGCAGGTATTATTAATACAAAGAAGCTCCCGTTGAATATGGAAGTTAGTAATATGTCGCTTGCATATGTTGTTAAAAGTGAAAACAGATATGCAAAGGCTTATTCCAATTATTTATTAGGAAGAGTTATCCGGTGTGAAAATGTAAATGAATTGGAAAACCATAATATAGCAATTACTGCAGAATGTATGCTTTATCAGGGGTATGTAGTAAGACATATTGACCCTAGGCTGTATAATGATCCATATATTGGTCAAAATGCTTATAGAACGCAGATAGTAAATGTGAGAAAAGAATTGGAGGAGATGAGCGGGCAGAGAAAGTCGTTAAGAGAAAAGATTTCTGCCTACAGTGCAGTGATGGAAGCTGAAAAAAAGTTTGATTTTACCATTCTTAAGATGTATATTAATTCACCTGCAAGAATAGTAGAGTTAAATAAACAGCTTTTGGATGAAAAGAATGAACTTTATAAGGCTTCTAATGAACCTTCTTATATACAGCTGCATTCAGAATTGGCTGATAAGAAAAAAGAAAAGACCGGGGTTGAAGAATCTAAGGAAAAACTGAGAAATGAAAATGCCAAGCTGTCGAGTGAAACAGAAATTCTAAAAAGTGATTTTGCCCGGAAAGAAAGCCGCTTATCTGACATTATTGATATGTTGGAAGAAAAGATGGATTCAGACGGTGTAGCCTATCATGAGGCACAAGAAAAATATATGATTAATAGAAAATCAAAAACGGCAAAAAAGATATTTGAAAACTTTTTGCCACAGCGTACACAGTATGAAAATGACAGAAATACTCTTTTGGACAAGTTAAAGGAGAAACAACATCATTATAATGTTGATTTTGCACAGGATTTTATAGTGGGTTTGACAGGCATGTATGAATATAGGGAGGCTGCGGCTAAGCTTAAATCAGTAGAACTGATTAGATATGAGGAAAAGCTTAGGCAGGTAAAGGAGGATTGTGAGCAGATATTTAAAAGCGATTTCCTGTCAAAAATGAAGGAGTTTATTGAGAATGCCAAGACAGAGTTTAAAAATTTAAACAAAGCTTTGGATAATATATATTATGGAGATGACAGTTATCATTTTGTCATAAGTTTTGATAAGAAAAAAGAAGGTTTATATCGTATGATAACTTCTGAAAATAATTATGAGGGCATTAATTTATGGACTACGGCATTTGAAGAACAGTACAGGGAGGAAATGGCAGAGTTATTTGATAAATTGATGACAAAGGATGATAATGGTCAAAAGATAGTAGAGGAGTATACGGATTACCGCTCATATTTAGATTATGATATTGAGATACGCAAGAGGGACGGAAGTACACAGCGATTTTCAAATATATATGGAGAAAAAAGCGGAAGTGAGACGCAGGTTCCTTATTATGTGGCAATTGCGGCATCATTTTATCAGTTATACCGTTATGGCAACAGTGTGCGGCTGATGCTTTTAGACGAAGCATTTGATAAGATGGATGATGACAGAATAGGTTCTATGCTGGATTTCTTTAAGGGCCTTGATTTGCAGGTGATTATGGCTACACCTCCTGCTAAAATAGAGGTAATAGGAGAAAAGGTTGACACTGTATTGACTGCTATAAGAATTGACCAAAGTAGTATTGTGGAGGAGTACGATTTTTGAGAAAAGAAAATATTTGGCAGACAGTTATAAACAAACTGCTTGATAAATACGAAAAAAGTAAAACATTTATGGGAACTAATCAGGTGAACCAAAGTTTTACCAAGAGCATTTCAGAAATGTTTTCTATATATAATGACGATGCAGAGTATGATTTATTCTGCGATGTCAATGAGGCATTAAGAGAAATGGAAAATATGAAGTTGGTTACACTTACATATACTAGAGGTGATATTATAAATAAGGTTTCACTAAATATTGATATGATACATAAATGCTACGAAATAGTAGGGCGTGAGCCGAAGAAAGAAGAAAATCAGTGGCTGTTGGAAGCTATGGAGAAATATAGCGGAAATGATGTTTTGGATAAATATTTTTATATCCAAAGGTCATATATATCTAAAAATAAAAGGGTTGAATATTTTGATGGAAACAAGAAGGAATATATGGATTTACTGAAACTTGTTTCGGCTCTTTTGGCTAATGAGGAGGAGCAGTTTGTCAGAGATTTTTCAATTAAATTATTTAGAGATTCAAAAAAGGTTGAAAAGCTGGAAATTAAGGCAAGGGCATTACTATATCAATACGGAGATTTTCAGGATAAGGATTCTGTATTTGAAGAATGCAATGTTTTAAAAACTCCTACTTATTTATGTATAAAAGGCAAGGGAGTAATAATCCTTGGTAATCAGACAATTGATTTGTCACTTATTGATGGTGATATAGCATTGTCAACGGCCTCATTAAAAGAGTTAAAGAATGTCATTGTCACAGGTTCAAGAGTAGTGACGGTAGAAAATCTTACAAGTTTTCACAATTATGCGGCTGAAAATGATTTTGTGATATATCTTGGAGGATTTCATAACAAGATAAAAAGAAGGTTTTTAGTAAAGCTTTATGAAAGTAATCCTGATAAGGAATACAGACATTTTGGAGACATTGATGCCGGTGGATTTTATATACTTGAGCATCTTAAAGCTAAAACCGGAATAAACTTTAAATCTATGTATATGGACAAGAAAACAATGGAGAAATATATATGTCAGTCCAAACCTCTTACCGGAAATGACAGAAAGAGAATTAAGAGCTTACTGATGAAGCTTACGGGAAATGATAAGGAAGTGTTAGAGTTTATGCTGGAAAAGGGGTGCAAGCTGGAACAGGAGGCGGTAAAGGAAAGATGAGTTGTATAAAATCAAATAGTAAAATTGTGTTTATGCAAGAGAGAAATATGGATTTATATAGTGTTTTTGAACAATTAAATATTCAATTTAGAAATTTTATTAGTAATAGATAAAGATTTAAAAAATAAAAAACTGTTATTTCATCCCAATGTAAATAATAAAACAATTTCTGTTACTTATAATGAGTTAATCAAATTTATCCAATTTGAAAAGCATGACTATATCAATATTTGAGACATTACGTATAACGGAAATGAGGTGATGGAAACATATGACTTATCGTGCATGTATTCGCAGTTTAAAAATGAATTGGAGCAGACCTGCCAATATGGTTTATGTCAACAATTCAAATAATATTACCTTTGAGAACATTATATTAGAAGCTTCACCGTGCTGGACGCTCAAATAATGATAAAAAATATTGAGATGGAAGCTGTATCGTGCCCGATTTTTATTTGTGCAAATAACCGAAATAAAAATTATGGAAAGGCTGTGAAAGATTGGACTTCCTTGATTGATGGTGTTACAATTGAAAATGTGAACGCAACTGGTTCAGAAGTATGCAGCATCATTACAGGGGCATCCAATGTGACTGCTGATACAGAAGCAACCCAGTGGACATTTGTTAAGAATGTCACTATCAAAGATTACACGGCAATTTATCGGGAAAGTACCCAGAACCTTGGAGAACATCAGCATTACGCCGCGGACAGTTGATAATCGTGAAGATATTGTTGAAGACGGTTATATAAACAATGTGACAGTGAAATAAAAGATAATAAGAGGTGCAATGTGAAAGAGAGATTTGATGAAAACAATTTAAAAAATTATGTTGTTCCGGAATGGTTTGAGGATGCAAAATTTGGTATTTTCATCCATTACGGAGTATACTCGGAGCCGGGGTTTGGCGACGAATGGTACGGACACTGGATGTATCTGAGAGAGACAAAGTCATGGGGAGGTGACGATATTTACGAATATCATCGTAAGACCTATGGCGGTGTAGAAAAATTTGGCTACAAGGATTTTATTCCGAAGTTTATAGAGGATATAAGAAAGTACCGCGATTATGGTATGCCTGAGCAGTGGGCAGAGCTTTTTAAGCAGGCGGGAGCAAAATATGTAATGCCTGTAGGTATTCATCACGATTCCTTTGCCTTATACGATTCGGATGTGCAGAGTGAGTACAATTCAGTAAAGCAAGCAGGGATTGATTATTGCGGGCTGTTAAAAGATGCCTGCAATAATCAGGGATTACATTTTGGTATCTCAAACCATTTTGCAGAAAATCGCTGGTTTTTTGACAAAGTGCTTGCTGCAGGCACGGATATTACAGACCCGGCTTATCGGCAGCTGTACGGTTTTGGTTTGACTGAGGAAGAGCATGTGAAAAAGTGGTACGATATTTCAATGGAAATTATTGAAAAGTATCATCCGGAATTAATTTATTATGATTTTGACTTACAAAAGCCGGAATATGTGCCTTATAAGAGAAAGATGCTAGCCAATTATTATAACATGGAGCAGGATTCTGAGGAGCTGAATGGTGTTATATGCTGTTACAAATACGGTGCATTTGAGGACGGTGAAGCCATATTGGATGTTGAGCGGGGTGCACTTCAAGGTATACGGGAAATGCATTGGCAGACGGATACATCAGTTGGTACAAAGTCATGGGGATATACGAAAAATGAGGTGTTCGGCAGTCCTCACCGTTATCTGTGCGAGCTGGTAGATACAGTCAGCAAAAATGGCAATATGTTGCTTAACATTGGTCCCATGCCGGACGGAACAATCCCGGAAAAAGTCAGGGAAATTCTTTTAGAAATGGGTAAATGGCTACAGGTAAACGGTGAAGCAATTTATGCCACCAGACCTTGGAAAGTGTACGGCGAAGGTCCCAATGTTAACGGAGCGAAGGGAGAATTCTCCGGCGAAGTTCTGTATGATGCAAATGATATCCGCTATACTAGAAGCAAAGATCATAAATATGTATATGGGATTGTAATGGGCAAAGCGGACAAGGACGTAATTGTTTTAACAGAATACAGGGAGCTCCCGGAAAGCGTGGAAATACTGGCAACCGGTCATCCGTTGGCATTTGAGCTTACGGAGAATGGTCTGAAAATATATTTAAAAGAAAATATGCCGGATGATATGTTTGTCATTAAAATTAAAATGTAGAAATTACTGCTAAATACAGGCGGTCATGTTAAAACATGATCGCCTGCTGTGCATTAATCAAATTTAGCGTAATAGCTTGGTCCAAATTATTCATAATAAAGGTATTTAATATTTCGATATCTTTAATCGGAATATTGTAGTTAAAATTAATTTTATCAATTCCAATTACAGAAAGTAAAACAGCCAGCAAATTCAGCATGATGCCATTAAGGTGCATATATTCAAAAGGAGTCTTTGTCTGACATTATAAATATAAAAGAAGGCGTGCATAAGGTGGTTGCTGTTTACTGCGGATTTGGCAGAACACATTTAATGTTCGAAAGGAATAAGCATGCAATTCCCCACAAGACCATGCCTCTTCCAATGCAGTGGTATTGTAATCCCAACATATTGCGTATGGATGCCTACGTTGGTGAAGAAAAGGCACCGGCTGTTTATTCGTTCCTTTCAGCACCGGGTTTATATGGACTGATAATTAATTCCATACAAAAACCGCAGGTAGAACCGAAAAATTATCAGATAACAAGAGAAAATGGCGGTTTGTGGACAATATTGTTTGATATAAAATTTGACTAGGCAACACCGATTCGAATTACATATGATAAGCTGTTTGGGGAGTACGGCGGAGCTGTATTTAAATTTGTAAGGAAAGGCAGCAATCGGATTTCTATTGAGGTTTATAATACACTTGCAAATCAATATGAGACAATACCAACGAGATATCAGGGCAGCACAAAATCCGGGATTATTGGAAATGTGTTTATTGAAAAACAGCAGAAAGTTACATGGTGTTGAAAGACATAATTTTAAATTCCTAAAGCCATAGCAGTTTATTAATTTTTGTAAGGAGAAGAGAGCTTATTTAAATTTCGATATTCACTGGGATTGCAATTTTTAAATGACTTAAATACACGATTAAAGGTGGCGATACTGGAAAAGCCGGACTGCATGGCAGCCTCAGTGACAGTAAGGTCGTCGCCGGACAGCAGACTTTCAGCGGCACGTATTCTTCGCATATTTAAATAATCGCAGAAGGTATGTCCCGTATATTGTGTAAACAGTCTGGAAAAATGATATTTGCTAAAGCCTGCCATATCTGCCATTTTATCTAAGCTTATATCTTCTGCATAATTGATATCAATAAAATCTAAAACAACATTGATTTTCTGAATATACTCCTTCTTTTTGTCAGATCTGCAATTAGGAAATAAACCGCTGTCCTGTGTTCTGTAATATCCCAATTCAGAAAAAATCCGTAAAAGTATAGAATAAATAGTAATTTCACAATATTCCTTATTGTCAAAGTATTCCTCTGCAATATCAAGAAACTGGTTAAAAATACTTTTATGAATTTTAGGGTAGCTTCCCTGGGTAATGTGAATGGATTGTGACATTAATGTCTGAATGGAAGCAAATCCTTTGATTTGTGTTAAAAAAGATATATCTATAAGGTAGATATTTCTTATACCTGTTTCGGGGGCAAGGAGAGTGTGAATTTCACCGGGAGGGATAATCAGTATGTCATAGGGCAGGAGATGATAATCCTTTTCATTGACTGATACGTGGTAATAATTTTCCAGTGGTATAATTACTTCCATAGCCATATGCCAGTGAGGGCTATAGCTCAGATTTTGCGAATTCTTCCATATTAAAACAGTGGAATTTTCCATAAATGCTACTGTTTCGTGAGATGGTTCCTGTAAAGTATTTTTCCTAATATCCATAATTTTTCGCTCCTTAATTCATTCTAACATTATTTTAGCAAAAATCAATTATAAAATAGCAATAAATGATAAGTATTTTAGCAAAAGAAGGTGTATAAGTAGGATAAAGCCAAATACATTAATTTTGCAATTATTTATTATGTATTATAAAATAAAAAGGAGCAGTGTGAAATGAAGACAGAAATAAAAGAAATGATTGAAAAAATGACTTTGGAAGAAAAAGTATCACAGATGGTACATCAGGCGAAAGCCATTGATAGGCTTGGAATTAAAGAATATAACTGGTGGAATGAATCTCTCCACGGTGTGGCAAGAGCCGGTATTGCAACTGTATTTCCCCAGGCTATAGCCCTTGGTGCAACCTTTGATGAGGAATTGCTGGAGACCTTGGGAGATGCTATATCCACGGAAGCAAGAGCAAAATATAATATGCAGCAGAAGTATGGAGATGTGGGAATTTATAAAGGACTTACCTTCTACGCTCCAAATGTGAATATATTCAGGGACCCTAGGTGGGGAAGAGGACACGAAACATACGGAGAAGACCCTTACCTTACAGGCAGATTAGGTGTTGCATATATAAAGGGTATGCAGGGATATAATGAGAAATATTTAAAAACTGCTGCATGTGCAAAGCATTTTGCAGTACATAGCGGACCTGAGGGAGTAAGACATTCCTTTAATGCACATGTCAGTGAGCAGGATTTGCGGGAAACATATTTGCCGGCATTTAAAGCATGTGTTCAGGAAGGAAAGGTGGAGGCTGTTATGGGAGCCTATAATTGTCTGGAAGGAGAGCCATGCTGTGGAAACAAGAGACTGCTTAAAGACATACTTCGTGATGAATGGGGCTTTGAAGGCATGGTTACATCAGATTTTCTCGCTCTGGTAGATTTCCACGAAGGGCATAAGGTTACGGACAATCCTACAGACAGTGCAGCCATGGCACTTATGAATGGCTGTGATTTTAATCTGGGAGTTGTTTTTCCTAATCTTGTAAAGGCGGTGGAAGAGGGAAAGGTAACTGTTGAGAGAATTGATGAGGCATTGGAAAGAATATTGGCAACAAGAAATAAATTGGGAATGTTCAGTGAAGACGGGGATAATCCTTATGATAATATTCCTTATGCTGTTGTTGATTCCAAGGAGATGAGAAGCCTTAATGAAATGGCAGCAGAAAAAAGTATCGTTCTTCTTAAAAATAAGAACAATATACTTCCTTTGGATAAAAGCAGGCTGAAAACTATTGGAGTTATAGGTCCTAATGCAAATAACAGAAGGTCACTTGACGGAAATTATGAGGGAACAGCTTCCCGATATATTACTGTGTTAGAAGGCATACAGGACTATGCAGGTGATGAAGTCAAGGTGCTGTTTTCAGAAGGATGCCATTTTTTCAGGGATCAGATAAATACTATGGCTTATAAAAATGACCGTATTGGGGAGATAAAAGAAATCTGTGAAGA
>CALWSG010000035.1 GCA_944384155.1 uncultured Lachnospiraceae bacterium | reverse complement strand
GGCTCCTGCGGGGCTTATTAAAGTACTTCTACTCACAGCACTACCATTCTCGACCTCAAAAAAATCGGTAGATTGGTACTTTGGGATGCTATATTCTTTTTGAAATTACATTTTGCGGAAACTCAAGGAGGAAGCGGAAAGATTGAGTAAATTTGCCTTCGGAAATAATAAGGCAGAGTTCACCTTGGATTTTTTGCAACATAGATAGCCCATACGGTATATTAATTGACGAAATATTAAAAAAATGTTATTATTAGTAGCGAAGCAAATGAAAAATATAGGAAAGGTGAATAGAATGCATGCAAAACATATATTCGATGCGTTATGAAAGAATACAAATTAGTTGATAATGTAAAATATGTGATTAGTGCTGTACAGAAGTGGGATAAATTGCTTATATGGATATTGTGCGTAGCCGTACTGTTTAATGCAGTATTTCCATATATGTATCCTATAATAAGCCGACAAGTCATTAATTGTATACTTCGTGATAGTGGATATATAGAACTTATATATGTAACAATAGGTTTTGCTGGAGTATTTTTACTACTTAAGATTATTTATTCGAAACTGAACTTATCTTTGTGGTGGCGATTTTTTTATTTGAAAAATAGATTTGTCATAAATAAGATGGAAAAAGTTATGGAGATTCCATTTGACTCATTAGAGAAAAGAGAAGTTTTGGATATGATGGAAAAGGCTGAAAAATCCACTCAGGGGACTAATGGGGCAGAGGGAATGTTATATTCTATAAAGAATAGTATGATATGTGTGGTTAGGATTATATTGTCTGCTGCAGTTATGTCTATTTTGTCACCAGTTATAGTGGCTGTTGCGTTAATACTATCGATTATTAATTTTAAAGTTGTGTCAAGAGCAAAGCAGATGGATATAGAGCTTTTATATGAGCAAAAAACCCCTGTGGATAGGAAAGTAGGATATTGGACGAGAGTTTCATATGATAGAGATTATGCAAAAGAAATCAGAATATTTAGTCTAAAAAAATGGATAATAGATAAACTACATGAGCAAGAAGTAATAGCACTTGGGTTACTTAAGTGCTCTAAGAAGAATTGGATAAATGCTACGCTTTTAAATAACATAATAAGTTTAATACAAAAAGCAATTGTTTATGGTTATGTAATTTATAATACATACTTAGGAAAAATTAATATAGCCGACTTTGTATTTTATACAGGGTGCATTATGGTTCTTTTTGATACGATTAATGAAATTTTTGATATTTTTTCAACTATAAATAAGCAATCAGCAGAAGTGAGCGAATATAGAAAATTTATGGATTATAAGAACGATACTATTAAAGAAGAAAAATATGAAATACCCGCTGGTGATATTAGTATAGAGTTTAAAAATGTATATTTTAAGTATGAGGGACAAAGTGAATGGGCAATACAGGATTTGAATTTAAAATTGAGTCGAGATAAAAAAATTGCTATTGTAGGAAAAAATGGAAGTGGAAAAAGTACTTTAATTAAATTGATGTGCAGATTATATGAACCAACAAAAGGAGAAATTTTGTTGAATGGAGTAAATATAAATAATTATAACAAAAAAGAATATTATAAAATAATAGCACCAGTATTTCAAGAAGTGGTAGTATTTGCAATGACTTTGAAGGAGAATGTTTCTTTTGTGAAATTAGGTCAAGAAGATGAAGATAAAGTAATGAGCGCAATAAAAGAAGCGGGATTAAAAGAGAGAGTTTCTTTTATGAAAAAAGGCCTAAATTCCGAATTGTTAAGAGTAATGGATGCGGAAGGAGAAGAATTGTCAGGCGGAGAAAAGCAAAAGATATCGTTAGCAAGAGCGTTATATAAGATATCTGTGGTTGAAATATTAGATGAGCCAACGGCAGCACTGGATTCTTTGGCAGAAAAAAAATTGTACGAGTCAATAAATGAATTGATGAAAAAAAAGATTGGTGTGTTTATTTCGCATCGTTTATCTACAACAAGGTTTTGTGACCAAATTATTTATATGGATAAAGGAAGAATATTAGAGAGAGGAGACCATATTCAGCTAATGGCTTTAGAAGGTGAATATAGTAAATTATATAAACTTCAAGCTCAATATTATGTGGATTAAGAGATGAAAAAAAAAGTTAGCAAAAATAAAAAAGTGATATCAACAATAAAATATATGAGCAATATAATATGGAAAAATGATAGAAAGTATTTTCTTTATATGCTACTAGAAATCGTTTTAAAGCCCATAAGAAGTATTTGTACTATTATTTTACCTATGAAGATTGTTGAAAATCTTATTAAAGATGAATGGTTCATTTCTGTGTTGTATACAGTGTTTTTTTTGGTTAGTGAATTGCTTATAAAGTCTATGCTGGATTATTTAAACTATCGTGCGCATATGTGTGAAGATCATTTTGAATATTTATTTAATCGAGAATATTGTTCTAAATGTTTGGATATGCCATATGAGGTGACGGAAAATAGTGAAAAATTGGAGCAGATACAAGATGCGAAAGATGGACTTGATTGGTCTGGTGGAGTTTCATGTGTAGTAGATGCAACTAAAGAAATAATAGCATCTATTATTTCGCTTGCATCAATATTTGGAATAATATACAAAGATACTCCGTTATTAATTGTTTTGGTTATGTTAGTTGTAATAATAAAATCTCATTTTGAGCAAAAGGAAATCGAAGAAAATCAGCGATATTATAGTATATTGCCTAGCTTGAATAGAAAAATGGATTATTATTTGAGAGAAACATCATTTTACGAGTACGGTAAGGATGTTAGACTTTATGGGGCAAAAGAATTATTGTTGGAAAGGGCAAATAAGGTTATAAATGAAAATGCTCAAGAAATGAAAAATACTGCAAAAAAATTGGGGAATATTAGAGTTTTTTCCTTGGTTATGGAAAGTTTATGTAATGTGTTGCAATATTTATATGTTGGGATATATACAATATTAAATAATATTCCTATATCTCAATTTACGATGCTTATCAGTAGTACTTCCGTTATGACATCATCAATAGAGACTATGTTTGAGGAATATAATAACATGATTGAAGGAGCAGAGTATTTTTATAGATACTATACTTTTGTTAATAATTCAGAATATAATGAAAAAAAAGATATAAAAGATAGAAAAATAAAAGATATTGATCAACATGTTATTGAGTTAAAAAAAGTATATTTTTCATATCCAAATACCGATAGAATGATTTTGGAAGATATTAATATTACGATTCGCGCTGGTGAAAAATTGTCTATAGTTGGTTTGAATGGTGAAGGTAAAACAACTCTCATAAAGTTAATTTGCGGACTATATAAACCAACATCAGGTAAGATTTTACTAGATGGAGTTGATATATATGAATATTGTCAGGAAGATTATAAAAAATTATTAGTGCCTGTTTTTCAAGATTTTAGGCTTTTTGCATCAAGTATTGATGATAATATTATTTTGAACGATAGGTATAATATTGAAAAAGTCAATGTTTTATTGAAAAAATATGGAATGTATGATAAAATAACAATGTTGAGCAGAGGTATTAAAAACGAGTTATTAAGGGAGTTTGATGAAGAGGGTTATCAGCCTTCGGGAGGGGAAAGTCAAAAATTAGCATTGATTCGTGCTGATTATAGAGATACACCTTTTATTATATTGGACGAGCCAACGGCAGCATTGGATCCAGAAGCTGAGTATTCATTATATAGAGATGTTAAGGTGAATATGAAAGATAAAACGATACTATTCATATCTCATAGGATGTCATCGTGTAAGTTTTGCGATCGAATAATTGTTCTTTCAAAAGGAAAAATAGTTGAGGAAGGAAATCATGATGAATTAATAAAATTGAAAGGAATTTATAGTGAACTGTTTGAAGCACAAGCAGAAAACTATTGTTAAGAGAGCGTATGAAAAAATCAATGTTTGTGTATTATACATATACTGACGATGGAAGTTTAGTAATGATAAATACATATAAAGGAACAGATAGCATATTTAAGGTTAGCGATAACAAAAAAGAAAAAGTACTCAACTGGTTGAATGGTCAATTAAGCGGTTTGGATGAGGATTTCTATAAATTGAAAGAATATGGATATTTTATAGATGATGATGTTGATGAGAAATTATTAAGAGAACTTTCATATAATGAAAGTAGGATGGATTCAAATCTTCATTTGGTAATTCATGTAACTGAAAGGTGCAATTTTAGATGTACATATTGTGGATTGGATTTTGAAAATTGTGAGGACCTATCAGATGATATGCAAGATGCTATTATAAAATATATTGCAAGGAACATAAAAAAATATAATAGTGTTATACATATATTCTGTTTTTTTATCCACGCGGTGTGTTTTTGTGTGGCTGATTCAATTTGTTAGGCAAAAAGAATATGCACAGAAATGTGAAGAAGCATGGAAATTAAAAAATTCAGGATACCTTATAGGGAAGGAGATTATGGAAAAGTAAAGGCAGAAAATGATAATAAATTGCATATGCGTATATATGTATAACAGGAGGAATTATAAGTGATTAAAAAAATTTTGATAGGTATGGCAATGGCTACATTTTTTTTAATGACAGGATGTTCAGACAGTGCTTCAACAGAGGATATAACAGAAAATAAGTCAGTTGAGTCAGGAGAGAATACGACTGGAAAGGAAAATTATATGGAGATAGAAAATAAAGATGAAAAGACAGTAGAAGAAGAACTGATTATTAAAGATGGAAATAAGGAAATTTACGGGAAAATATACAAGCCGGCACAGGAAGGAGTATATCCGGCAATTATTTTATGTCATGGCTATAATGGCTGCAATACGGATTTTGTGAAGGAATGTAGATATTATGCAGAAAACGGATATGTAGCATATGCTTTTGATTTTTGTGGAGGCTCTGTAAAATCTAAAAGTAGTGGAAAAAGTACAGAAATGACCATATTCACTGAAAAAGAAGATTTAATCAGTGTATTTAATTACATAAAAGATTTGAGTATAGTAGATAAAGAATCAATATATCTTTTTGGTGGAAGTCAGGGAGGAATGGTGACTGCACTAGCGGGTGAAGAACTGAAGTCAGAGGTAAAAGCAATGATTTTGTATTATCCGGCTTTAAATATTCCTGATGATTGGAGAAAAAATTTCAAGACAGTAGAAGAGATACCTGAAACATACGATTTTTGGGGGCTTAAACTTGGAAAGAATTTCTTTACATCCATTAGAGACTTTTATACATTTGAAAATATCGGCTCCTTTGATAAAAATGTTTTAGTTATTCATGGGGATAAGGATGCTATAGTATCTTTAAGCTATTCAGAGCAGGCTAAAAGCATTTATAAGAATTTAGAACTGGTAGTTTTGCCAGGTGAAGGACATGGATTTACACCGAATGGTGGAAATACAGCAATGAAAAAGGTTTTAGAATTTATGAAAGCACAGTAGACCCTATAGTAAATTTTTAAAATGGCTAAAAAAGTGCCTCTGACAACAGGACTTTTTTAGTCTATATTTTTAAGATTGGTGTAGATACGTTCGAGATATTCCAAACATAATGTTTTTTCTTCGGCAGTAAAATTTTTAAAACATTTGTTTTCTACATCAATTATAGAATCAATAATTTTTGTGGCTAAACGCATACCTTCTTCTGTGAGAAAAACCTGTGTAACACGTATGCCATTTTTTATAACATCTTTTTCTCTGTAAATCAGGTTATCATTTTCCATTTTTTTAAGAAGAGATGTCATAGTAGCCTTTTGAAGCTCGCAGGCATCAGCTAAAAATTTTTGAGAACAGCCATTATTTCTATACAATATTTCAATAATCTTAGGTTGTCCCGGAGATAATCCAAGAGAGCTGAAATAGCTTAGGTTTTTCTTTTTGTGTGAATTATATAATTGTATTAAATAGTGGTGAAAAAGTTTCATAATATATAGCCGTTCTGTCTTTTACCTCTCTATCTTTATAACCATTTAAGTATCTTGATGATTTATATTGACGTGTTGCACTGGGTAAGTATATCATATTTTATGATAAAATAATAGTTAAATGTGTATTTTCAGGATAAAAGCAAAGGGAAAGAATAGAATTTAAGCTTATGGCAGGGTCTTAGGATGAAATTCCAAGTTATAAAAGATACCAAGGTTTGGAGCATGGTATGTGAACAGAAAAAACAGCAGGGTAATCCCAATAAGTATAAAAATTGCTGAGCTTAAATTAATTATTAACCTGTTGCTTTTCAGCCTCTGCTCCAAAAAGAGAGCAAAAGCAACGCCAAGAAAATAAATCCCAATATTTACCCAGTCAATTAATTGTCCCGTAATTCCCCAAACAATATAAAATACTGCTGCAATGAAAAACATTCCACATGGAATACTGATAGCCCTGAGTCTAAGTAATGTGCCGTAATCTTTACTAAAAAAACATTGACAGATAGTTACAAGCAGCATTGGAAAGAATAAAAGCTTTAAATGCTCCCATGTAGATTCGTTTACGGCAGAAAAATAACCTACAATTCTGTTTTGACCGGACCAGTCAAAGGTAAAGTGAAGTAATACGCCAAGAATAGATATTATTATAAATAAAAGCAGTGGAAAGAATTTGGTTTTCATAGGAAATCTCCTTTTAAAAGATTTATTATAATTATAAAGCAAAAAGAAAATAAATATGCACATAATGGCTGTGTAAGTTTTTATTTAAGACGATTATGCAGTCATAGGTTTGTGTTGAAATTTTTAACATATAAAATTTTTATTAAAATAGTTTTCTATAGTACTGCATTTAGTTCCCCTGTTATATATATTTGTGTTATAATTAATGTATTAAGGAAGTTTTTTGGAGGCGGTTATTGTGGAAAACAAAACAATAGAACAGGCTGGGAAACTGTTTCAGAAACATAGTATATCAGATAAAGATTTGGCAGCCGGATTTGAATTTAGAAATATCATGGCAGATGAGGCAGAGCAAGTGGTTGAAATTGAGCAGATATGTTTTCCGCCCAATGAGGCTTGTTCTGAAAAGAA
This sequence comes from uncultured Lachnospiraceae bacterium, assembly GCA_944384155.1. Taxonomy (GTDB): domain Bacteria; phylum Bacillota; class Clostridia; order Lachnospirales; family Lachnospiraceae; genus CAG-303. The sequence continues at coordinate 4,611 of CALWSG010000035.1, read as the reverse complement.
TATGAAAGACAGAGTGGCAAAGGCACCAGAGTTATTTTTGGTTGCAGTTGATAAGGAAACAGGAAAGATTGCAGGATTTTTAAATGGATTGTCAACAAATGAGCATTCATTTAGAGACGAATTTTTTACTAATGCTAATTTGCATAATTCCTCAGGCAAAAATATTATGCTGCTGGGGCTTGATGTATTACCGGAATATCGCAGGCAGGGACTTGCTACAGAGCTTATGTATCGATACTTAAAACGGGAGCGGGAAAATAACCGTCAAATTGTTATTTTGACGTGTTTGCAGTCCAAGGTAAAAATGTATGAAAAGATGGGATTTCGAGATGAAGGCATTTCAGATTCATCATGGGGTGGAGAAGAATGGCATGAAATGAGATGCGTTATTGGTACATAGCTTAATGTAATATTACAGTAAAAGGAGTTGCAGAATGAACAAAGTGATAGTAATTGGCTGTCCGGGAGCAGGTAAGTCGACTTTTTCACGAAAATTGAGTAAGCTAACGAATTTGCCATTGTTTTATCTTGATATGATATTTCATAAGCCGGATAAAACAATTTATTCAAGAGAAGAGTTTGATGAAAAATTAAATCAGATTATGAAATATGATAAATGGATTATGGATGGAAATTATGCAAGAACTCTTCCTGTCAGGCTTGAACAATGTGATACTGTGTTTTGGCTTGATTACCCATTAGAAGTATGCCTAAAAGGGATAGAAATGCACCGAGGAAAACCAAGAGTTGATATGCCGTGGATAGAAACAGAGCCGGATAAAGAATTCATTGAGTTTGTTAAGAACTTTGAGAAAAATAATAATCCGGAGCTGAAAAGCTTGCTGCAGCAGGCGGAAGGAAAAGAAATACATATTTTTAAATCAAGGGAGATGGAGAACAGCTATTTGGGCGAATTAGAAGAGAAATTGAAGCAAAAACTTTAGGGAAGGGACTTTTGGCTTTATTTAAGAGTGGATTCAATTACAACTTGATAGACTTTGTGTCATAACCTGATATAATTTCAGTATGAAGAAGCTTTTTCAAAATATAATCAGGAAAGGATGAAGAAGATGTTTAATATGCAGAAAATAGGAAGGAGAATTTCCTCATTAAGAAGAGAACATAATATGACACAAGTAGAGCTTGCAGATAAACTAAGTATTAGTTTTCAGGCTGTATCTAATTGGGAAAGAGGCAACAGTATGCCGGACATTACAAAGCTGCCGGAATTAGCTGATATATTTAATGTTTCCGTAGATGAATTATTGGGAGAAAGATCTGCATTAGTTGAAGCTGCCGTAAATAATAATATTGCTGAAAGCTTTGACAACAATCAAATTTCAAGAGATGAGATTGTTAATGCATTACCTATATTAAATACCTTACAAATGGATATAGTTATAGAAAAATCTTGCAATTCAAATCCTGCCAATATAGATATTTTTTTGCCTTATATGAGTGAAAGCGATGTAAAAGAGCTGGCAGAAAAATCCATTGAAAGGGGAGAGGCTGTTGATAAATATCTGCCGTTTATGAATGAGATAGATGTAAAAGAATTAGCATTAAAATTTCTTGAACTAAAGTCTTGAAAATATATGGTGTTAATGCCGCAGTGGAATATGGAAGGGCAGGGCTGATATGTCCTGCCTTATTGCTATAAATTAAAAATGGGAAAACTAAAACATGTGAGTAATTGAAATTTCACGAAGAATATAGTAAAATAAGTTATCTAATTTGTATTACCATTAAAAGTGGCAGGAAAGGCTGCACCTGAGTGGAGAAAGGGGTGGCAGAGTGAAACCTACAACCCAAGGATTAACTATTGGTTCGTGGCGGGAATCAGATGGGTGGGACATTCCAAGCAGCATTAAAAGTATAATTGCAGGTAAAAAATATCAAATGGATACCATAGGAATGTCTGCTTCTAAAGTAATGATTTTTCGTGATATGGTATTAAAAATACAGCCGGAAGGCAATGAAACAGACAATGAATATAAGATGATGAAGTGGCTTGGAGAAAAATCAATAGTTCCACGCATACTGGCATATGAGATACAGAATAATATGTCATATTTATTAATGTCAAAAATAAGCGGAAGGATGTCTTGTGACATATCCTATATGAAAAATCCCCATATGCTGATGCAGATTTTGACAGACGGATTGAAATTGTTATGGAGCATAGATGTAACAGAATGTCCTTGTAATAATATGTTGGACGTAAAATTAAGGCAGGCAAAATATAATGTGGATAATGGGCTTGTTGATGTAGATAATGTTGAGCCGGAAACTTTTTCAGAAGAAGGCTTTAAAGATCCGGAAGAATTATTAGAATGGCTTTATGATAACCGTCCGGAGGAAGAAATAGTTTTATCTCACGGAGATTACTGCCTGCCAAACATATTTGCAAAGGAGGACTCAATAAGTGGTTTTATTGATCTTGGAAGAATGGGAAAAGCAGATAAATGGCAGGATATAGCGTTATGCTACAGAAGCTTAAAGCATAATTATGAAGGAAAGTATGTCGTCGGCATATATGGAGATATTGATTTTCGTATATTCTTTAAAAAGCTTGGCGTTGAACCGGATTGGAATAAAATAAAGTATTATATATTATTAGATGAGCTTTTTTAAGATGCGGCAGAAAGGAGAAGATTCAGAATGTACAACCCTCAACTTGAAACGTTTATTAAAGTGGCAGATGCAGGGAGCTTTAATAAAGCAGCGGAGCAGGCATACATAACACCTACTGCAGTAATCAAACAGATAAACCTGTTGGAAGCAGATTTAGGAGTCAAATTGTTTGAGCGTACTCATAGAGGATTGAAAATGACGAAAGCCGGAATGTCTTTATATAATGATACCAAGTATATTATTCAGTATTGCCGTGATTCCGTGATTCGGGCAAAGAATGCTATGCAGGAGGGGGATAATGTTATCCGTATCGGAACCTCACCAATGACTCCGGCTCAGATTTTAGTTGAACTTTGGCCGAAGATTCATGTGCTTTGCCCGGAAATAAAGTTTAAGCTTGTTCCTTTTGAGAATACCCCTGAAAATGCACGGGAGATTTTGAAAAATCTTGGGCAGCACATTGATGTAGTTGCAGGTATTTTTGATGATACAATGCTGAATCTTCGAAATTGTGCAGGCTTTGAAATTTCGCGTCAGCCTCTTTGCTGTGCAGTGTCAATACATCACCGCCTTGCAGATAAAAACAAGCTCACCGTTCAGGATTTATATGGAGAAAATCTGATGCTGATGCACAGAGATTGGAGCCGTTATGTTGATGAGCTTCGGGATGATATTTGGCAGAATCATAGTCAAATTAACATAGTAGATTTTGATTTTTACAGTGTAGATGTGTTTAACCGCTGTGAAAACAGCAACGATATCCTAATGGCGGTTCAGGCGTGGAGTAATGTACATCCACTGCTTAAAGTGATTTCTGTAGATTGGAATCATTCCATTCCTTACGGTCTCCTTCATTCACGGACACCGTCGGAAACGGTAAAGCGTTTTCTTTCAGCAATCCAAACAGTGCTGCATCAATAGAGTATGTTATAACCAAAAAGTATAAACTCATGAACGAATCGAGACTTCCCCGGAAGTCTCGATTTTATTATACTGTAGATGATAAGCAGCATGGAAAACAGCATACTAAGGAGTGTAGATTATCATGAAAAGAATGATAGGGATTTATATTTTAGGTGTTTTATTTACTGTAATCTTAAGTGCCTGCAGCAATATGAGTCAATCAGAAAATATAACGAAGCAAGAGATGGCGGAAGGAATGAATCAAAACGAAGCTTATACCATAAATACAAAAATATCAGATGTTGTAAGTAATCCTTCTTTTGGAGATTACGGAAGATTGATTTTTCCGGCTGACAGCGGATATTACAGCGGAAACACTTTGGGAGAACTGAGGCTTACATGGTACAACAATATTGATAGTAACAAGACTGTGGAAATTGTAAATTATATGAAGGAGCATGCAGAAGCAGGAGACATGGTTTTTTACGATATCTACACGGAGGAAGAAAAGGCTGCTGACCCGGATAAGGAGGATACGGGATTATTTTTCTTTAAGGGAAATCCGGGAGAAAAATTTGCAGTATGTAATGCGGGAGGTGGTTTTGCTTATGTGGGTGCCATCCATGATAGTTTTCCTCAGGCTTTGGAGCTTTCAAAAAAGGGATATAATGCATTTGCCCTGATTTACCGCCCGGGTGCAAAGACAGGGTGTCAGGATTTGGCACGAGCCATCAGTTTTATCTTTGAACATGCCAAGGAGCTTGAGGTTGATACAGATTGCTACTCACTGTGGGGCGGCTCGGCAGGTGCAAGAATGGCGGCATGGCTTGGTTCATATGGTCCGGCAGCCTTTGGGGGAGCAGATTTGCCAAGACCCGGTGCAGTAATTATGCAGTACACCGGTCATAGTGATTATACGGAAAATGATCCGCCAACTTATGCATGTGTAGGTGAAAATGATGGAATTGCAAGCTGGCGTACCATGGAGACCCGAATTAATAATTTAAGTGCTATTGGCATTGACACTGAATTTCATAAATACACAGGTCTTAATCATGGATTTGGTTTGGGCAC
>CALWSG010000034.1 GCA_944384155.1 uncultured Lachnospiraceae bacterium | reverse complement strand
TAATATTCAATTTATTATCTCTCCACCTAAATTGTATATACAAAAAATGGCTGTGCTTAGATATTTTTATATCTCCCACAGCCATTTTCTGCTTCTTCCGTTTATAATTCAGTTCTTTCTTATTCTCTGTATGTTTCACTCTGCTCTATATATAAATCCTTTATCTCACTTATACCCAAAGGATAATTATACACTCTCAATTCTCCCACATACCCGTTAAAACTTCTCTGATATATATCTCCTCCAAGCATTACACGCCTTAGAACCTCGGGTCTTTCTCTTACCTCAACTGATTTTGCCATAATACCGTTGACATAAAGACATATAACACTGGTTTCTGCATTGTATGATGCCACAATATTTGTCCACCGGCTGCCTAATGTCTCTGTGCTTAAAACATCATACCAGCCATCAGGCTCAGATTTAACCTTCATTCTAAATACTGCTTTTTCGTCCTTTGCCAAAGGCATAACGGATACAAATATATTTTCATAATCTGCATAAAATACACTTGTCCATATATTTGTGGTTTCAGCCTTTATCCACATAGACAAGGTAAAATCCCTCTCCAAATATGATATCTTAGGCATCTCTATTATTTCTGACGCAGGATTTCCTCCGGGAAAATACAATACCTTTCTCCCCTTTGCCATACCCTCCGCAAATCTTACATCCTTACCCCGGATTTTTCCCTCGTATACTCCGGTTGTGTCAGAGAGACTTCCATCAAATCCGAATATATATACATTACGCTTTACTGCCTTATGCTCATCTATATATTTTGTGAAATCTGCCTCCGGAATTGGTCTTGAAAAGTAAAACCCCTGAAGCATATCACACCCTGCCAGTCCAAGATATCTGCTCTGTTCCTCATACTCCACACCCTCGCACACTACGGAAATATGAAGTTTCTTCGCCATAGATAAAATACTGTCTATAATTATCTGTTTTTTAGGAGATTTATCCCAGTTTATGAAAAATTTCCTGTCAACCTTAAGAATATCTACAGGAACCTCGCTTAACAGATTTAATGAAGAATACCCTGAACCGAAATCGTCCATGGATACCTTTATTCCAAGGCTCTTCATTGCATCTATAAACTTAAGTGTATTTTCCATTTGAAGCATACACACATTTTCCGTTATCTCAAATTCAAGATATTGTACAGGAACCTTATATTTATCAAGCAAAAAATTAATATATTCTATAATTCCGTTATCCTCCATATGTATCCTTGATACATTCATGGAAATTGGCACAACATATTGTCCTGCCTTTATTCTGTCTGCAATATATTGAAATACACAATCATACACAAAATAATCAAGCTTTATTATATACCTGTTTTCCTCAAACAGCTCAATAAATGAAAATGGGGGAATAATAGTACCGTCACTTTTAACCCATCTTACAAGTGCCTCCCCGCCAACAACATTGTGGCACAGGGAATCTACCTTTGGCTGATAATATACCTTAAATTCACCCTTTGAAAGTGCTTCGTTAAATTCATTTACAAGCTTCACCTTCTGTAATCTGTCCTTTACCATTTCCTCTCTGAACACAACAACGCTCTGCATGGTTTTTTCCGCTTCCAGCCTTGCATAATTGGCATTGTCAAGCTCTGCTGCAATATCATGCCCCTTTTCACTTATTATATTTACACCCAGTGTAAGATTAATTGATATATCAGAAAATGCTTCCTTTGCTTTCTCATAAAATTTCGATACAACCATGTTAAATTTTGAAAGAAATTCTTCCCCCTTCATAAAGTCCATATATCTGGCAGTAATAAAATTATCACCATAGGCCTTTGTAACACAAATAATATCTTTTTCCATGGTAATAAAGCTTTTATAAAACTTTACTATTTCCCTTCTCTCCTCAACGCTTATAACATCAGTATTATATTTAAACCCCCTTACCTCACCGCTCATAAGCAGAATACACTTTCCGGGACTTATATCGTCCATATGCTCCCTCATAATACTGATAAATTCATCATATGGCTTTATTTCATCATATCTCCCATATATATTAACTTCATTAAATTTTAATGCTCTGTTTTTTTCCATAGCTCCATCTCTCCATATATAATACATGATTTTACTGTCATAATCACGCACAAACAAGCCTAATTTATATAAAATAAATTATAACCTATAATTTTATAATATTTTAACATATTTTTTATTTTTGTACAACTTTATTTTTTATTTAATTATTTTATTTGTACTATTTTCACAATCTTTTTGCAAATTAGCACTCACCTCTTGACAGTGCTAATAATGAATGATATATTATAAATTGTAAAGAAGCAAATTAACCATTATATGCCTGTTCGCTATAGGGCATATATATACGTATTATTAGCGGGAAATGAGGGATACCATGAACATTAACAAATTTACCAGAAAGTCAATGGAAGCTGTTTCAGACTGTGAAAAGCTTGCATACCAGTACGGCAATCAGGAAATTGAACAGGAACACCTGCTTAAAGCTCTCATCGACCAGGAGGACGGGCTGATTTTAAAGCTTATTGCAAAAATGGAAATTGACACTGACCATTTTTCACACCGTGTTGAGGAATATCTTAATAAGCGTGTGAAGGTTCAGGGTGGACAGATATATGTGGGAAATGATTTAAATAAGGCTTTAATCTCTGCCGAGGACGAAGCAAAGCAAATGGGCGACGAATATGTGTCTGTAGAGCATTTATTCCTCTCTCTTTTAAAATATCCTAATGCCGCGCTAAAGGCAATTTTTAAGGAATACGGAATAACAAGGGAACGCTTTTTAACTGCTCTTTCTTCAGTTAGAGGCAATCAGAAAGTAACCTCCGATAATCCTGAAGCAACATATGACACACTTGCAAAGTACGGAACTGACCTTGTGGAAAAAGCACGAACTCAAAAGCTTGACCCGGTTATAGGCCGAGATTCGGAAATACGAAATGTTATACAGATACTTTCACGTAAGACAAAGAATAATCCTGTTCTTATAGGTGAGCCGGGTGTAGGTAAAACTGCTGCCGTGGAGGGTCTTGCACAGCGTATAGTTGCAGGCGATGTTCCTGCCGGACTTAAGGATAAAAAAATATTTGCCCTGGATATGGCTTCACTTGTGGCAGGTGCAAAATACAGAGGAGAATTTGAGGAGAGACTTAAAGCTGTTCTTGAGGAAGTAAAGAAAAGTGACGGGCAGATTATCCTCTTTATTGATGAGCTTCACACCATAGTCGGTGCCGGAAAGACCGAAGGCTCAATGGACGCCGGCAATATGCTTAAGCCTATGCTTGCCAGAGGCGAGCTTCACTGTATAGGTGCAACTACCCTTGACGAATACAGAAAATATATTGAAAAAGATCCTGCTCTTGAGAGGCGTTTCCAGCCTGTCCTTGTAGATGAGCCTTCCATCGAGGATACAATATCCATCTTAAGAGGCTTAAAGGAACGCTATGAGGTATTTCACGGCGTAAAAATAACAGACGGTGCCTTAGTGTCGGCTGCTGTTTTGTCTAACCGTTATATCTCAGACCGTTTTCTTCCTGACAAGGCAATCGACCTGGTAGATGAAGCCTGTGCCCTTATAAAGACAGAGCTTGATTCCATGCCTGTGGAGCTGGATGAGTTAAGACGTAAGGTTATGCAGCTTGAAATAGAAGAAACGGCACTAAAAAAAGAAACAGATAAGCTAAGTGCAGCAAGACTTGAAACATTACAGAAAGAGCTTGCAGAGCTTAAGGATCGGTTTAACAACAAAAAAATCCAGTGGGAAAATGAAAAAACTTCTGTTGAACACTTAAATAAGCTCCGTGAGGAAATTGAGGATATTAATAACCAGATAAAAATGGCAGAAAGAGAATATGACCTTGAGAAGGTTGCAGAGCTTCAGTACGGCAAGCTTCCTTCCCTGCAAAAACAGCTTGAAGCAGAAGAAAATAAGGTAAAAAATCAGGATTTGTCACTTGTGCATCAAAATGTATCTGAAGAAGAAATTGCAAGAATTATATCAAGGTGGACGGGAATACCTGTGTCAAAGCTTACTGAATCTGAGAGAAACAAAACGCTTCATCTCGGAGACCTTTTACACAAGCGTGTAATCGGACAGGATGAAGGTGTTACTAAGGTAACGGAAGCTATTATACGTTCAAAAGCAGGTATTAAAGACCCTACAAAGCCTATTGGCTCCTTCTTATTCCTAGGTCCTACAGGTGTAGGTAAGACAGAGCTGGCAAAATCTCTTGCCGAAAATCTTTTTGACAATGAGCAGAACATGGTTCGTATTGATATGTCTGAATATATGGAAAAGCATTCCGTATCAAGGCTTGTTGGAGCTCCTCCGGGATATGTAGGCTATGACGAGGGAGGACAGCTTACGGAAGCAGTGCGAAGAAAGCCATATTCTGTAGTTTTGTTTGATGAAATTGAAAAAGCTCATCCTGATGTATTTAATATACTCCTTCAGGTGTTAGATGACGGACGTATAACAGACTCACAGGGACGTACTGTAGACTTTAAGAATACTATTATTATACTTACTTCTAACCTTGGCTCATCTTACCTCTTAGATGGAATAGATGAAAACGGCAATATCAGACCTGAAAATGAAGCCATGGTTATGAATGAGCTTAAGGCCTCCTTCAGACCTGAATTTTTAAACCGTCTTGATGAAATTATAATGTTTAAGCCGCTGACAAAGGATAATATAAGCGGCATAGTTGACTTACAGCTTGCCGATATTAATAAACGTCTTGCCGATAAGGATATTTCCATTGCACTTACGGACAATGCAAAGGCTTATATTATTGATAACGGCTATGAGCCTGCCTACGGTGCAAGACCTCTTAAGCGTTATCTGCAAAAGCACGTTGAAACACTGGCAGCAAAGGTTATTTTATCTGACAATGTAAACAGCGGCGATACCATAACCATTGACCTTGTCAATGGAGAGCTTGCGGCATCTGCCCTATAATTATTAATGCTTTTTCTGCTTTACCGTCAGCAGCACAAAATGTACTGCTGACGGCATTTTATATTATACAATCCCTTTGCCTGTACATACTTAATTCATGCATTGCTCTTGTGGCACTTATATATAATGCCTGCTTTCCAAAGCTGCTTCCCATGTATCTTTCATCACAAAATGGCACATGAACGCAATCAAATTCCAATCCCTTTGCCATATAAAAGGTTGTTACTGTAATTCCTTTTATAAATCTTTCACTTTCCCTATCCATGTAATTTACATTTCTGTTTGGAATACTGTTTTTAATTTTGTCATAAACAAATAAGGCTTCCTTCTCATTATAGCAAAGAACTGCCACGGTTTCATACTTTCCTTCGCTTAACTGCTTTTCTGCCTCCATTGATATTTTTCCAAGCATCTCCTCTGTGTCCGAAATGCTTATAATCTCAGGCTTCTTACCGTGACGTTCAAAAAATTCTATATCATTTTCTCCAATAATATCTGCTGCAAATTTTCCTATTTCTATTGTCTGCCTGTAGCTTTTTTTCATTTCCACACATTTTACTTCTCTGCCAAACAGCTCTTTTATATATCCCAGAACATCATTTCTTACATCTCCAATAGTCTGGTACCTGTCACCTAAGATTGTCATATGACACTTAAATACTTTCTGTATTATGGCATACTGTATATAAGAATAATCCTGCATTTCATCAATTATAAGATGCTTAACAGGTCTGTGGTTTCCTGCTCCCATAAGCTGATACTTAAAATAAACAAGGGGAAAAACATCCTCATACCTTATGGAATCACTGTTAAAATCAAATGGAAGCCCCATATCAATAAGCATATTTCCGTAAAGCCTTAATATATCTCTCGTATCATACAGCCTGTTAAACTTTTCCTTTATAATCTCTGCTTCTATAGGGTCAAAATCCTTTCCTGAAAGAGTTTCCGCCTCATCAATTACATATTCTGCAATGGCTTCCATTCTCTTAAGTATGGGAATGTCTCCAAACTTTTCATAAAAGAGAATTTCAAGCTCCTTTTCTGTTTTTTCTATTTTTTTATACTTGACCGTCTTAAAATTAATTATATCCGCCTCAAGTCCCAGCACATATCCGTTTATCTCCGCGGCAAATTCCTTTGACTGCTTATATTTAGCATGTACACCATATCCGTTTGCTATAATCTCCTCTATCTGATCATACCTGTCCTGACACTTTCCTATTTCTGAAAGCTCCCTCGAAGCAAAATCATCAAACTCCATCTCGCATATATTTTCCTCATTTAATTCGGGAAGTATATGGGAAATATAATCCGCAAAAACATTGTTAGGAGATAGTATAAGAACATTGTCTGCCTTAAGCTGACCTCTGCTGTTATACAACAGATAAGCAGCCCTGTGAAGTGCCACCGAGGTTTTTCCCGAGCCTGCAGTTCCCTGTACCGCCAGTATTTTGCTGGATTTATCCCTTATTATTTTATTCTGCTCCTTCTGGATTGTTGTCACTATACTTTTAAGACTGTCGCTTCCGTTCATGGAAAGCTCTTTTTTCAGCACCTCATCATCTATATTTATATCGCTTTCAAAAAAGTATTTAAGCTCCCCTCCTGCTATTTTATACTGACGCTTACATGAAATCTCACCTGTCATCAGTCCTCCCGGAGCATTAAAGCTTGCAGGTCCTTTGTCATAATCATAAAAAAGTCCGGAAACCGGCGCCCTCCAGTCAAATACCATAGGAACCTGTGACGATTCCATTGAGAAATTTCCTATGCCTATATAATACGATTCAGGCTCCTCCTCTCCGTCATATATAAAATCTATTCGTGCAAAATAAGGAGAATCCAGCATTTTTTCATATCTGTAACGCTCCTTTATCCTATCTGCATTTTCTCCTGCTTTGTTAAGCCTGTTTTGCCTGTTATCATAATTTTCATAGCCATACTCATCAAATTCATTGTAATTTTCCCAATAATACTCGTCCATCTTCCGGATTTCCTCATCTCCTGATTTAATACTCCGGTTAAGCATACCTATTTTTTTCTGAAGCTTTTCAAGTACATTATGAAGATATTTCTCTTCCTCCTGCCTTACCTGCTCCTGTCTGTTATCCATAACCCTTACCATGCCTTTCTATGATTTTAGCAATATTTTACTTGTATTTTTCTGATTTTTTACATCATATTGTTGATTTAACTTACATCTTATGATACACTCAACATATAGTAATGAAGCTTGTAAACACCACAATATATATGAATAGAGAAAGGACTGATTGTATTGACACAAATCTATACAAAAAACAGCTACATAATATTCAGAGCTAAAAGCGGTTTTATAGTTTACAATACCTCTAAGGAATTTAAGGACGGACACACTCATCTGTGCAGCTTTGGTTCCGCCAAATATATAATTAATCTTGCTGTCAACAAGCGTCTTCCGAGAGACCTTGACATTTATCGTCTTATCAGTCTTATACGAATCTCCACTGATGATTACTACAAGGCAAAAATAGAATCCCTTATAAATGCAAAGAAGCAACGAAAGAGTACCGGTTACACAAATTCTAAACGCTTGTGTAAAAGTGCCTGATTGTTACTTCTTTTTTACTGTTTATTTCTTTTATGGCGGACACTTTGATTCCGCATATTTAAAAGGCTCTCTCTATCCCACAGTGTAACTACTTCATTATCCTCTGCCAGAGTATATGCCTGATTTGTAAAGGTGCTATTGGTGATTACTGCTGCCCTCTGGCAGGAATAATGCTTCATGGCTGATATAACCTCCTGAACAGCCTTTACACCCACAGGCTTACCGTACCGCTTGCACTGTACTGCAATCCTCTCTCCATCTGCAACAGCTATTATATCTGCACCATAATCACCGCTTGCTGCCGTTATCTCGTCTATCTCATATCCGCATCCCTCAAGAACTGCCGCTACAAATTCCTCAAATTCCCTTCCCGTCATTTTATCTATCTGTTCTATACTTCTGTCTGCCCCTGACGGCGTAAGCTTAAATTTATTAAGAAGCCATCTGCAAAGACTGTGAAGTATTAAAATTATTCCCATTAATATAAGAAAGTCAGAACCGTTATGAATGACGCCAAGTACAAACAGAGATATAACTCCTGCTGCCATAAGGATATAATATATAATGCGAAGCATAATTATTCTGCCTCTCCTCCTTTACTGCATTACTTACTATTCATATATTTTTTTATCTCATCAAAAAGTCTGTTCATTTCTTCGTCTGTTCCTATTGTTATTCTCAAATAATCCTTAATAAGAGGATTATTCCAGTGTCTTACATATATATTATTATCCCTAAGATAATTAAACATATCTGTAATATTATAATCCTTGTGAGTGGCAAATATAAAATTTGCCTTAGACTGAGGAAATGTAAATCCAAGCTTCTCCAATTCCATCATAGACCTTTTTCTTGTTTCAATAATCTTATTTCTCGTTGCATCAAAGTATTCCTTATCCTTTACTGCCGCCTCACCTGCAAGAATTGAAACATAATTAAGGGTATATGAATTAATGGAATTTTTCACATTATTAAGTGCAGCTATAAGCTCCCCTGAGCCTATGGCATATCCTATACGCATACCTGCCATTGACCGGGACTTGCTAAATGTCTGTACCACCAGCAGATTATCATATTTTTTTACCAGAGGTATTGCACTCTCTCCTCCAAAGTCAATATATGCCTCATCTATTATAACAACCGATGCAGGATTTGCCTTTACTATTTTCTCGATGCCTTCAAGACTTTCATATATAGACGTAGGTGCGTTTGGATTTGGAATAATAATTCCTCCGTTTTCCCCCATATAATCATTAACGTCTATAGTAAAATCCTCCCGAAGCTTAGGGGTCTTATAGGGAATCTTATATAGGTCAGCCCACACAGGGTAGAAGGAATATGTAATCTCCGGAAACAATATAGGTTTTTCTGAATTAAAAAACGTCAGAAAGCAATTTGCTATAACATCATCAGAACCGACTCCCGCAAATACCATATCACTTTCCACACCGTAAAACTCTGCCAATGCATTTATTAACGGTGCCATTGTCTTATCAGGATACAGCCTCAGTCTGTCTGTATTTTCTTCAATTTTTTTAATTACCTGTTTAACCTTTGGCGACGGAGGATATGGACACTCATTTGTATTAAGCTTTACCATATCTTTATTGTCAGGCTGCTCCCCTGCAACGTAAGGCTCAACCTTTCTCACATTTTTTTCCCACAGCTTCATTTTAAATTAAGATTTCCTTTCTTTAGCTTTTCCATAAGTCTGTTCCACGCAGGAATTGACCTTTCTATAGTTTCATATGACACACAATATGCCAGCCTTACATACCCCGGACATGCAAATGAACTGCCGGGAACCATTATGATGTTTTCCTCCTTTGCCATATCACAGAAAATCTTTTCATCCTCAACAGGCGACTTCACAAAGAGATAAAAAGCACCCTCAGGCTTTACTATGTCAAACCCCAGATTTTTAAGGGTACTATATAAAAGCTTTCTGTTTCTGTCATAATATCCCACATCCGTCTTTGAATCAATAGCTCTTGCAACTGCTCTTTGAATAAGTGACGGTGCATTTACATAGCCCAATATCCTGTTTGCTATTGTAAGTGCCGATACTACAGTATCAAAATCCTTCATTTCATTTGGTACGGCAATATAACCTATACGCTCTCCCGGAAGGGACAGTGACTTGCTGAAGGAATATCCCACAACTGTATTAGCATAATACTTTGTTAAATATGGTACATTTACGCCATCATATACAAGCTCTCTGTAAGGCTCGTCAGATATAAGATAAATATCAGTGTTAAATTCAAAGCTTTTTCTTTCTATTATAGCCGTAAGTTCCCTTATTATATTTTCGGGATAAACCACTCCTGTAGGATTATTGGGATTATTAATAAGAACACATTTTGTTCTTGGAGTTATCCTTTTTTCCAGTTCCTTAAGGTTTGGAAGAAAAGACGGTATATTAGGCGGAACTTCCACTAAAACACCGTCAAAATTACCTACATATGCCCGGTACTCAAGAAAATAAGGTGCAAATGTAATAACCTCATCACCGGGATTTAAAAGTGCCCTGAATATAACATTAAGCCCTCCTGCTGCCCCCACAGTCATTATAAGATTTCTGTCGGTAAAATCAGTACCAAATCTTCTGTTTAGGGAATCTGCTATTGTTCTTCTTACATCTTCATAGCCCGCATTACTCATATATCCATGTACATATGAAGAATCCTCGCTGTCAAGAATATCTTTTATGGCATTGTCAACAGCACAGGGTGCCGGCACATTGGGATTACCCAGACTGAAATCATATACGTTCTCTGCTCCGTACAGTTTCGATAACCTTTTTCCTTCCTCAAACATCATTCGGATTGCAGAGTTATTTTCCACAAAACCTACCATTTTTTCTGCTATCATTTTTATTTTCCTCTTTTCTATTTCCGTGCCTTTCACGGATTTTTATGTATCCATACATTATCAGAAGACATACTGCTCCTCCTGTAAAGCCGCCTGCCGTATCTATTACAACATCAAATACTGCCGGTGACCTTCCTGATATAAAGGATTGATGAAATTCATCTGTCACGGCATAT
Source organism: uncultured Lachnospiraceae bacterium (assembly GCA_944384155.1). Classification (GTDB taxonomy): domain Bacteria; phylum Bacillota; class Clostridia; order Lachnospirales; family Lachnospiraceae; genus CAG-303. The sequence continues at coordinate 1,092 of CALWSG010000034.1, read as the reverse complement.
ATCATACACATTAATGTAACTATGGGAAGCCTGTATTTTACAGCCCTGCTCCATAATATTAAAACTGACATATACAAAAATCCAAGAATCCCGTATTCAGTAAAATGTGCTGCCTTTCTTATTAAAAACGTAAGCATTTCAAAGCTGCTTCCCTCTGCTTCAAGTTTTAGTGCATTGCACAGCAGTCTTGCAATATTATTGCTTAAGCTTCCGGATTCCTCTCCCGTCTGGCTTGAAAACACATATATGACAGCCATCCAGACTACAGACAAAGCCATAAAGATTACGGTTAATATGTATCTTTTTGTATTATTCATTTTTATATTGTCTATTTTCGTTTTATATCCCTTCATTCTTCTGTTCTGTTTCTTCTGTTTTCATACATTTCAGCCCTTTTTCCGTAGTGCATTTCACCTTTCATATCCTGAGCTCTTACTCCGCTTGACAGCTTCTTCCTATTATTCTCAAATGAGCTTTGTATCTGCCTCAAGGCACATTTGTTGCAATACACTCCTGATTCTATCGGCTGATGACATATAATACACACTTTTTGCTTTTCCACGGTTATAAATTTTCCGTCTTTTATAAACAAATCAATTATCCTCTTTGGTACCCCGGTTTTTTCCGCAATTTCAAAAATACTATAATTAGTTCCGTACTTGTCAACAAAATCCCTTACTATTCCATACTCATTTTTAAAAATAGTCCCGCAGTTCTCACACTCATATGTGCCTAATCCGCGATAAACATATTTACCTCCACATTTACACTCTCCCGGATAAGTAAGATACTGATTAATGTCTATAAGTTTCTGCTCTATACCTGTTTCCTTCGATGTCTTGCTCATAAGCACCCTCTCCTATACCCACTATGCTTTTCATCATATACTTATCAGAAAAATTTTTCGGCTGCAGTAAGTCCTGATTTTATCTGATAAGCAGGCTCTTACTTTAATTATACATATATAGTATACTTAATTATATTGTTAATTTCAACTATTTTGTATCTTTTCACTTCAACATAAAATCACCCGGCTTTCATGGATTTACCACCAAAACCGGGTGCCTGACATATTTTAAGCTTTATTATATG
>CALWSG010000033.1 GCA_944384155.1 uncultured Lachnospiraceae bacterium | reverse complement strand
TTCTTCATTTGCTGTAACCCTTTTACCCTGACATAAATCTCCAACCTTCAAAATTGCAAGCTAATTATTTTGTATCATTAACAATTTCTTTTAATCGTTTCAGCCATTTAAGCTGTACTCCAGATTTGAGCATAGAATCGGCATTTTACATCATTTCTTGTTTCACTCATATTATTTGAAAATACTTCAGTGCCTCCACAATATACTTTTCTTTTTCTGGCGGATACTGTGGCACTTTCGCATCAGGATTTTTTGACTTGTTATAATTATCTCTCATTTCAATCCCGTTCTTCCTCTTGATTTGAGAGATATATAATGTTGATACTTTTACCCCATACTTATTAAATACATAGTTTTTAATCTCCGCATAAGTCGCTTCGCTCTCTGATGCAGTAATATCCAACTCATCAAGGTCTAATGATACTTTCAGATAGTCGTCGACCTTCTTTTTGGGACAAAAGGACAACTGTCTCAACACTTCCGGTTCCCGGAAACATATCTACGGCACATGCTTTTTCTGCCTTATAGCCGCCATGAATCAGCCGCTTTAAATCTCTTCTCTGTGTTTCAGGATTGCATGACACATACACAATTTTTTTCGGAGACAGCCGTATAAGAGAGCTTAAAAATTTATCAGTGCTTCCGCTTCTTGGCGGGTCAATAAACACAACGTCAGGTTTTTCATTTATTTTTTCCATAAAAGCTCCCGCATCATCATTGTAGAATTTTACGTTTTCCACATTATTAAGCCTTGCATTAATTTTTGCGTCTCTCACTGCATCACTGTTAAGCTCTACGCCTGTCACTGTTCCTGCATAACGTGACGCCACCATAGATATTGTACCTATTCCGCAATATGCGTCTATAACAGATTCCTTTCCCGTAAGCCCTGCAAACTCCATTGCCTTACCGTACAAAATCTCTGTCTGTGCTGAATTAATCTGATAAAAGGATTTTGGAGAAATACAAAACTTAAGTCCGCACAATATATCATGTATATAACCCTTTCCATATAAAACTCTCTGATTCTGTCCAAGCACCATACTTGTCTTTTTATCGTTAATGTTATGAACTATTGTGGTTATATCAGGATGTCTTTTTAAAAGCTCTCTTGTAAAGTTTTTATTTCCCGGAAATACTTTTGTTCCCGTCACAATAATTACCATTGTTTCCTTTGACACATGACCCCTCCGTATAAGAATGTGACGTATATTTCCTGTTCCCCTGTCCTCATCATAAGGCTCAAACCGCCCCTTTTCCATGATATCAACTATTGATTCTATAATTTCATCTGCATATCTATCATGCAAAAGGCAATTTTTAACTGCTACCACTCTATGGGATTCTTCCTCGTAAATACCCGCTGCTATTTTTCCCTTTTTGCCGCCTCTTGCCTTTTCTCTTGACAGCACTACATGAACCTTATTCCTGTAATAATAAGGTTCAGCCATGCCTATTACTCCGTCAACAGAGCAATATCCCTTAAGCTGTTGATTTACGTATGCTTTCTTTATCTCAAGCTGTTCCCTGTAAGGCTTATCTATCATAGTACAGCCTCCACACCTGTCAAAATATTTACATATATAATTATCTGTTTGCATCTGTTTAATCACCCCTGTTTATGTCAAACTCATAAAGTATATATAGCTGATTTTCCGTCTTTGTAATATCAAGCTCATACATTGTCACTTTTATTTTGCTCTCTTTCACTTCCACAACGGCAAAATTCTGATATATATCCTTTTCTCTTTCTTCCACGTCAATATACTGAAACATGTCATAATATTCATCAGTCATATTGTTTCCCATTTCATATGACTTTGAGCCTGCTGCCCCTGTATTTATGTAAATCACTCCATTTTCAGAGGCTTTTCCCTCTGCTATAGGCTTTGTAACACTTGGACAATGGTCATGCCCCTGAATCACCAGTGCAACATCGTGCTTTTCAAGAATCCTGCCAAGTCTTAATCTCATTCCGTCATCACCTGCATACCTGTCACTTGAAGCATGCTCACCTACAGTATATGAGCCTCTGTGAGTATTTACTATAATCCACTTAGCACCGTTTTCCCTTGCCTTGCCTAAATCTTCATCAAGCCATTTAAGCTGCTCGTCATCTATGTATGAGGTATCGTCATCATTTGTCTTGTTAGTATCAAGAACAGCAAAATGAACATTTCCATAGTCATATGAATAATAAATTCCCGTTGTCTTATGCCCGTTTGTCTTCTCCAGCATAAAATGCTGCCAGAAGGAATTATTATCAGCATCATGATTTCCCACTGCCGGCACTATAATATTATTCATAAGAATATCTCTTGCAGAGTTCATCTGTGCAGACCAAAGACTCTCGTCTCCTCCATCATCCACAAAATCACCGCTGTGCATTATAAAAGCCGGTGTTTCTGCCGTACTTACGGCAGTCTTCATTGTTGCAGAAGAAAAATATGCATCCGGAAGATGCTCACTCTGAGTATCAGTAACTGCCACAAATAAAAATTCCTTTATATCCCTGCTGCCTGTTTTAAAGCTGCCATACTCACTCCACTCCTGTGATTTCTTATCTCCAACTCTGAAATAGTACTCCGTATCAGGAGTAAGTCCCTTAATCACAGTCTGATGATACATACTTTCTTCATCATATTCCCCATAACCATATTGCACCTCATAGCTGATATCCTGCTTTTCCAATGTGTCCTTTTCTATAATCTCAACATCATTGCCGTAATTATCTTTGTATGGAGTATACCATGATAAGCCTATTTGTGTTTCCGTATTGCCGTAAAAAGTAACTGCAATCCTGTTAAAACCGTCGCATACTGTCTGTGTGTCAAGAATTTGCTTTGTACCTGTATCTGTATCTATGTCTGATTCTGATGTGCAGCCACACAGGAATATGAATATACATATTGCGGCAATAATTTTCTTTATCTTCAAATATACTTCTCTCCTTATACATATTATATATGATAAACATTTGCAAAACTCTGATTTATTAATCATATTGCTCCAAATTATTACACCTTACATTTAAAATCAATAACTTATCTTAAATGTAAGGTGCTTTGTTTTTATTTATCAAGAATTTCTTTTAAAAGCTTATTGACAATACCCGGATTCGCCTTTCCCTTTGTTGCCTTCATGGTCTGACCTACAAGAAAGCCTATTGCCTTTTCCTTGCCTGCCTTATAATCCCCAACAGACTGAGGATTATCTGCGACAACTTTTTCTATGGCTGCCCTTAAGCCCTCCTCATCATTGTCCATCTTAAGACCCTTTTCCTCAACATACTTTTCAGGGTCTGTATTATTTTTAAAAACCTCCTCAAAAACCTCTTTAGCCACAGAACTGTTTATGGCATTGTCATCTGTGAGCTTAACAAGCTTTGCAAGATTGTCAGGTGAAAATGATATATCGTCAGGCTCCATAGAATTTTCCTTTAAAAGACGCATAGTTTCCACCATAAGCCAGTTGCTTACCTTTTTTGGATTACCGCATATTGCAGTTGCCTCCTCAAAAATATCTGCCATTTTTTTATACAATGTAATAATGTCTGCATCATACTCAGGAAGCTTATACTCACTAACATATCTGGCCTTCTTCTCATCCCTGAACTCCGGCTGTCTTGATTTTACTTCATTTAACCACTCATCGCTTATAACTACCGGGACAAGATCCGGCTCCGGAAAATATCTGTAATCCTGTGCGTCCTCCTTAGAACGCATTGCATAAGAGTATTCCTTATTGTCATCCCATCTTCTTGTCTCCTGAATAACCTCTTTTCCTGCCTCCAGCAAATCAATCTGACGCTCTCTTTCATTTTCTATTGCTCTTGATATAGCTTTAAATGAGTTAAGGTTCTTCATTTCAGTTCTTGTGCCAAACTTTTCGGAACCGGCTTCCCTTACTGACAGATTTACATCGGCTCTCATGGAGCCTTCATTCAGCTTGCAGTCAGATGCTCCCAAATACTGAATTATAAGCCTTAACTTTTCAAGATAAGCTATAACCTCCTCTGCTGAACGCATATCAGGCTCAGATACTATCTCTATAAGAGGCACTCCTGAACGGTTAAAATCAACTAAGGACACATCTCCTCTCTCGTCATGTATAAGCTTTCCTGCGTCCTCCTCCATATGGATTTCATGTATTCCTACAAATTTCTTTCCCGCTTCCGTTTCTATCTCTACCTTACCGTTTCTGCATATAGGGAGATATAACTGTGATATCTGATAATTTTGAGGATTATCAGGGTAAAAGTAATTCTTTCTGTCAAATTTATTGTACTGTGTAATCTCACAGTTTGTTGCAAGTCCCACTGCCATTGCATACTCTACTACCTGCTTATTTAACACGGGAAGTGAGCCTGGCATACCTGTACACACAGGGCAGGTATGAGTATTGGGTTCTCCTCCGAATTCCGTAGAACAGGAGCAAAATATTTTCGTCTTTGTTGCAAGCTCTACATGGACCTCAAGTCCTATGACTGTTTCGTACTGTTTCATAGCTATTCCTTCCTTATTTTAACCGTATTAGTGTGAAAATCACTTTAACATGTATATTATACGCATCTTACATATGGTCTCGTCTGCTCAAAAGCATATGCCGCACGTATAATATTATTCTCCTTAAAGCAATCCCCTATAAGCTGTAAGCCTATAGGAAGACCTTTTGAATCAATGCCGCAAGGAACAGATATCCCCGGAAGCCCTGCAAGATTTACCGATATTGTATAAATATCTCCAAGATACATTTTAATCGGGTCCTGCAGACTTTCTCCAAGCCTTGGTGCCGTAGTAGGTGATGCCGGTCCCAGTATTACATCATACTTGTCAAATGCCTTGTCAAATTCTTTCTTTATAAGTGCCTTTGTCCTAAGTGCCTTTAAATAATATGCATCATAATATCCGCTGCTTAAAACAAATGAGCCCAGCATTATTCTTCTCTTAACCTCCGGTCCGAAGCCCTCAGAGCGTGTCTTTTTATACATATCGTGAAGCCCCTCTGCTGCTTTGGTGCGGTATCCGTACTTTACACCATCAAACCTTGCCAAATTAGAGCTTGCCTCCGCAGATGCTATAACATAATAAGCAGGAATGGCATAGTCTACAAGTCCTAAATCAAACTCCTCCACTATTGCTCCCTTATTCTCAAGAGCCTTTGCAGCACCAAGTACTGCGTCTGCCACTTCCCTGTCAAGTCCCTCTCCGAAATACGTCTTTGGTATACCGATTTTCATTCCCTTTACATCATCCTTTAAAGCACTTGTAAAGTCATAGCTTTCTCTCTTTACAGAGGTTGAATCCTTTGAATCATATGATGATATAGCCTCAAGTATTGTGGCACAATCAGTAACGTCCTTTGCTACCGGCCCTATCTGGTCTAAGGATGAGCCGTATGCTATAAGCCCATATCTTGACACTGTTCCGTATGTTGGCTTTATACCTGTAACACCACAGAATGAGCTTGGCTGTCTTATTGAACCCCCTGTATCAGAGCCAAGTGCATAGCTGCATTCCTCTGCCGCCACAGCCGCACATGAGCCTCCTGAGGAACCTCCCGGTACACATTCCTTATTCCAAGGATTTCTCGTCACTCCGTAAGCAGATGTCTCTGTTGTACTTCCCATGGCAAACTCGTCCATATTTGTCTTTCCTATAATTAATGCTCCTGCCTTTTCAAGATTTATAACTGCCTCTGCCGTATAGGTAGGATAAAAATTATTTAATATCTTAGAGCTGCAGGTTGTAAGCATTCCCTTAGTACACATATTGTCTTTAATGGCAACAGGTACTCCTGCCAAAGGACCCGTAAGCTCTCCTGCGTCTATTCTTTTCTGAATTTCATCTGCACTTTTTAAAATGTTATCTTTTGTCTCAACTGTCACGTAACAGTTTAAATCTTTTTCCTGCCTCTCTATCTGCTCTAAAGCATCAAGTGCTGCCTCTCTTACCGTAACCTCACCTGATTTTATTTTCTTTCCAAGCTCTACTGCCGTAAGACTCATTAAACTCATATCCTTTATGTCCTTTCATATTTCATATCAATTTAAAAATAATGTGACACCTAATCTACCGTCTTTGGAACAACAAAGCTTCCGTTCTTACTCTCAGGTGCATTCTTTAATATATTTTCCCTGTCGTCTCCGTTTGTAACCACATCTTCACGAAATACATTATTTACGGGAAATACATGAGACATTGGCTCAACTCCTTCAGTGTCAAGCTCATTAAGCTTGTCTATATAATCAAGCATACTTCCCATATCCTTTTTTGCCTTTTCCTTTTCTTCCTTACTAAGGTCAAGCTTTGCCAATATTCCTACGTATTCTATTGTCTCATCTGAAATAATATTTGCCATGTTTTACCTCATTTCCACACTTTATTTCTCACTTTAAAAGGGTTTTAGCATTGTTTTCTTAAATAATATTATTCTATACAATTATTTATATGTAAGTCAAGTAAATTTCCAAATTTATTGTGGAAATTTGTTTTATTATGCTTTATACTAGAATTGATATATTATTTGTATCTAATATCTAAACGAAAGAGGGATTTTACATAATGAATTTGATTATAGGCAGAGAAAACAGCTTTAATTCAGACACACTTATATACGAGGCAGGAGACAATATTGAAAGCATTGCTTATATTATCAATGGCTCTGCAAAGCTTATAACAGATTCAGGTGAAGCTGTTATATATAAAGAAGGAGAATTTATTGCATTTAAGGATTTATTTGGAGGATTTTATCTTGGAGAATATTATGCCATGGCAGGCTGCCGTCTTATGGCTTTCCCTGCTGATGATGTCAATTCTTTTATTGATTTCTTAAAGAATAATCCTGAAATCCATAAAAAATATTATTACGGTCTTTGCTCTGTTATGGATTTTCTTTACAGACAGTATGATACACTGTATACGGAAATCACAAACGTATACAACCTGTTGAATACTATATATACACAATACACTCAGTGTTGTAATGATATACAGGCAGCACCTGCATCATTTCTTATGCCACATGAATCATCACTGTACAAATTTGATACACAGTCATTTGCTGCCAATTATAAGATATTTTTAAACTGCTATAAATCAGGGAACAAGCTTTCAATGCTTTATGAAAAAAATCCCGAAGGCTTTATTAAACAACAGATTAACCTGATACAATCCATTTATACCACATACGAGGATATGATATTTTTCTTAAAAACAGAAATATCCCTTTTTTCAAGCAACAGTCAGGATTGTCTCTTTTATCTTGTTTCAAGCCTTATGGAACACGTTACTCCTGAATACTCTAAAAATGTTATGAGACTTTTAAATAACATGAAAAATGTTATAGTGCAGATAGATAAAAAAGTAACTGAAAGTACAGGACTGCAGCTTGATATTGATTACAACAGGGTTAATTTTTATTTTATGATGGCATCAAACGCTGCTCTTAAAGAGCCTTCGTCACCTGCTGCCTCCCAATATGAACAGACTGCAAAAAGTGTATCTGACAATTCATATGTTGATTTTTCAGGAACTCTTCTTACTTTGTGCAACTATGCAAAGCTTGAAAAAGAGGATTATCTCCACTTTAATTCTCTTATAGAATTTTACATTGAAATGCCGGACAAAGCTTCAAGGGATGATGATGCAAGAGCCTTTAGAAGAGACCTTTCCAATATGTATTTTTTATTATATGAAAAGGTATTTTTTAATTATGTTGAGGACAAAGCACCTAATAAAATTGTTGAACTGTTTCTTGATTACGGGCTTCTTGACGAAAGGCTGTTAACTGATGACCAGCTTGAAATACTGACAAGCATAAAGCCTTTAAACAATGTTACTCCATGCCGGGTATATCGTATGCGTGACTGGCTCACTGCCATATATACCGGTAAGAAAATGCCTTCAAAAAATGAGTTTGATAAGGATTACACAGAATATGTACGTGACAGAAAACGCGAGGAGCATTTATCTCCGGCAGAAGAAACCAAGCTCTTGAATGACAATGTACAAAGGGTAAAATATGAAATAAAAAATATGCTTAAATATAACTGCCGTATATTAAACGGCAATATGCTTGCATTTACCCCAATGCTAAGTATGTATGATTTTGAGGGTGACCTTAACAATTTTCTTCTTACGTCAGAGCAGCTTAATGACGCAGTAAACAACTGCATATCTATTGACTACTCTGCATTTTACCGGGAACAGATGTATAGTATGCCTGAGAAAAAAATAAACAAGGAAGTTATCCAGCTTCAGGTATTTCCTGATATTATTTTATTTCCTGTATACGGAGTTAACGGAGTTATGTGGCAGGATTTATCCGGTAAACGCAGCAATACCTCCGGCCGCTTTTTCTTCCCTGCGTTTTTCAGAGGCAATATAAATGATACCATGATAACCACTATAGGAAGATTTCGCTGGGAGCTTTGTAAATCCATTATGGGAACTGCCTGGAATAATGTATCTGTTCCTTCCATTACGGCAGAATATTCTGACTATGTTCAGTTTTACAGGAAAAACAGAGAGTTGTCCTCTGACAAAAAGGAAGCACTTAAGAATCAGCTTTCACGATGCCGTAACAACACAAGAGAAGTATTTATTATGGACTATTTTATATGGATAAAATATGAATCAACAGGTGCCGTAAGACTTAATAAAGTAGCACGTCAGATGCTTTCCACATACTGCCCGTTTCCAAAAAAAATGAGAGCAAAGCTTGCCACTCAGCCTTTATATGAGGAAGCTATAAAGAGATTTAACATTAATCAGCAGAAAAAATCACATGAAATAGCCATGCGAATACATGCTTTGGAACGAAGCGGTGCTGAGATAACAAAAGAACTATATGACACACAGGAGTTTTATTCAATGTAAAAAAAGCCGCAAATACAGCGGCTTTTTTACATTATGAAATTTTTACATTACCCTTTTAATTCTAAAGGTTTTGCTCTGATAATCTCCCCACATATCTATAACAAGACCTATATTCATAAGCTCTCCTCCAGTATAGGTTTTTTCATCTCCCTCTATCCTGTAAAGACCATCTTTTTCAAGTCCCGTAAGCTTAAGCCTTGTGATTCCGGGATTTACAACTGCATTTATCCTGAAATACGCTGCAAAGATATCCCTCTTGTCCTGTGATATAAACATCCATGCTGTTTCATTTCCCATAAAAGGACTCTTTAATCTGTACATATCTGCTGACTGGATAAATTTTCTAAGCTCTTTGTACTGTGATACCTGACTTCTTACAATCTCCTTTTCCTCATCAGTAAATTTCATAAGGTCAAGCTCATATCCGAAGTTTCCGCTCATCGCCACGTCTCCACGGATTTTAAGGTCCATCACTCTCCCTGACTGATGATTAGGCACGGCTGACACATGAGCTCCCATGGCACTTACAGGATATACAATGCTTGTGCCATACTGTATATAAAGCCTTTCTACTGCATCTGTATCATCACTTGTCCACGTCTGCGGCATATAGTAAAGCATACCTGCATCAAATCTTCCTCCGCCCCCTGAACAGCTTTCAAATAATATATGAGGGTGAGAGGATACTATCTCCTCCAACACCCTGTAAAGACCCAGCATATATCTGTGAGCCATTTCCTTCTGCCGCCTGCAGTCCAGTCCAGCTGAACCGAGATTAGTCATATGCCTGTTCATATCCCACTTTACATATTCTATATTTGCACTGTCCAAAACATGGGACACTGCCTTCACAATGTAATCGCATACCTCACTGCGGCTTAAGTCAAGAGTAAGCTGTGCTCTGCATTCTGTTCTTGTTCTTCCCGGTACGTGTATACACCAGTCGGGATGCTCCCTGTACAAATCACTGTCGGGAGATACCATTTCAGGCTCAAACCACAATCCAAACTTAATGCCTGCCTCATTAACTCTTTTTGCCAGTCCCTGTATACCACTTGGCAGCTTGTCTTTATTTACATACCAATCTCCAAGGGAACAATTATCACTGTTTCTCCTTCCAAACCAGCCGTCATCAAGAACTAAAAGCTCTATTCCAAGGCTTGCAGCCTCCTTTGCCAAACCTGCTATTTTTTCTTCGTCAAAGTCAAAATAGGTTGCCTCCCAGTTATTTGCAAGAATTGGTCTTGCCTCATCTCTGTATCTTCCTCTTACCAGCCTTGTGCGGTAAAGCTTATGATATATTCTTGACATCTCTCCAAGACCTTCATTTGAAAATACCATAACAGCCTCAGGTGCCTGAAATTCCTCTGACGGCTCTAATATCCATGAGAAGTCATAATCGTTAATTCCTATGTATGCCCTTGACTTAAATATCTGGTCTACCTCTACTCCTGCCACAAAATTGCCACTGTATACAAGATTAAAGCCATATACCCTTCCGTGGGTTTCAGAAGCATCTTTATCCATAATGGCAAAGAAAGGATTAAGCTGATGACTTGACGCACCGCGTCTGCTTTCTATTTGCTGTACACCGCTTCTAAGAGGAGTCCTCTCTATATGACGTTCCCTGCCCCATGCACCTGACAGTTCAAGAAAATCGTAATCACTATCCTCAAAATCCACACTTGCACTTATTACTTTGTTAAGTATTACTTCTTCGCTGCTGTCATTTATTACCTTTACACTTCTTGTAATGGCATCCCACTCATTGTATGCAGTATATGAAAGAACTACCCTTATATTTTTCACATTATCCCTAAGAGTAATATTTATAGTATCTGCTTCATTTTCATTCTCCACATAAACAGCGGGAAGCCCCTTTAACTTTGGCTTTCCCTTTAATATTTCATAGCCTTCATATATCAGGGAAACAACTCTGCTCCCATCTTTAAATTCTGCTGATATGGCAGGTATTCTAAAATCCGTATCACAGCCCGTAGGATATTCCTGACACACATAGTCCAGGGAATATGACCTGTCTTCAAGCTCTGTATTTGCAGAAAATCCAAGATTTCTAAGAAGCAGGGCATTATCTGTATCAGGGTTTTTGTTTAACCTGTCTCCCCAATATACATGGGCAAGATATTTTCCCTTTGCCACCTTCATTATATAGCTTGTATTTTTTGTCTGAAGATGAAATATTTTTTCCTCATCATTTACAAAAATACTCATTACATATATACCTCCAATACTTTTATTATAAGTCCATATTACCACTCATTATGTAAAAAGTGAACTTATAATTTGTGTAAATAAGCTACTTTTATTTTTCTATATTAAATAAGCATCTCTCCTGTAAATACTTTAAATATCAAGTTCTAGAATTTCAACGGCAAATTCATACATTTCTTCTATTCTATCATAGTTATCCTGCATCATCTCCTCCATTTCTTCATTATATGTCTTGTCCATCTCATTATCAGTCAGAATATTTAAATCATTGTCAATATTCACGAAACACATCTTATCTCCATTATCATAAGTAAATTGTACTCCCATAGTATATTTTCCGAAAAGTTCAGGCCATATGTAAAGAGTTACATCTGTTTCCCTGTTTGATGTTTCATTTCCTTCATCATCATATGTAATCGCATACGGCTCAATATCATTCACCCTTATATATCCCCCTCCGGTAAATTTTAAATATGATGGACATTTTAATGCAATAGCATACTTATCATTTTCCACAATATATTTAGTACCCATGCCCTCCTCCGATGTTTTCATATTCTGTCCCATTTTTTCCTTATATCCGTTATACTGTCTCCACACAAGAGAAAACCACAATATATTTATCAATGCCAATGTTCCAAAAATAGTAACTGCACATATAATAAGCTTTTTCTTCACTGACATAGCTGAACTACTCTCCTTTCACTGTTTATAATATTTTCATTGTGAGTTACAACAATAATGGTCTTCCCCATTTCATTCATCATGTGAAGCATTTCCATTATCCTTTTCCCGTTCCTGCTGTCCAATGAGCCTGTAGGCTCATCAGCCAAAACTAACATGCATTTTTTTACAAGCAGCCTTGCAGCAGCCACCCTTTGCTGTTCACCACCTGACAGCTTATATATCTTTTCATTTATTTTATCAGCCAATCCTACCTTATTCAGTGCTTCTTCTATTGATATATCTGTTCTGGCTTTCTTTTGGACAAACTCTAAGTTTTCCCTTACAGTCTTATTTTCTACCAACGCAAAATTCTGAAATAAAAATCCTACCTTATATAAATAATATTCTTTTAAATTCTTCCTTTCTTTTATGTCCTTTCCATCTATCCTTATGATTCCACTGTCTGTTTTCTCCAGCCCTCCTATCATATTAAGAAGAGTTGTCTTTCCGCAGCCGCTTTCACCTGCAAAAACAATAAATTCACCATCCCTTATTGTAAGATTAAACTTATCAAAAAGAACCTTATTGCCAAAGGATTTACACAGATTCTCTATCTCTATCATAAACTTCCTCCTTTCAATATTTTTGATACGGCAACCTTCTCTATCCTTGTAACAAAATATATTACTGCCGCCGTTTCAAATAATACTGTTACAACCCCTGCCAAAGCTGCATGATACCATAGTGCCAGTCCGTACATTAGTGATAATGCTATCGTGGCTATAATTCCTATGGCTGAAGAAAACAATATAAGTAATATAACAGACCTGTTTTTTTGAAATACAGAATATCCCAATACCTTCTTTATTGCAAGCTCATTTGCATTTAAAACGTATTCCAGCCTTAATATTACCCATATAATAATAGCTTCAAGGAACAGAAGCATTCCGCTTACAGAGGTATTTACCAGCAATGCTCTTATCATCTGAAGCCTATAATAATCATAGGTTTCCTTTACATTAGATGAAGATATGTATATTCCATTACTATTAAGGTCATACCTTTCTTCCATATCACGTATATCCTTCTCTGACAGCCTGAACATAACAGAGTCTGCTATCCCCATAACATTTTCCCTGATTCCCGGATTTTCAGGAAATATTTCCCCGGAAAAGGTACAATATATTATAATAGGATTTTCCGCATACCCTGAACCCATACTAAGCTCATTGCTAAAATAAAGTATATCTTTTCTCCCTGAATACTTAATAACCTCATAGTCCTGATTTTTTAGCCCGCTGTAAAAGGAAGATGCTGCCGTATTCAAGGCAAATTCTACTATCTCCTTTTCTTCATTTTTAATGCTCTCGGGAATAAATATATGAACACCAACTGATTTGTTTATACTTTCCAGTTCCTTAATATTTTTTATACATGCCCTTGCATTCTCATTCACACATATATACCTTCTGTATCTCCAATCCTCCATAAGCGGAACGGATAATGCAACATTTCCTTTTTTATACTCACTGTATAAAATCTGTGCCGTTCTTTCCATATACTTATCAAAATAATTATCTTCTCTTGATGTGCCGTAGTAAAAATATTCCTTTATATAGCTGTAACCACTGTAATCTTCTATAATCCCGGCCTGACTTATAAACAAAATACTTTCCTTTATTGCCGCGGCATTTGATGCTGCAACGATTATGGTTAATATCATGGTAAATATTTTCATAACATAACAGTTTCCCCTTAGAGAGTCTGTTATGCTTTTTCCTGACAATGCCTTTTTCAGATCATATTTTAAAAACACAAGGTATAAAAGGTAGTTTATAAGTATAAATATTATAAATATTACAGCTAAAAGAGACAGCCTATAAAATATATAAGTATATTTACACAAAATAAAATTAAGCAGCACAAACACCACACTGTAAAATATTATATCCTTTGCTATATTGGTAAATATAATTCTCCATGGCGATACACCCACGGACAGCTTTATAAAGGCTTCTTTTTTTTGAAATCCTATATCAAATGATGTAAGAAAAAGCAAAAAAGAAAAAAGACCAATCCAAATTACGGGCTGAACCCAATGCTCTATCTCCTCCGGTTCTTTTTTCACTCTTGTTTTTCCCTGAAGATTAAACAGCATATCTACGGCACCTGATACTATTTCATCATCTCCAATAAAATAGAACCTGTCTATATAAGTATGTTCTATTAATTTTTCAAAGTTCTCATATGATACATATGATATCCCCGATACTATGCTTTTATAGCTTCCCTCACAAATGCCACATTTCTTTAATATATCATATACATCTTTACTGCCATATATTGTTATTATATGTTCATTAATATTCTCTTCTCTTCTAAGCACGGAAAAAACATCAATATTATATATACTGCTCACAAGCTCAATATTGTCTATTAAATCTTTTCTGTCTTCTCCTTCAATATATTCATAATTAACAAAATAATACTTACTTGTAAATGTGTCCAACTCATTTTGATACATTTCCCCGTTTAAGACTATCAATAAAAAAAATATAGATACTGCAATTATATATTTTAATTTTTTCATTTCAATTTACCTTTAACGCAATAAAAATATATAAATATTAATTGTATTTTCCCAATCATTAGTAAAATTACTTGATGAACCACCTACAGTGACTGAGTTATTCTGTGCTGCCATTGCTTCAACATTTAGTAGTCCAATGCCTGTTATTACTGTCATAAATAAACAAAAAATTTTTCTTAATTTCATAATGACTGCTCCTTTTCACAATACATAAAATTTAAATTATGTACGTCATTATATATTTATCAAAAATATTTGTCAATATTTTTACATAAACATGTCTGTTTTAGCCATTTTTTTAACTATTTTTTCCTTAAACACAACAAAAGTATGACAAAATGCACCATAGCATATTTATCATACCTTTGTATCTTTATATTTATTACATTTTCTTAATTCTTTCTATAGCCTCCACTGTGCTTTCATAGCTTCCGAATGCAGTAAGTCTGAAATATCCCTCTCCGCTTGGACCAAAGCCTGAACCCGGTGTTCCCACCACATTAGCATTTTCAAGGAGATAATCGAAAAACTCCCATGACGTCATTTTGTCAGGTGTCCTTAACCAAATATAAGGGGCATTGACACCGCCTGAAACCGTGTATCCTGCTGAGGATAAGCCCTCTCTTATAACCTTTGCATTGTTCATGTAGTAAGCTACCTGCTGTGCCGTCTGCTTCTTTCCTTCCTCTGAATATACTGCTTCTCCGGCTCTCTGTATAATGTACGGTGCTCCGTTAAATTTCGTTCCGTGTCTTCTTGCCCAAAGTGCATTAAGGCTTACATCATTGCTTTTTAATTCCTTTGGCACTACCGTAAAGCCCAAACGCGTTCCTGTAAATCCCGCATTTTTTGAAAAGCTTCTAAGCTCTATGGCACAGCCCTTGGCTCCGTTACACTCGTATATCGTATGAGGAACATTATCCTCTGAAATATATGCCTCATATGCAGCATCATATATAATAACAGCACCGATTTTTAATGCGTAATCTACCCATTGCTGAAGCTGGTCCTTTGTAACGGTTGAGCCTGTAGGGTTATTTGGAAAGCACAGATATATAATATCAGGCTCTTCTTTAGGAAATACAGGTGCAAAATCAGTTTCCGCCGTACATGGCATATATATTACATCTGACCACCTTTCCGTATCCTTATCATATGTGCCTGTCCTTCCTGCCATAACATTTGAATCAACATACACAGGATATACCGGGTCGCATACTGCTATCTTATTGTCAAGGGAAAATATTTCCTGAATATTTGCCGAATCACTTTTGGCCCCGTCACTTATGAATATTTCATCTTCATCAATATTTACCCCTCTTGCCCTGTAATCATTGTCAGCGATTGTCTTTCTCAAAAACTCATATCCCAGGTCAGGTGCATATCCTTTAAATGTTTCAGCATTTCCCATCTCGTCTACCGCACTGTGAAGTGCATCTATAACTGCCGGTACAAGAGGCAGTGTAACATCTCCAATGCTAAGCCTTATAATCTTTTTGTCCGGATTTGCTGTCTGATATTCTCTTTGCTTTCTTGCTACCGTTGAAAATAAATAGCTTCCCGGCAGCTTTAAATAATTATCATTAACCTTAAACATTCTTTTTTCCTCTTTTCTTTTTAATAAATTATATGTATATATTTTCTTTTCCCAAACATTGAATTTTCAAACCTTAAAACTATACCCTTACCTTATTTTCCTGCCTTAAAATAAATTCAGTATCATTTCAGCTGTTTCTACCATATTAGTTCCACTATCCATACTTATCTTTTGTATGTATCTGTGTGCTTCCATCTCCGACATATTATTTCTGTTCATAAGAATTATCTTTGCCTCCTCTAAAAGCCGCTGTTCCTCAGGACTTCTCTGCTTTGGAGTATTACGCCGCTTTTTTCTTCTCCTTGCCAGTGTTTCAGACAGCATTTCCACAGTATTTACCAAATCATATACTTTTAGGGGCATGGTAACGCTTACAACTCCGTCATACTGCTCCCCCTCCATCTTTGCAGGAGATGCCACAAGCAGCATTTCAAATTCCTTAGGAAGATTTTCTCTAAGCTGGTAATACAACATATCATTTATCTTATAGCCGCAAATAACAATACCATCATTCAAATCATCGACTGCCGACAGTACATTAGTGCCGCTTGTACACACTGCCGTTACGGTATAACCGTTTCTGACAAGAATATTCTTTATGGCTATAGCATCACTCTGCTTTGGAAAAGCTACTATAATACCTGCCATAGTATCACCTCGCACTATCTTCTTTATATTTACCCTATTACGTTTTATTAAAACTTATATAAGTACTGTTCTATCTCCCAAGGTGTTACCTGCGACATATACTCATTCCATTCATGAGTCTTTGCTTCTATATATTTCTCTGTCATATGCTTTCCAAGCACTGACTGTACAAAACCGTCCTTCTTAAATTCATTTACTGCTTCCTTTAAGTCAAGCGGCAGAACCTCTATTCCCATGGCTTTCATTTCAGTATCAGAATATTTTAATTTATTTGCATCAAGCTTTTTAGGGCATTCCATTTTATTTCTTATACCGTCAAGACCTGCTGCCAGACATACTGCAAGTGTAAGATAAGGATTGCAGGAGGTATCAGGACTTCTAAGCTCTATTCTTGTAGCTTCTCCTCTAAATGCAGGCACCCTTAAAAGAGGCATTTTGCTCATATCCGACCACGCTATATACATAGGTGCTTCATCAAAGGAAATAAGCCTTTTATAGGAGTTAATTAAAGGATTTGTAAGCACTGCCATTCCCTTTATATGCTTTATTATTCCTGCCATAAACCAATATGCTTCCCTGCTTAATCCCATCTCGCCTTCAGTATCGTCAAATATATTTTTTCCATCCTTTGTAACAGACATATTTATATGCATTCCTGAGCCGTTTACTCCCTGCTTTGGCTTTGGCATAAATGTTGCATATAAACCATGTCTTTTTGCTATGGACTTTACTGCCATCTTAAATGTCATTACATTGTCAGCAGCAGTAAGTGCATCAGAATATTTAAAGTCAATCTCATGCTGTCCCGGAGCACCCTCATGATGAGAGGTTTCTATTTCAAATCCCATATCCTCAAGACTAAGCACTATGTCTCTCCTTGCATTCTCTCCAAGATCTATAGGACCAACATCATAATATCCTGCCTGCTCATGAGTGATTGTTGTAGGATTGCCGTTATCATCTGTATGAAACAAAAAGAACTCAAGCTCAGGTCCCACATTAAAGCTATATCCCATCTGTTTTGCTTCCTCAATAACCTTCTTTAATGCCTGTCTGCAATCACCCTCAAAGGGCTTATTATCATGTGTGTACACATCACATATAAATCTTGCAACCTTTCCCTGCTGTGGTCTCCACGGAAATACAACAAATGTATCTAAATCCGGATGAAGATACATATCTGTTTCAGCCAGTCTGAAATACCCGTCAACGGAGCTTCCGTCAAAGGTACATTTGTTTTCAAATGCCTTTTCAAGCTGACTTACTGTTATTGCCACATTTTTCATGGCTCCAAACATATCGGTAAACTGCAATCTTATAAATTCTACGTCCTCCTCCTCAATCATATTGAGGATATCCTGCCTGGTATATTTCACTGTCTTCCCTCCTCATAGCTTTCTACCAAGAAATTTTTACTTTCCAATAAGCTAAAAAGAGACGCTATTATCCCAATAACGCCTCTTTGCTTATTTAATAATATCAATCCTTTATACCATTGTCAAGATATAGATTATAAATATTTCTCATTTATCACTGTTTTCCTTTTTCTGCATACCATTGTTATCTATAGTATAATTTTCCCTGTATATTAATTCCGAAACAGAAACAAATTCGTATCCTTTGTTTTTGAGTCCGTCTATTATTCCCTGAAGTGCGTCCTTAGTGTATTTTGTCCCGTTATGTAAAAGTATTATTGAGCCATTGCAAAGCTTTTTACTTTCTACCACCCTTTCAATCATATCTGCCACACCGTAATTTTTCCAGTCAAGACTGTCTATATTCCACTGTATAGTATAATATCCCATATCCTTTGCAGTATTCACCACATCATCATCATAGTCCCCTGACGGAGGACGGAATAAATCCATCTCTATGCCTGTAATCTCATACACTCTGTCATGTACTGACTGTATCTCTTTTTCACACTCCTCCCTTGACAGCTCACTCATATTCTTGTGATTTTCTCCGTGGTTGCCAAGGTCATGCCCATACTCATACAGCTTTTTTACTGCCTCAGGGTATCTTTCTACCCAATCCCCCGTCATAAAGAAGGTTGCCTTAATATTATTTTTATCAAGAATCATTAATATGTCATCTAAATCATCTGTATTCCATGCACTGTCAAAGGTAAGTGCAACCGCCTTTTCATCTGTTTCAACATAATATATAGGCAGCACTCTCTCATTTGTGTTCACAAGACTTCCTGTTTCCACCATACTAAACTGAAAATAAAAAGACCAGCAGAAGGTCAGTAACAGTATTACCATCCATATTCCTCTGCCGGTTCTTCTCCAATCAATATTTATAACCTTAATTCTCCTCACCCTCTCCGCCGGAATTGTACACTCTTGTATTTTCTTCCGTCTGTGAACCTTCCTCTGTTGAAGCTTCATCCTGGTAGTGGGTTGTTTTATTCTCTGTCTGATTTTCTCCCTGTGATGTGGAAGTATTCTCCTCCGTTGTGTTAATGTTATCTTCTCCTGTAGTCTCTCCTCCTTCACCTGTTGCATCCTGGGTTAAGTCTTCTGATGTGCTCTGGGATTCCTCAGGCTTTGTTGTGGTTTCTTCCTCTGTGGATTCCTCTGTAACCTTCTGTGAAGTCTCTGTTGTTTCCTCTTTCTCCTTCACAGTAACATGCACCGTAACCTCATCCGCACTTTTGCCTATGGCATCTGTCACATTAAGCTTTACATTTCCATATGTACCTACAGCGTTAAAATTTACCCCTTCTGCTTTCAGCTTTGATGTTATATCATTTCCGCATGTATCATATGCCTTTGCACCAAGCTTGCTGACAAGCTGCTCAATTGTACTTCCTTTTTCTATAGTCACATTGGTGCTTTGCACTTTTATTTCAGGCTTAAACTTATGCCACGGATTATTTTCATCAGGGTCTGTAGGATCCCAGCCCCTGTATGGGCTGTCTGAAGGAATTTTAATAGTTTCCGGCTTTCCTAAAGGTCCCGGATTATCCGCATCATCATATACCTCCACTAAAGTTCCCACAGGGCAGTTATCTATAAGCCATATTGCATCTGCCACCGTTACCCTGACACATCCAAGGGAAGCTGCCTCTCCAAGCTTATTATACTGCTCCCATTCCAAATCCCCTTTATTCTTTGAATAGTATGGAACAGAGTGGAACAAAATCGGTCCGTAAAATCTATATGCATACTGACCGTAGGAGCCGTCAACCATTAACAGCCACTTATAGGACACTAAGGTGGTAAATGTACCTGCCGGTGTGTCCCCTACATTCTTTCCTGTGGAGCAGGTAATTGCCTTTACCGGAACACTAAAATGTCCCGATGTATCCTTACTGTATACAGTTATGCAGTTTGCTGCCCTGTTTACCTTTATCATATAGGGAAGAGAATATGGATCTGCCGTCTCCGGTTCTGTTTCAGGCTCTTTGGTTGTTTCATCCTGCTTTGCGGCAGTTTCCTCCTCAGTAGTATTTTCCTCCGACTCTGCCGACAATGTTGTTGTTTCCTGCTCCGTGGTTTTCTTTATGGTGCCTCCGCTGCTGCTTTTTCCGTTATTATTTACCACAACAGCTATAACCGTAAAAATTAAAAATATCCCAATTACTACAGATGCTGTCAACATAATCAACTGTTTATTTTTTATATAAAAACCTTTCAGATTGTTCATAATATCTTATGCTCCCATTATTTTAAATATGTATCTGTCAAATGACTCCTGCTGCCCTTTTCGCCAAATTATCAGCCATGTCATTATATTTGTCTCCAGAGTGTCCTTTTACCTTTACAAATTTTATATCTATTATTTTTGAATATTCATCATATATCCTTTTATATTCCTTAGTTCCCTCTTTATTTGCTTTCCATTCACCTGTACACCACTTTGCTACTCCCTCATAATCATGGTATATTGTAACTCCTGCATATCCCTTTTCTGCCCCATATCTCATTGCCGCCTCGGCACCCTTTATCTCCCCTGCCACATTACGCATAAGTGCCAGCTCCTTATTATCTCCTGTGCCATATAATTCAATCTCTCCGGCTTTTGATATTATTACTGCACCGTATCCGTATTCATTTGTTGCTATATTATAGCTGCCGTCAACATAAGCTATAATATGTTTATCATCTTCTATGTTATATGTATCCTTTTCCGTTAATACGGCTGTGGCAGAGTATGCATATCCCATATACTCTGCCGCCTCTGCTGCCGTTTTAAAGCTCTTAAACTCTGTGCCGGGATACCCTTGGGTATTCTTTTTACACTCCTCCCAGCTTGTATATATGCCGGGCATTCTGCCCTTCTTAACCGCATAATATTTTCCCATTATGACTCCTTATGCTTTTACGCCTTTTATTACATAATTCCTTAAGCCTGTGCCTATAAATTAAGACTTGAATCATACTGTATGGAAATCATTGTATCCCCTTCAAATATAAAGTTAATTCTCATTCCATCCTTTTTATACCCAATGGCAATATCTGTTTCCTCTGTTGGCTCTCCATACTTTGCTGTTACGTCATCCTTTGTCATGGAAAGATCAATGCCCTCCTCTGTTGCCACATTATCTGTCTTAAGTGTTATACACAAAATCAAATCCCTGTCTCCATCAGGATATGTGTCAATAACAAAATCAGAGTAGGTATATGTTTTTCCAATTCCCTGGGCAGCACAGCTCTCTGCTTCAAAATAACTTAAAGGCTCCCCAAGCTTTTCAAGTATAGGTGCAAAATCCATATCTACGCCTATCTTTATATCATTATACGTAAATACATATCCTGAAGTCTCATTTACTGATGTATTCTCTGATTCCTTTGTGTTATTTTCTCCAGACTTATTATCTGCATCTGAGCTGCATCCTGTAAGTGCAAAAGCTGTCATCATCATTCCAAGTGTAAGTGCCAATACTCTTTTCTTCATTAACTATTCCTCCGTTTTCTCTTTTTCTATATTTTCCTGCTGCCGCTTTATCTCCGCATTATATGCCTCTCTTTTTTCGTCCCATGACTTTTCCAAATCCTCCTCGCCTCTGCGGCTCTTAAGCCCGCAGTCCTCAGTAAGGATTTTTCCGAAATACCTTGACATCTTCTCTGCACCTGAAAGATTAAGATGCAGTCCTGAATCATAGGTATCTGTTGTAAAATCAAGACCTATTTCATCTATTTCCTCTAAGAAGTTATAATACTTAAGATTATATTCCCCTGCATACTCCTCAATCTGCTTATCCCACTCATCATACCAGTAAGGATAAAGACTTGGAGCCTTCACCAGTACAAGCTCCACTCCTTCTTTTTCGCACAATTCACGGATTTTGTCAAGATAATTATAAGCATTTTCCCCAAACTCATAGTCAGACAGCGGTCTTCCCTCCGGAACATTCTCTGCTGCCTTTACGTCTACTCTCATGTAGTAACCGTTAAATGTAACCTTATCCCTGTTTAAAAAATATTTGAAATCCTCATCTGTAAGCTGATTCCATCTTGAATGGTAGCGTAGTATTGGAAACACGTAATCTAAAAATTCCTCCTCCTCAGTCATGGAAGCCTTTATGCTGTTGACCTTTGACATTGACCACTTCATGCCATCCAATGTCATTCTGTTGTAGGTTTCCCTCTGAGGTTCATTATACTGCATTGACAGCACATTAAATACTACAACATCAGGCTTTTCATATGACAACGTCTCCTCCAAAAGATAGTATGACTGCCATATAAGCTGCTGTGCACTGCCTCTGATATAACTGTTGATTCCGTATTCGTCCCACAATACCTGTGGTGAAAAGTTTTCATAAAGCTCACAGTCCCCTATAAATATAACATCATGATCTTTTTCCTCGTCATAATACTCGGCTATCATGGCACCTTCCACAACTCCTGACATATACTTAGGCATAAGGAGACGCTGCAATCCATATAATGCCAATATTACTATAACTGCCGACACTATTACCTTTATTGCTTTCTTTTTCATAGCTAAACCTTTATTAACCCTTTCTAAAACTGGTTATAAATAAACTGGCTTGCATTGTAGCCTATACCGTATGTTCCAAGTAAAATAACTATGACAAACAATCCAAACCACACTGCAAATCTTACAGGATATGGCTTTGCACCTATTCTTTCCCTTACGCTTCCCCTTCTTTGCAGCATACTTACCATAAATATAATAAATGCACCTGCAATAAGTATAATATAATCTGTAAGTGAAAGTCCAAGATTCATTAAAGAACCGTTAAACAGCTCTCCCCAGTTCCATTCCGTAAACATGGTTCCAAACATATGAAACGTAAGAGGCACATCTCTGTAGCAGTCAAACATACGCAGGGCACTTAAGAGAAGTACGGTTCTTACTACCCTGAATATTTTAAATCCAAGTGTACCCCCTATATTTACCTTACTGTGAAACCATCTGTAAAAAGGCTCTAATTCCTGGGATACCAAAATAACTGCACAGTTCATAAGACCCCATACTATAAAGTTCCAGCTTGCACCGTGCCATATACCTGTGGCAAACCACACAACAAAGCAGGAGGTCCATACAGGTATTCTCTTTCCGATTGCTTCACCCATATGACCTCTTGTCCACTTGCTGAACTTAAGCATTGGACCGCATACCGAAATAGGATAGAAAATATAATCGGTGAACCAGCTTCCCATTGTAATGTGCCAACGGTTCCAGTATTCCTTAATATTCTTTGAAAAGTATGGTCTTATAAAGTTTTCCGTTACCTTTATTCCCAAAGCCTGTGCTATACCTATAGTTATATCTATGCCTCCGGTAAAGTCTGCATAAAGCTCCAAGGCATAGAATAGCATTCCTGCAAATGCAAATGCTCCTGTATACACTTCCGGCTCCCCTATCAGTGCATTTACTGCTACTAACATTCTGTCAGCAATAACAAGTTTTTTAAAGTATCCCCACAGTACTCTCTGAAGCCCGAGACTTACTGTTTTGCTTGAAAATCTGTGTTCCTCATAAAGAGTAAGGGACAAATCATCAAACCTGCTGATAGGTCCCTGTATTAGCTGTGGAAAAAATGAAGTAAACAATGCCAGCTTTAAAAAATTTCTCTCTGCCGGATATTTTCCTCTATACACATCAATGGCATATCCCATAGTCTGAAATACATAAAAGGATATACCCATGGGAAGTGCAATATCAAGAAATGACAGTGTATTGTCACTTCCAAACCAGCCGATTACTTCATTTATATTATAAATGGCAAAATTAGTGTACTTGACAACTGCAAGCATTCCTATATTTAGAAAAAGACATAATAAAAGCAGTCTCCACTGCTTTTTTTTCTGTACTGCCTTGTACGCTTTCTTTCCTTCCCTGTCAAGCTCTCCTTTATGCTCCTTAAGATATAATGACTGCCTGTCCCCTATGGACTTTATCTTTCTCGTAATAAAATAAGTGGATACAGTTGTAAATACTATATAAAACAGATTGTCAACTCCGCTGAATGCATAAAATATATAACTGCATAAAAGCAAAAACTTCCACTGAAACTTTTTAGGCAGCACATAGTAAAGTACTATACATGCTGCCGCAAAAAATAAAAACTCATAAGATGTAAATAACATAGTCTATACCAAGCCTTAATCTTCCTCTGATAACTCCTGCACAAGAGTACAGATAGCATCTAATGAATTAAAATTTTCCGGAACAATTTTATCTGCCGATATGGTAACATCAAAAGCATCTTTAATCTCTGATATAAGTGAAACTATATCAAATGAATCAAGAATTTTATCATCTATCAGAGCCTGCTCTCTTTCGTAATCCACATCCGGATGCAGCTCCTCCAGTATTTCAAGTACCTCTTCTCTTATTTCTTCCATTACTTTCTTTTCCTTCTTTCCTTATATTTTTTCTTTAATCCGACTCTGTCTATCTTGCCGTTGGCAGTAAACATCATCTCTTCAAGCTGCTCCACATAATTTGGCAGCATATATCTTGGAAGCTTTTCCTTAAGTCTTGACGTAAGCTCCCCGGCTTCAATGGTTCCTACATAGTAAAGTACTATCTTTGCCTTTTCCTCCTCAAAGATACAGGCACATATTTTTACCTCGTCAATGAGATTTACATTTGATTCAATCTCTCCAAGCTCTATTCTGTGTCCCATATGCTTTATCTGATAATCCTTTCTTGACACGAACACAAGCTCTCCGTGCTTATTATACATTCCAAGATCACCTGTTCTGTAAATAATCTCAGGATATGCAGTGTTTAAAGGGTTTTGTACATAAGCTTCCCTTGTTTTCTCAGGATTATTATAATACCCCAGAGTAACCGAGGTTCCTCTTATGCATATCTCCCCTTCCTCACCTTCGCCTGCAGGCTTGTCCTGGCTGTTTAAAAGGAGTATTTCCGTATTCTTAAAGGGACGTCCTATAGGAATAGGCTCCCCTTCCTCTATCTCTCTGTCTACATGGAAATAACAGCACATTCCCGTTCCCTCTGTAGGTCCGTAAAGGTTTGTAAATGAAGCCTGTGGCAGCACACTTTTCCAAAGCCTAAACTGTCTTAAAGGAAATACCTCGCTTCCAAATGCTATGGTTTTTAAATACATAGGCTTTACCACATCAAATGTACCAAAAGCTGATATCATTGTCAATGCCGAAACTACCCAGCATATGGTATTTACCTTATATTGGTTTAAATATTCAACCAGCCTTACAGGTGTCATAAACAACTGCTTAGGAACTATATATGTTGTAGCACCAAACATAATGGTTGGATATATCTCCTTAAGGCATGCATCAAAATATAATGGTGTCTGATTTGCAAATACTGTATTTTCATTAAAGCCCAAGGTGTCAGAAAGCTGCTCTACATAGTCAATCACTGACCTGTGACATGCTGCCACACCCTTTGGCACCCCTGTTGAACCTGATGTAAACACAATATAAATAGGGTCGATATCCAATGCTTTCTCCCTTATACATTTCAATGCCTCTGCATCGACAGGAGTATTTATCATGTCATCATATGTTTTAAGCTCACACTTGTACTGAAACTCCCTTGCCTTTTTTATTGTTTCATTGTCACATATTATAAGTCTTGACTTACATGTTTCAAGAATCAAATCTATTCTTGTCTGAGGCATTTCCTCATCTATTGGAACATAATAACAGCCTGATTCTATTACCCCGAAAAATGATGATATTGTCTTAGGATGCTTATTCATAAAAATAATTACAGGCTCTCTGTATATTCCCTTATTATGAATGTATGATGCCACACTGCGGCTCTGGTCATATACCTCCTTAAAGGTAAGGCTCTCCTCACCGTTTGAATACGCCATTTTATCCGGCACCTTATTAACTATTTTATCCAAGTAATCCATTACATTATTCTGCATACTTCTCTCCATTCCATTTCATACTGTTATTATTTCCCTGTATTCTTTTTTCAATGTACCGCATATGTCTACTGAGCATCTTGCCAAAAGCTGCATTACATCAAGATAACCGGCACCAATCCTTTCATCTCTCCTTGCCATTGACAGCTCTGTACACCCTAAAAGTATTACCTGTGCACCCTTGCTCTTAAGATTTTCAGATGCTTTTCCAAATTTATCCATATCGACTGGCTTGCCTGCCTTAACATTGTCATAAATAATATCCATAACATACGACTGGTACTTTTCATCGGGAATAACAAGATTTATCCCCTTGCTTTTAAGCTCACCGTCAAAAAGCCTGCTCTTTATGGTTCCGTCTGTTGCCATAAGCCCCGCAGTCTTAATTCCTCTTTCACCTAAATAGCATGATGTTTCCTTAATGGTATTTATCACAGGCACAGGTATGCTTTCTGACAGCTCCTTATAAAAATAATTGGCAGTGACACATGGTATTGCTATAATGTCTGCTCCATTTTCCGCCAGCTTTTTACCTATATCTATCATTTGTATTCCCGGATTTTCCCTGCTTTTTCCAAGTATATATCCTGTTCTGTCCGGAATTCCCGGACAGTTGTGAATAAACATCTCTATATGGTTTTGGTCTATTGCAGCATCTGTCATCTCTATAACCATCTGCATAAAAAATGCAGTTGCCATAGGTCCCAGACCTCCGATTACTCCCAGCTTTTTCATTGTACGGTTTCCCTTCATGCTAATTTATTTCCGGATACAGGGAAGCATCATAATTGTGCGAATTATAATTTGCCCTCGAATACTCCAATATCTGTGCGGTAGTCCAATAGAAAAACGTAGTTCCGTCCTTTCTTCTTGTAGCATCAAAATGATACCAGCCCTCACCCACATCTATAAGATTCCAATAATGCATCTGACTGTCGGGAATCTTTTCAATATCCATATTTTTTATTCCTGCTCTTGTAAGAAGTGCCTTAGAGGTCATGGCATAAGTATAACAATCCCCTCTTCTTTCCTTCAATCCTCTGTAAGCACCTGCAACCCAGTTTTCCTTTGGTGCCGTATCCACATAAGCCACATTATCATGAACCCACCAGTATATTGCTTCTGCCTGCTCCTTCTGTGTCATACTGTCATTGATAATGTCTGCAAGAATCTGGTCTGCCAATTCATATACCATATCCTCAGTAGGTGCATCTGCCTCTGTAACCACGAGAGACACTGCCTTGCTTGTGCTGTTGCCGGACTTGTCTGTTGCACTGTACCTTACCTCATATGTTCCTATTTCGCTTATATTAACAGAGCTGCTGTCCACTATAAGCTCTATATCCTCACCGCTGTTGTCCGTAACTGTAACATTCTTCTTATATGATACGCTTCCTCCAACAGGAACTACTATATCACTTAATCCCTCTATCACAGGAGGCTCCGTATCTGCATTTACCGTGAGATTAGACTGCACTCTTGTCTCGTTGCCCCCTGCATCCGTTACTATAATGGTAACAACAGATTCCCCCGCTGCCGATGTATCTGGAGTGGTTTCCAATGCTGTCTCACATAACGTTGCATCTGTAATGGTTTCTATAAAGCTCTCCGGTGTCAGCTCTGCATTTGTATACACAACCACTGTTTTTGCCACAACCTCCGGTGCTATGGTATCCTTAACATGTAAAACTGCGTTCCACTCTTTTCCTTCAACAGTTATTATCACAGGGTAATCTCCCACTGTAGTCATAATATTTTCTTTCTCAAGACCGGTAATTGAATCCGGCTTCTTATCTTTATCCTCCATAAAATCCGCTATGGAAGGAAGCTCACTCCCTGCCTCAACTGTTATGTCCTTTACAGGAGAGCTTTCAAATAGGAAAAGCTTTAGGATTACTGCAACTGCCGCTATAATTATTAGGGTGGTGGCAAGCACCATTATTTTTGCTCTTCTCTTTTTGCGTCTAATCTGCTCACGTCTTTTTCTTGCCGCATAAGATGAACTTTTCCTTTCACCTGTTTTCACAGCTCTATCTCGGCTGCTTTTACTTGTTCCTCTGTTCCTGCTTACATCAATATAATCTATTCCACCATTATTTACATCTGTATTTCTTTTTGGTTTTTTCTCATAATCCTCAAGCATAACAAGCCTCCGTAGCTCTAGTATTTATTATCCCTGTTTTGACGTTATTCATAATTATACTTATATGAATTTCATTTGTCAAATAATATATTACATACAAATTTCTGACAAATTTCTGACAATATTAATCATGAATTTCTAAGAACCTCAAATACATTATATACATCAAGCTTTCCGTACCCCCATTCATTATTTGGATACTCATACCCTTCCTCTCTCCTTGCACCTCTGATAAGATAACTTTTTACATCTGTAGTTGACATATAGCTTCTGTTTCCGTTCACTATCCCCCATGTAAGTATTTGACTGCAGGCTCCGGTGGTAATTGCTGCCCCATAGCTGGTTCCGTCACGGTTTTCAAAACCACCTGTAAGTGTAGGACCTGTGATTCCCACTCCCGGTGAAGTAATATCAGGCTTTACCCTTCCGTCTCTTGAAAAGCCTCTGCCTGAATCCTGAAAATATGCACCATTACTGCTGTTATATGCAGCTATTGTAATTACATTGTCAGCCATTCCGGGATTCGTTATTGTTACGGAAGGATCCGGCTTCAAAAAATATGTCCCGTCTCCCACAAACTGACTTATAGGCAGCCAGCAGTTAAATACTCCGGAATTAACATTATTGCCATATAAGCGTATTCTCCATATGCCGGCCGTAGGTTCCCTAAATCTTATCAATATAAGTTCGTCACCTGTCTGTCCCTCCACAATATCATATTCCACATAAAGCCTTGTTTTTTCAAAAATAAAATCTACAATCTGGCTGTTTCCTATTCTTGCCGGAATACGCTCCACCACCTCCCCTGTAGGAGATACTACTCCAAGAGAAAATACCTGTGGAGCACTTACCCATATTTCCATGGAAAATCCCGGATTATTTTCATCTACCCGTATTTCTACCTCCTCAGGCTGGCTTCTGTTCTTAAGATTTCCCTGATAATGATGCCTCGCATTTCCTTCATTTCCTGCCGCCACCACCACTGCCGTTCCTATATTATTCACATAACTGCTTAATTCCCTTGATAATATGGAACGCCCCTTATGGCTTCCCTGACTTGTTCCAAGTGCCACAAGAAGTGCCACAGGCATCTGGAATATTTCACTGTACATTCTTATATAATTGGCTGCTATAACTATATCATTATTCTGATATGCAGGAACGTCCTCAGGTATAAAATAAAACTTTCTAAGGTATGACTTTGCCTGTTTTAGTTTTACTACTATAAATTTTGCTTCCGTAGCCGCCCCTGAAAAATCATTTTGAATATTAGGCGTACCTCCCGCCACTCCTGCCAAAAAAGTTCCATGACCTATCTCATCACGCTGTCCTACTATACTGTATGGGTCATCGCTTTGTATTGCCCTGTTAATATCCTCCTCCGTATACTCCGAGCCGTAATTTATATTCAAATTAAGACGCTCAACTAAGATATCCTCCTGCAGCGTGGCCGGGAGTCTGCCTTCATTAGATGACTGATCCCATATTCTCAATATTCTTGTATTCCCGTTTTCATCCATAAAGGCAGGATTAAGATAATCAATGCCCGTATCTATTATTCCTATTATTGTTCCCTGCCCTCTTAAAGATAATGCAGGCTGATTGGCAAGGCGTGTTATTCCTGAAACCTCCAGAGGTGATGTATCCATAAGTCCTAATATTTTCGGAATCATTCCATAGGTATAATTGCTGAAATTAAAATTGTCTGTATCTGTAAGAGGCAGATACAATGTACTGTCAGTATTGCTTATGGGTTGGGAAAACTCTGCATTATATCTTTCATATACTCTGTTTCCGGGATTAAACTCAGGATAAATAAATTCTCCATAATACTCAGATAATATTTTATCTCTTATCTCCATATACATATCCTTTAAATGCCACGAAAAATAATTTTCGCGGCATTTATAAATTTTACGTTATTTAATTATATAGAAGTTATATTGCTTTAATTCATTATTTTAATATTATTTTCTTTACTTCTCCGCAGTGGCGGCAGTTTCTATCATTGGAGTCTCACTGCCTGCCTCTATGTGATGCATCGGCTTTACGGTTCTCATCTCAATAATGGGACCTCCTGTCTTTTCAACATACTCCTTTGTTATAATAACTCTGCCTATATTATCATCCTTTGGTATCTCAAACATGATATCTAACATAAATTCTTCTATAATAGACCTTAATGCTCTTGCACCTGTTTTTTTCTCCACTGCTTTTTTTGCTATTGCGTCTATTGCATCATCATTGAATATAAGCTCTACTTCATCCATTTCTAAAAGCTTTTTGTACTGCTTAAGTATAGCATTTTTTGGCTCCTTTAACACCTGTGCCATCATTTCCGTCGTCAGTCCCTGCAAAGTAAATATAACAGGCAGACGCCCTATAAACTCAGGTATCATTCCAAAGTTTTTTATATCCTCCACTTCCACCTTGGAAAGAATGTCCGGTTCATTATCATACTTATCCTTAAGGTCAGCAATAAATCCTATTGATGCCTGCTTATTTAATCTTTCCTTTACTATATTTTCAAGGTCGGGAAAAGCACCTCCGCAGATAAACAAAATATTCTTTGTATTGATGGTAGCAAGGGGCACCATGGCATTTTTACTGTTGGCACCTACAGGCACTTCAACCTCACTTCCCTCTAAAAGTTTAAGAAGTCCCTGCTGTACCGATTCTCCGCTTACATCTCTGCTTGTGGTATTTCTCTTTTTTGCCAGTTTATCTATCTCGTCTATAAATATAATGCCTGTCTCCGCCTTATCTGCATCATTGTCAGCCGCAGCCAAAAGCTTTGTTACAACACTTTCTATATCATCTCCTATATATCCTGCCTCCGTAAGAGATGTGGCATCGGCTATTGCAAGAGGAACATCAAGCAGCTTTGCCAGTGTTTTTACAAGATACGTCTTTCCGCAGCCTGTTGGTCCTATCATAAGCATATTTGACTTCTCTATTTCAATGTCTCCGCTGTCTCCTGCGGCTATTCTCTTGTAATGATTATATACTGCAACGCTCATTACTTTCTTTGCATGCTCCTGACCGATAATATACTCGTCAAGCTGCTCTTTTATCTTATGGGGTGCAGGAATTTTATTAATGTCTATGGCAGGCTGTGACTTATCCTTCTTTGAGTTTTTTCTCTTTATTCTCTGTCTGCTTCCTGCAATATCATTAAGATTTAAAAAGCTTATATTGGGAATTCCCCCAAAAGGCTTCTGATTCTGCCCCGACTCCTTTTTATCTTCCTCTTTTTCTTCCTCTGCCTTTAAGGCTTCTCTCCCATTTGATGTATTTTCTTTATGTGCAGCATTATTGCTTTCAGGTGACTTTCCAAAATAAGCATTTACATCTGCACCGTTTATCATATTGGAAAAATCAGACTGATTTATGGCATCAAATGTCCTCTGCATACAGTCTGCACACACACATATATTTCCCGGCATTTTTACCATTTTTCCTGCCTTGCTCTCAGGTCTTCTGCATATATAACAAATCTTTTCGTATTCATCATCATTAAATTGCTGTGACATTAACTTATCCTCCTAATCTCAAACAGGCAGAGATATCTAACAATAAGATATCTCTGCCGGGCAAATTCTCACTGTACCGACACACATATTGTCAGTGTCGGCTTTAGTATACATTACTTTTATTCATACGTAAAGTAAACTTTTTATGAAGTTGCCTAGTTATCGTTATCTATCATACTCTGTAAATCATCATAGCTTACAAGGGTAACTGTAAAATCTTTTTCTGTATATTCCCTCTCACCTCTTACCTGTACCGTAAGTGTAACCTTATCACCTATTGCATAATACTGCATTTCACTTTTAAGCTGGTCATAAGTTTCTATTGTCTGACCTCCTACACCCGTTATAACATCACCTGCCGATATTCCTGCCTCCTGAAGAGGACTTCCGTCTATAAGCTCTCTTATATATATGCCTTCAGGTATGTTATACATCTGAGATGTATTTGAATCAACCTCAACATATCCTGAGTTTGTAAGTCCCATATATCCCTGCTCATCTTCCGATACAGGCACCTTTGCCTCCTTGTTCATAAGCTCATTTATAATGTCTATTACCTCTGATATAGGTATGGCATAGCCCATTCCCTCAACAGTTGCAGATGAAGAGCTTGAAGATGACGCCTTTGCCACATTGATTCCTATAACCTCTCCCTGTCTGTTTACAAGAGCCCCGCCGCTGTTTCCTCCGTTTATGGATGCATCTGTCTGTATAACCGTTATTGTTCCTGACTCAAGGCTGATTTCCCTGTTAAGAGCACTCACTACACCCGAAGTTACAGACTGACCGTAGCCTAAAGCATTACCTATGGCAATAACATTATCTCCTACCGAAAGCTTATCGGAATCACCCAGCACTGCAATCTTTATTACACTCATGGTATCTTCACTAAGCTCTGACAATTCTATTGCAACCACTGCAATATCATTTGAAGAATCTGTTCCCTTTACATATGCAGAATCCACACTTGTTCCGTCATTAAACTCTACTGTAAGGCTGGTAGTGTCCTCAACAACATGATTATTTGTAACTATTAACAGCTCTGTATCATTCTTTCCTACTATGATTCCTGAGCCTGCACCTGTAACCTGATAGCTTCCTCCTCCAAAGAAAGGATTGTAATTAGACTGTACTATGGCTGTGCTGGTTATTGATACTACTGACGGAAGCACTGCCTGTGCAACCTCCTTAACGGAATATTCACCGTCACTCCGGGAGTCTGACAGTGTTATTCCATTTAATGCATTTCCTGTGGTTTCAATATTTGATGCGGCATATTCTGACTTTAACATATAATTATCTTCTATTTTTACTTTATATACACCATACATTATTGCCGTGCTTGCAAGAACGGCAGCCATTGCACTGGCTGTACATGCCAGAAATATTTTTCCTCCGCTTACAGATTTTCTTTCCTTCTTTGTCTTTTTAGCCTTCCTTTTATTATCATTGTTATTCTCCGTAAAATACGTTCCTGTGTTAGGCTTCCACTGATTTTCAAGCTGCTCCCTCGTATAATGATATGTGGTGTCATTGTGAGACTCATTAACTCCATTTGCTTCTCCGTACATTCCACTCTCTGCCTGAAAGCTGTCCGGCTTATCACCTATATATTCACCTGTCTGAGGGTCAAAATTATAATTACTTACTCCATTATTATCATTTTCATTGTACATATATAAAATCTCCTTTCAATTTATAAGCTCTGTATTTATCTTATGACTGTAGTGTATCAGTCAGTTGTGTTCTAACTGTGAAAATAATTTGTTTATTTGAAGAAAATATATGCTCCCTTTAAGGGGTCATTCCGTTTTTCTTTAACAGCATAACCGCTTAAAAGGAGCAGTAAATTTTTTTATTTTATTTTTCGTAATCCTCGTCAAGACCACCTAAGCTGCATAATGCCTCATTTATTCCCAACACTGACTTTGAAGGCGTATATGTGTCTACATTAAAAAGCTGCTTATGCAAATCAACTACAGTCTGTGCAAGATTATCCGGCAAAAGACTGTCCCCGTATATTCTGTCGTTATAGCTTTGATATTTCTCAGGGTAGCCTTTTGACTCTGCCATGGAAAACTCCAGAACTATAGGTATTAAATCAATTACATCATCATATGGTATACTTGTAATGAAGGTTCCATCCTCCTCCTCAAAGACCTGTTCCGCAAGCTCAAGCACTGCATCAATTCCCATGGTTTTTGCCTTTTCCACCATTTTATTTATAATAAGCCTTTGTCTGGCAGTTCTGCCAAAATCATTGTTTAGGGATGTTCCGTCCTCAAGATATATAGGAACCGCTCTTATACGGCAATATGCCGTTGCCTGGATTCCTGTCAGATGATGAGTTCCTGCAGCTACAGGTATATCATGCTTATACATTTCCTTTCTATTGCCTATCTCATTAAAGTAACTGTTAATATACCCGTTTACATATTCCGCCTCGTCCTCTGTTATAGTTACATCTATTCCATCCATTAAATCTATAATATCGGCAATACCATCAAAGTTAATTGCCACATAATCCTGTATGTTCAGGTCAAAATTAGCATTTAATGTCTTTACCGCTGCCGCTGCTCCTCCCGTATTGTAAGCAGAATTTATCTTTCCAAAGTATGCATCGCCGTCTCCGTTAAAGCATCTCACATATGTATCTCTGTATACAGATGCCATTCTCACCTCTTTAGTATCCTTATTTATGCTTACTATAATAATACAGTCACTCTGCACACCGCTTTCAAGCTCTCCGTATCTTGAATCCACGCCAAAAAGTGCAATGTTTAAGTACTGGTCCAAAAGATTTGTGTCAAGGTCCTCATTGATTCCCGTATTATTTCTGTCATAATCGCTGTCAACTATTTTATTGTAGGACTCCTCTGAAAACGCTGTTTTTATAAATGCCTTTCCTATCCATGTGCTTGCCAGCCACGCCTTTGAATTTGGCATAACAAGCATAACCAGCGAAAAGACCAAACCTATAATTACTATGATTTCAGTTACAAGAACAGCTATCTTAATCCGTGTTTTCTTCTTTGCCTTTTTCTTTTTTATTGCCGCATTCCTTCTTCTTTCATCATAGTCATCATCATCGTAGCTGTAAATCTCCATTTCCTCCCGGAGCTTTTTTGTGCTGTCTTTTAAGATTACGTCAATATCCTTTTCTTTCTTACTCATCTTTTTTCCCTTTCACCATGACTAAATTATCCTTAATGTTTAGCAAAACATTGTCAATAAGCATTTTTATTTATAAATCCCTTCACAAATGTAAGCAAAATAATTTTAAAATCAAATCCCAATGTCCAGTTTTCTATATAATACAGGTCGCAGTCAATCCTCTTTCTAATAGATGTATCACCCCGGTATCCATTTACCTGTGCCCAACCTGTAAGTCCCGGTCTTACCTGATGCTTTACCATATATCTGGGGATTTCTTCCCTAAACTTCTCAACAAAAAACGGTCTTTCAGGTCTTGGCCCCACAAGGCTCATATCACCCTTTAATATATTAAAAAACTGTGGCAGCTCGTCTATGCTTGTCTTCCTTATAAACTTTCCCACCGTAGTAACCCTGGGGTCATTTTTGATTGTCCACTTCTTTTTTTCTTTTCCCGGATCCTCCACCTCCATAGAGCGGAATTTGTACATCATAAAAGGCTTATTGTGAAGCCCTACTCTCTCCTGCTTATATATAAGAGGTCCCTTTGACGTAAGCTTTATAAGAATGGCAACTAAAACCATAACAGGAGAAAATAATGTAATGGCAAACAGTGAGCCTATTATGTCTACTGTTCTCTTTATTATCATATTAAAGGTATTAGTCAGGGGAACATATCTTATGTTAATAACAGGCAGTCCCAGCAAATCCTCTGTATACGGCCTTGTAGGTATAACATTATTGTAATCGGGAATAAATTTTGTATGAACTCCCGACTTCTCGCATTCTGACACAATTTTTTCCAGCTTGTTATATTCTGCAAGTCCCAATGTTATAACTATCTCGTCAAGCCTGTTTTCCGGCAGTATATATTGAAGGTTATCAACTCTTCCAAGCACCTGAACTCCTTTATAGAAGGTTCCCCTCTCCACATTATCGTCAAGTATTCCCTTCACCGTATAACCCCACTGTGGATTTGCTCTTATTCTGTCAATAAATCCCTCTGCCGCACGGCTGTAGCCTACCAGCAGTATATGCTTCTGATTAAATCCGCTTTTTCTGACGGTCTTAAGAAATGCCATTATAGCAAGACGCATAATAATACCGTTTGCAGAATTAACCACATAAAAAATAAACAGCATCTCTCTTGAGAAGTGTATCTGCCTTGTCAGATACAAAATTGTAAGAAAAAGCATAACACCTATGGTGTTTGCCTTTATCACATTTGCAATCTCTACCCTTCTTCCCAGCACACGCTTCGGCGTATACAGGTGAAATGCCGTATATAATATGAGATAGCCCGGAACTATTAAAAGCAATGCCTGCATGTACGCTTCATAGCTTAAGCCTTCGGCACTGTCCATAAAAAAATCAGTTCTGAACTTTAAGTACCATGCCTCCATATAGGAGAGCATAAATATTAAAATATCAAGTAACAGATGGAGTCTGTTAAAATGACGCTGATTGTCCTTAATCATAAAATATTCCCCTATACATCTGCATAATTTAAACATTTATTTTACAAATGTCTGTTTCTTATAATACTCCAAATAGTAAAAAATAGCAATAATAAAAATGTGAATTTTGTGTATACTGCCGTATCTGTCTATATATACATATAATATCCTATTTTCCTTGCCAAACCGCTTTTCATAAATCCCCATTTTTTTATAATACTGTATTTCTTTAACTTTTTAGAATTTTTCAGTGAAATATAAGCACTGAGAATCTCTTTATTCTCTCTGTTAAGCTTGCTTCCAAATACCGCCCCAAATGCCTCTGCCTGACTATAGGTATCCATAAGGTTTTTCTTTATCTCACTTCTTCCAAAAACTCTCTTCAAAAGATACGTAAGGCTTTTAAGATTTTTTGCTCCTTCAGTGTTATTGCCATGCTGCCGGTATAATATATCATTTGATGCCATATAATATACCCTTCCAAAAGCTGCTGCAATAAGTGCCAGCCACCAGTCATGCATTATTGCGGCACTTGGCATGACACTGCAAAGCTCCCTTAACTCCCTGTTAAATATAACGGTGCAGCCTGTTGCGTTATTCTGCACAAGATAATCCTTAAACCGGTTTTTGCTTCTGTCCAGCTTCTGCATACGAAACATTGACGTATCCATTATTTTCAAGCTGCTGTCTGCAACCTTAAGGTCACTGTAAAGCAGCAGTGGAATGTGGGTTCCGTTCTTTTTCTCTGCCCTAACAATATAATTATATGCATGGCTTACCTTATCCCTTTCCCATACATCATCCTGGTCTGCAAACATAATATAGTCTGATGATGACCTTTTCATTATTTCAAAAAAGTTATACTTTGCTCCCCCTGCATTTATATTATCCTCTATAAGTATAATTTTGTCCTTATACCTTGATACATATTCATTTATTATGGCAACGGTTCTGTCTGTGGAACCGTCATCACGCACTAAAAGTCTCCAATCCTTATAGGTCTGGTTTAATATGGAGTCTATCTGCTCCCTTAAATACTTTTCTCCGTTATATGTTGCCATTAATATATCTATCATGTTCTAATTCCTTTTTTTATAATACTCTACTGCATTTTTTACTTCTCCGCTGCAATACCTGTCATCAACAACCAAACTGTCAGCTATTTTTTTATCTGCTATATCCGTCTTTATAACAGCATTTACCAGTGCCTCCGGAAGTTCTTTGCCGGGAAGCCCGGCCATAAGGGTATCCTTCATAATACTTCCCCAGTCCAGTGCATACTCCTCTATTCCCCTATGAATGTCACTAATGACATGATTATATAAAGGATTATTGTCCTCATCAAATACAGGGGCTCCATTATGGTCAATACCCACAAGCTGACCCTCAGGAGATATAAATATGCTCTCCATCAGGAGATGATATCTATGAATATATGACTTTGACAGCTCCTGTTCACTGTCATTATCTATATAATAGCCCTGTACAGTATTTCCCTTTATTGCCAAAGGCTTTTTCCTGCTGTCTGTTGCCATATATCTGCCGTCAAAGGTACGGTGCAGTATTTTAGACAAATAGTACTGTATAGTTCCGCTGTATCCTATATCCGACACTATAATCCTGTCCTCTTGACTTATATTTTGCAAAAGCTTATCCATATATGAAACATAGCTTTCTCTCTCCTTTGCTGCCCTTTCCAGAATTTCGTCCTTATACTGCTCTAATACTTTAAGCACCTTTCCCTTATTGTCCGGAAGCTTAATATCTTCATCGGCTATGCTGTCATCCTCTATTCCAAACCTTTTTTTCAGGAGATTGCCAAGCCTTCCCTCATAATAAATATCCAAAGGTCCCGACATATCCTCCCCTCTTTCCACTGCTGCCAAAGATAGTGCCCTTCTTGATACATACACATATTTTCCTTTTATCTCTTCTGTATCTTCCATAATATATGGACATATAATGTCAAAAACTCTTTTAAATATAAAACCCTCTCTGGAGAAAAACCATATATGATGTGACCCTGCTTTTCTCGCCTCCTCTATAAGCCATAAAACATAGTTAAGCACCACAGGACCTGTTATATTATATCCAAACTCCCTGCCGCCGGTCATTCTCACCTTAAGTCCCAGTGTATTATACTTAAAAGGGTCACTGTAAAGTGAATGGAGTATAAGCCCAAGCTCTACTGCATCTGACGGTGCACTGTCATTAATACTGCCTATTGCCCTGCCTAAATCAGAAAGCTGAAACAGTGCCTTTGGGTGCATAACATGATAGTTCTGTATCTTGTAATCTCCGGGAATCTGAACGTCAGATACCTCATTATCCCCTACATGAATACATTTGGCGGCATTATGCACACTTGAAAAGTATTGCCACATTGTGCCGTTATCTTTTCTTAAATTCATACATGATGATAATAGCATTTCATCATAATCACTATTATCTATTCCGCACTTCAATAGAATTTTTTCTATATCATCTCCTGAAAGATGCATATCCGATATGAGATAAACCTGCTTTTTCAGCTCATGCTTTATATATTTAAGAACCTGTATCATTTCTGTCTTAGGCTCGGCAAGACTATATTCCGTCGCTGTTTCAATTCCCTTTATTTTGCTTATTTTTTCACTGTCCCAGCCTGTAAGCCTCATAAGCTCCCTGTAAATATCCTCTGTATCAGGATCCTTTTGAGGATATTTGCTTCTATATATAAGCTCTGCATGCTTTCTCTTTTCTTTAAAATCTGTTTTTTCTCCTAATGCCTGGTCCGCCCTAAGCTCAGTAAGGCTTAGTATACCATCAGGAGATGAAATCTTCCTTGAAATAAGGGTATCAAAAATATCAAAGGAAACAATATCATACTCCCACATTTCCTTTTTCATTCCCTCATATGACTTAACAGTATACTGATTTAAATTCTTTATTCCGTAATTGTATGAGTATATTCCCTTCTCTGCATCATAAATAAGAAGATTATATCCGTTATATCTGCATACCAGACTTAAGCATCTCTCAAAGGCATGGGCTATGGTGCCGTCTGTCTGACCTGCCTCCTTTGGAAATTCATCTGTCCGCATATCTGCCTGAAAAAACTGTCTGATAGCATCTACCCTTGCCAAAAACATTGTTCCCATAGGATAATCTATATATATATCCTCCGTCCTTCCCATAACTCCTATTCTGCTTAGAAGCTCATCTCTTGCCTGCTTATTCTGAAGCCACGTATGTCCCTGATACGGCATATTTGGAAATGTTTCCGGATATATTATTCCTGCCTTCTCCCCCGTTTCCATAAGATAAAAATTCTGTCTGACAATATCCTCGCTTCCCATAAGACCATCCATAAGATATCTCCGCCAGTCTGTCTGCTCTCCTCCTGTAAAAAGAGATTTCTTGCTGTGTACATGAAATATATAGTCATATTCACATATTTTTTTTCCAAACACACAAATAAAAGGGGCAACATCCCTTCCCCTGTTAATTACCGTTTCCACATATACATTCTTTACGTTTTTTACTTTTTCAAATTCATTCCTGACATATCCTGCCTTCTCTTTGTCAACCACAGATACCAGTATATCAAACTCATATGGAATATTGTTAAAGTATTGAATAAACTCATGAAGCAAATCAACATAATATAAATGAAGCTGCACTGCTATGGTTCCTTTACACTTATACTTACATGCAATATTCCTGTCAGGTATTACAGCATCACTTCTTGATTCCCTGTGATTTATAGATTTCCACACTCTGTATGATGTGGTATTTTTAAACATAAAGCCAAACAGACGGTAAAAAGTTCCCTTTAATTTGTTTTTTGTCTTATAATTTATTGGTAACTTTTTATATATACTCTTAAAAAATGCAAATATTTTATCCTTCATCTTTAAGCTCCCATTTACTGTGCCATGTTTATTTTCAGATACTCATAATACTTTTCTATTCCTTCCTCCAGGGATACCAGCTTTTCCTTATAAATGCCTTTTATTCTTGTATTATCCAAGACTATTTTTTTTGCATCAACACTTCTGCTTTCAACGTAATTTACTCTTATGCTTATACCCATTCTTCTTATAATATCAAGAATTTCATTTTGTGATGCCCCTCTGCTGACACTTACATTAAACACTTCGTCCTGCCCTGTGTAATCAATCATTTTTTCAATCATTTTGCAGGCGTCACTTATATATATATAATCTCTCTCATTATTTCCGTCTCCCCATATTTCAATATTCTCACCACGTATTGCTTTCTTAAGTGCAGCATCTATAAAGCCTACACCTTTGCTGTAATCCTGTCCGGGACCATAGGGATTAGATATTCTTGCTATAAGCATTTTTGTATGAAGCTGTGTGTTAAAGGTTCTTATGGTATTTTCTATACACAGCTTTATGTTGCCGTAATGATTTATAGGCTGAGGTCTTACGTCCTCTAAAATGGGCTGTACTGTTTGGTTTCCGTATACAGTTCCTCCTGATGACAAAAATATCATTTTAAGCTTTTTCTCTGTAACCATACTGCACAGCTTAACTGTCTGTATAAAGTCCCTCTCATAGCCTGTCATATATCGAATATTTGAATTTCCCGGATTTACCGTGCTTATGGCGTGAATTATAACCTCTGCATCATCAGTGATTTTTTCTAATGTATCATCATTAAAAAAATCTCCTGATATGTATTTTACCTTATCATTTCTGCACAATGGCTCTGCCAAATCAAAGCTTGTGACATCGTACCCCTGCTCTGCAAGCTCCTTAGACAGATTGGTTCCTATAAATCCGTTACCGCCTATTATTAATATTTTCTTCTTCATCTTCTTTTATCCCTTCTAGCACGGCATCATATACCTTTTTAGCCTCTGTCTCCCATGAGGTGCTCTCAGCAAATTCCATTCCCTTTCTTCTTATCTCAGCCAGTTTGTCAGGGTTATTGTAATAATATTCTATAGTATCTGCTATTGCAATAGGATCAAAATCTACCATCACGGCATTGTCATCATTTACAAGCCACTCACTATTATCACCCCTTGTACATACCGCCACTGAATTTGACGCCATTACCTCAAGAGGAAGCAGTGAAAGATTAGTGTTTGAAAGCACAAGACACATATCACACTGTGCGTACAAATCTGAAAGCTCATCAAGCTTAACGCTTCCCCCATTAAGATGATTAAATGGAATCTCGTAATTGCTTACATCCCAACCTGCAAATACTACCTCTACATCAGGTATTCGTTTGGCAATCTCATTTAAGGATAAAAGTCCAAGCTCAAATGCGCGCCTTGCCGTAACAGGTCTTGCATAAAAGAAAAGTCTTTTTACATTATCTCTTTTTTCCTTTTTTACGTATAGCTCTCTGTCATATGAAAAGCTGAAGCTGCTTGTTTTCATCCCGTATTCTTTTCTGAGCTTATCCTTAAGCCAGTCTCCTGCTGTTATTCCCCTAAAACCAAACTTATAGGTATTTTCCGCAAACATATACTCTGAGCCCAGTGGAAAAAAATATGGTTCAAAGTCCTGAACAAAATAAAACTTTGATATTGTATTATTAAACCTCTTTACAAAATATGCCGTATTCCATGATGTTGCAAATGTTCCGTGGGCAAATTTCATAAATGATACATCATTATACACTTCAATATCATCACTGAGAATATTATAATGCTCCCTTAAAAATTCTCTCATTTCCTCGTTTGTGTGGAAACTTGTTCCTTTAAAAATATATATTCTGTTTTTTATTCCCAGCCTTTGGAGATGGGTAACAAACCTGAATATATTTATATGTCCTCCCGAGCCTACTCCCATTTCAGGTATAACCCAGTTTAATGTTACAGGACCGTTCTTTGCATTTTCATATTCCTCAATGTTAAACTTTATTTCATCCGTTTCCATAATGTAGCTGTAAAAGCCTATAACATCTGTTTTTCCCGGAACGGCACTTACCTCGTCAAGCTTTGCCATAATTCCTGAAAAACCCTTTTTCTTAAATACTCTATATGTTTTTTTTATTAATGTTCCTATCTTTGACATACTAATCTCCATTCCGGAGCGTTTTATGGGACGGGGCATGTTATCATGGCTTGTTTGTGACGCTCCG
Source organism: uncultured Lachnospiraceae bacterium (assembly GCA_944384155.1). GTDB lineage: Bacteria > Bacillota > Clostridia > Lachnospirales > Lachnospiraceae > CAG-303. The sequence continues at coordinate 34,386 of CALWSG010000033.1, read as the reverse complement.
GCACAAACACCCTCTTACTTTTTACGCTGCTTTCTCTGCTGTGACACAAATCTGTCAAAAAATTTTTGCAGCCACTTAGGATACTCTGCATATCTTCCGCCATAATATCCAAAATAATATCTTGCATGGTTTCTCCAAAATGAATAATTCATCCACTTAAGCTTTGTCCTTGGACTCATGTCCTTAAGTGTCCTCACATAATTCCAGTCACTTTTTATATGCCTGTACATATTTGGAATTATACGATACCATTTATCAACTATAAGATAATGATGCAGCTTATACAGACTTCTGTACTCATCAAAATATCTGCCTGCATATGACAGTATCTTATAGTTATGAGAATGATATACCGGTGCATAAGGACAATATACCTTTTTATATCCCATTTCTATCATTTTTCTAGCCCATATCTGATCCTCTGCAAAATCAACATCATCATAAGGATATTTCTCCCACACAGACCTTTTAAGACACGAATTATTGTCGGAAAAAAATGCCAAAAGATGCCTGTACCCCTCATCTTTTTCATATCTTTCCTTATCCTCCAGACTGTATATAGTATTATCACTTCCAAAACCCTGAAAATGAATTGTCAAATCTCTCTTGTCAAAAAGATTACAGTCCTCATAAGGATAATGTATTCCAAAGCCTCCCACAATATCGGAATCTATCTTCATGGCATTTATAAAATTTTCAAGCCATGTATCAGTTGCGGGAACCGCATCCTGGGTAATAAATATTATATACTCTCCTGTCCCCTTGGATGCTCCGTAATTTCTTGTTTTTCCATGTCCAAACTCCTCCGGTGCTATTTTGTAGAGCTTACAGTCAAACCTGCTGATTATATCCAGTGTTTCATCTTTAGAGCCCGAATCAACACATATAACCTCATATGAATATTGTGTTTTTTGGTTAAATACCGCTTTAAGTGTTCTCTCAAACAGCCTTCCGCCGTTTTTGGTTGGGATTACAATTGAAACGTCCATATTATCCTCACTTCTTCCTGCCTTTTAATTTCTCATAAGCACGCCATGCAAATGTGCTTTTCATCTGCTCTATTTCCTCCCGTGCCTCTTTCAGCTTCTCATTAAGTGCAGCTATCATTTCATCTCTGTAGCTTATGTCTCCGCCTCTAAGTATAAGATTTTTCTCCGCCTCCTCCAGCTTTGTGTTAAGTCTTACCGATTCCATTATCTTATCAACATAGCTGCTGATAAGGGATGTGTTTTCATAGTAAATAATAAAATCTATGCCTACGGCATCATAATCCTTATTTTCTATTGTTATAACAGGTATTTTATCCTTAAAATAATAATCATCACCTATTACAAGGTCTGCATTTGTGTCTGACTGTACGCCTGCAAGTCTCTCGTTATTTTTTAATGCAAAAATATCTCTTATTTTAATAACAGCACCTTTACTCTGAAGCTCAAACACGGCACCTTTATGGCTATGCTTTAATTTTTGAGTTAAATTTATGCTGCTTTCCGTAAAATCGCTGCGGCATAAAAGCTTTTTTCCACCGTCCTCATTAACGGAATATACCTTTATGCACCGTTCCCTTGCAGTATCAGCCACGGCTTGAAATCTAATCAGCTTATTTGTGCTTCCTTTCTTGTATTCCTCAAAAAGATTTTTACCGGAAACGTAACGCTGAAATCTCTCCTCCATTTTATTATACAAATTTATATCTTTTTCATTTATATTAAAAAGCTGATATATCTCACTTTTTTTATCCTCACTAAGCATGGAAATATTACTGCTTAAAAGGAGTGATCTGTAAATGACATAATCCACTGGAACCGGAAAATCAAACACCCATTCATAATCAGTAATATATAATCTGTCATTATCCTTTATTATATTGGCGAAAATCATATCTATATTGGAAACCTTAAATGACTCCTTTCCCCTAAGAGCTGAGTAATCACAATCTCCAAAAATCTCCGTAAACAACTGACTTTCGTTAAACTCCGTAAGCTCATCCACATTTGTCATTATTTTCTTAAGAAGTATAAGCTCACTCTTTAATTTGTCATAATTCCCCTGTGAAATAATCTGTGACACATATTCGTCATACCTTACTCCTCTTACATAATCAAACTCTACGGCTCTGTCACCACGAAGGCTGCATGGGGTTATTACAATTCTGTCATCTTTATAGTATGCTTTTAGCTTAACCATGCTTTCCGGCATTTTTTGTATGTGATATATTCCCTCAGGATTTATGGCTTCCTTTACCACACTTCGCTTTCCGCTGCTGCCCTCAAGGATTTTTGTAACTATTCCATATCCGGCTTTTCTCTCACCTGAAAACTTTGAAAATATTACTTTTTCCATGCTAATCCCCCTTCTTTTCCACTTCTATAAAAAATGAATTTGAAAATACGGGAAACATTCCTGATGATATAATAGTGTCAAATGCTTTTGTTTCATCAAATAGTACCCATCTGTCACTGTCAAAATTTCTTATATTATTATACAGCTCTCCTGCCTTTGGCAGAAACTCATCTGAATATACTGCTGTTGGAAACTTATAGTCAGGATATGGGTAATAAAAGCTATATTTTTCATATCCTGCCTCACTTAAAAGTATTTCCAGCTCATGCTTTGAAAAGGTTTTTACCCCTGAGGTTTGTGTATAGCCCTCTATTCCTTCAAAGTATTTTCCCACATGATCCTCTTTACAGCCTGCAAAATATTTTAGTCCCATTCTGTTCTCAATGGCTATAAGAATCTTTCCTCCGTCCTTAAGGAGTCTGTTTACCTTCTCCAGAAATGTAACATATGGATTTTCACAGCCCATATACAGCTCTCCATATTCAAACACCCCTATAAGTGTTATATAATCATACTTGTCTTTAAGAGAAAGCTCTGCCTCGTTAAAGTTCCCCACTACAACTTCAAGGTTATCATAATCCTTATGTCTGTTTGCATTAATAAGGCTTCTCCTTTTTGACAAGTCAAGTGCAGTAACCTTTCCTGCCCTGTCCAGCATTGCTCCCGTTACGGCTCCGCAGCCTGCTCCAACCTCCAAAACAGAAGCCTCCTTTTCAAATGGATACCATGACAGTATGTTTTCTCTCTGCTTTGACAAATGATATAGCAAAGGCCATGAATTTCTTTCCAGTATAATACGGTCATACTCACTCTCAGGATATGCTTTTACAATGTCTAAAATTTCCGACTCAACATCACCGTCACTGTACAAATCCACCCCGGAATACAAATCCAGATTTATTTTAACCTTTCCTATATTTTCTACCATACACATACATTCTCCCGTTTATATATATTCTACCTTTGATTTCATATCATAAAATCCAATAGTATTTCTTGTTGACAGCACCTCTATATTGCAGGCATCATAAAGTCTGTTATATACCACAAACTCCTCTACCTCGTATCCTGTACAGCCTAGTGACAAAAGATACTGACCTCCCTGCAAATCCATATTCTGGACAAACTGTACAGACACAATATCTCCCTTTCTGCCTTTCTCCATATTATTATCCTCAAGCATAGTATTTGTTCCGGTAATCTCCGTTCCCTTAATATCCTTTATGGTAAAGGCAAAAATCGGTCTGTCAATATCCTTATTAAACTTAATCTTCATTCTTATGGCAAACTCCTCCCCCTTATATATAGAGTTGGATATTTCCCCATAATTATTCACAATGGCAAAATCAATTATTTCTGCTTCTTTTCCGCCATAATCTATTATATTGGGGTTTATGACCATTTTGTCCTTCCAGCACTTATCAGAATGTATGCTGTCAGTCTCCTCCAAAGTCTCCTTTTTATTCTCCTCATCCCCGGCATACTGATTTACAAGTATCTTTTTATATATATCTACTACCTTTGAGGTTTTTCCCAGACTTACCTGATTCCCCTTGTCTATAAGAAGGCATCTGTCACAGTATTTTAGTATACTGCTCATGTCATGGGACACAAATAATATTGTTTTTCCTTTTTCCTTAAACTCGTTAAACTTCTGATAGCATTTTGCCTGAAAGAAAATATCTCCCACACTTAATGCCTCATCAACTATTAAAATATCCGGCTCCACATTTATTGCAACTGCAAATGCCAATCTTGCAAACATACCGCTTGAATATGTTTTTACAGGCTGATTAATAAATTCCCCTATTTCTGCAAAATCCACAATAGCCTCCAGCTTCCTGTCCATCTCCTTATCGGAAAAACCCATCATGGTTCCATTGAGATAAATGTTTTCAATACCTGTATACTCCATATTAAACCCTGCTCCAAGCTCCAGAAGGGCACTTATTTTTCCATTAACCTCATATGTGCCTCCCGACGGATTCAAAACCCCTGTAAGTATTTTAAGAAGAGTTGATTTTCCTGAGCCGTTGGTTCCTATTATACCAACACATTCTCCCTTTTTTACGTCAAAGGTAATGCCGTTAAGTGCAAAATGGTCACTATGGTAGCTTTTTTTCCGTATTGACATTGCCTCCTTTAATCTGTTTACAGGCTTGTCATATAATTTATATACCTTGCTTATATTATTAACTGTTATTACACTTTCACTCATATTTGTCTCCTATATATCTAAAGCACATCTGAAAAATGTACACGCAGTCTCTTAAATACTTTTGTGCTGATAAACATAATAATTATGGTTACTGCCCAAAAATAAATGGTAATTTTGTATCTCTCCCAAAACCATACGCCATTTATATAACAATCTCTGTATCCTGTCACTATATAATATACAGGGTTCAGCTTAAGTATCCATCTATACTGCTCAGACAACATGGTTTCACTCCACATAATGGGAGTCATCCACATTCCTATCTGAGTAATAATATTTACAATCTGTCCAAAATCCTTGAAAAACGGCGTAACCGCACATGTAAAATAAGTAAGTGCAATAACAAGCACCAATGTGCATATTGTATAATAAAACAACTGTATAATGTGTATTCCCGGTGCTTTTCCGTTGACACAGAAGATAACGTATGACAGTACTATAAAAAATAAATGCACAAACAATGATGACATGATTTTTATTATAGGCAGTATGCTTATATTAAACACTACCTTTTTTACAAGATAGCTGTACTCCATAAGGCAGTTTGTACCATTCATAAGTGCTTCCGCAAAGAAAAACCACGGTATAATACCTGCTATAAGATACAATACAAATGGATATCCGTTATCTGCAGGAGCTGCCTTAAAGCCTACCTGAAACACAAAAACATATATTGCTATAGTTATAATAGGCTGTACAAATGCCCAAAATATTCCAAGATATGAGCCTGCATATTTTGTCTTAAAATCATTTTTTGCAAGCTTCCACAGCATTCTTCTGCTGCCGACCAAATCCTTTATTAAGCCCATAAGTATCTCCCATTTTCTATTTATTAAGCTCCGTCATTTTGCCCCATTTCTTATCCTTGTCTGAAATAATTAAATCGTCCTTTGTCATTCCCTCCGGCATTGGCCATTCTATTCCAATATCACTGTCATCCCACTTTATTCCTCCCTCGTCATTGGGATGGTAAAAATCCGTGCATTTATATGCAAACTCAGCATTATCAGACAGTACAATGAATCCATGTGCAAAATTTTTAGGTATAAAAAACTGCTTTTTATTTTCTTCAGAAAGAATGACACCAAACCACTTGCCATATGTCTTTGAGCCGGGTCTTAAATCAACGGCAACATCAAAGACTTCTCCCCTTACAACTCTCACCAGCTTGTCCTGAGGATAATTTATCTGGAAATGAAGTCCCCTAAGAACACCTTTTTTTGAGCTTGACTGATTATCCTGAACAAACTCCATGTCAATACCCGCTGCCTTATAATCATTGTAATTATAGGTTTCCATAAAATATCCTCTCTCATCTCCGAAAACAGTAGGCGTAATGACCTTTAATCCTTCTATATCGCATGTCTCTACATTTATCTTTCCCATGATTACTATTTCCTTTCAGCACATTTTAAATATTTTCTTAAAGTCCGTTTGCAACATCTATAAGATACTGACCATATTCTGTCTTCATAAGAGGCTCTGCCAGCTTCTTTAATTGATTTTCATCTATAAAGCCTCTCTTATATGCTATCTCCTCTATACACGAAATGTAAAGGCCTTGTCTTTTTTGGAATGCAGACACAAAATCCGCTGCCGCAAGAAGCATATCATGATTGCCCGTATCAAGCCATGCAAAACCACGTCCCAATGTCTCTACGTGCAAATCTCCTCTTCTTAAATATTCATTATTTACTGATGTTATTTCTATTTCCCCTCTTGCCGAAGGCTTTACATTCTTAGCTATCTCTACCACATCATTGTCATAAAAATAAAGTCCCGGCACCGCATAGTTTGACTTTGGATTTGCAGGCTTTTCCTCTATGGACAATGCCTTTCCATTCTCATCAAATTCAACCACGCCATACTCTCTCGGATCCTTTACATAATATCCGAATATTGTAGCTCCCTTTTCTCTCTGTGCTGCATTTTTAAGAACTCTTGAAAAGCTCTGTCCGTAAAAAATATTGTCTCCCAAAACAAGTGCCACACTGTCACTTCCTATAAACTTCTCCCCCACTATAAATGCATCGGCAAGCCCTCTCGGCGTCTCCTGCACTGCATAATCAAACCTCATTCCAAGCTGCTCTCCGCTTCCAAGAAGCTCCTTAAACACAGGCAAATCCCTTGGCGTAGATATTATAAGTACCTCCCTTATGCCTGCCAGCATAAGTGTTGATAAAGGATAATATATCATAGGTTTATCATAAACCGGCATAATCTGTTTTGATATTGCCTTTGTAAGTGGATATAATCTTGTTCCCGAACCGCCTGCTAAAATAATTCCTTTCATTTTACACCTCTCACTATTTTTTATAAATTTAAGCCTATTTACTCATTATTTTATGAAATCTTATAAATTATAACATCTTTTCCTATATTTAACAACATGTTTTATATCTCTCTTTTAAGCTGTGAAATTAAAACAAATGACGATAACAGATATGTGATTTTATCTGCTATCGCCTGTTTCATCATTTAACTATATAACCTGTTTATCTGTTTTTATACATATCTTCATAATATTTCTGGTAATCACCGCTAGTAACATTTTTCATCCAGTCCTCATGCTCAAAGAACCAGGCTATTGTTTTCTTTATGCCTTCCTTAAACATAGTCTCAGGATACCAGCCTATCTCTGCCTTAATTTTGTCGGGAGCTATGGCATATCTTCTGTCATGTCCCTTTCTGTCCTCCACATATGTGATTAAATCCTTATTTATATGTTCCTTTCTTGGATCTCCCTCCGGAAGCATTTCCTGAAGAGTATCAAGTATAATATTTATAATCTCTATGTTCTGCTTTTCATTATGTCCGCCTACATTATATGTCTCAAAAAGCCTTCCCTGCTCCTGAACCATATCTATAGCCTTGGCATGGTCTTCAACAAAAAGCCAGTCTCTCACATTTTTTCCATCCCCATATACAGGAAGCTTCTTTCCGTTTAATGCATTATTTATAATAAGAGGTATAAGCTTTTCAGGGAACTGGTAAGGTCCGTAATTGTTGCTGCAATTTGTAATGTTGGCAGGAAACTTATATGTGTCCATGTAAGCTTTTACAAGAAAATCTGATGAAGCCTTGCTTGCAGAATACGGGCTGTGAGGATCATACGGTGTTGTCTCATAGAAAAATGCACTGTCATCATCAGGAAGGGAGCCGTATACCTCGTCTGTGGATACGTGAAGGAATTTTTTACCCTCCTTAAAGGTTCCGTCAGGAAGCTCCCACGCTGCCTTTGCACAGTTTAACATAACTGCCGTTCCCAAAACATTTGTCTGAACAAACACCTCAGGGTTTTTAATGCTTCTGTCAACATGACTTTCGGCAGCAAAATGCACCACCCTGTCAATATCGTTTTCCTCAAATATTTTCATAATGGCTTCCTTGTCGCATATATCTGCCCTGACAAAAGTATAATTATCTCTGTTTTCTATATCTTTAAGATTTTCCAGATTTCCTGCATAAGTAAGCTTGTCCACATTAATAATTCTTATATCATTGTCATATTTCTTAAACATATAATGAATATAATTTGAACCTATAAATCCTGCTCCACCTGTTACTAAATATGTTCTCATGTTATTCCTCCGATTTTTTATTTCTATCTTCATATTTATATTAATAATCTTTTAGCATAATACACTATACTTTTTGCATCTGTCAATATATAACATCTATATTTTTATATCAATAATACATATTTACCCACAAATCCCACGCATCACTGTACAGTGTTCCCACCATACAAATCATGGCGAGTGTGTATATAATATTTTTCCCGCCTTTATTGACCATTTTTACATTTGCCAAAAAATATGCCGCGGGAAATATAAGGGGCAGCAAATATCTATACTGGCAGCCATTTATGACACTGTTTGCAACAGCTGTAAATGATACATACAGTGATGTTGAGATAAGGGCTATTGTCACAAATATTATGGCTGCTGCATATGCCTTGACTTTTACTGTATTTATTTCCCTGTCAAACTTACTTCTGTCGCAAAACACTGCCATTGCCAGGATTGCCACTATAAGTGCAAAATGCTTGGAATCCCCCATATATGTGTATGTTGCTGCTGTCATATACTGATTTCCGATACTTATATAATTTATTATATGATTTATTAATATTTTTGTATACTCTAAAGGATTTAATAAAATAAATTTTACCTGCTCCACAGCATTGACATCACTTCCGCCTCTTACATCACTTCTGCTGGAACCATTTGCAAGAAATGGCAGCATAAAGCTTAGCAATACCGCAAAAGTGCATATTAATATTCCCCACTTAAATATTTTTCTATGCTTTTTACTTTTAAATCTGTCTGCCGGAATAATCAGTGCCAGCAAAATAAATGGAAAATATATTGCCTTGGGAGCACAGCCTATGACAAATGCACCTAATATAATTATCATGTCCTTTATAGTTACACTTGCCTCTTTGCTTTGCACTGCTCCTATTATATATGAGACTCCCAGCATTAAAAATCCTGTTATCCATGTGTCACAGGAATAGGTACATGCAAGAAATATATTTGTGGGAAACATACCTATAACTGCCCCTATTAATTTTCCTGATTTCAGCCTTCTGATTGAGAAATATATAAGAAGAGCATATACAAATAAATTTACAAACTTACCTGCTATAAATATATGAATAAAGGATAATCCCAATCCTCTTCCCACAAACATTGCCAACGCAAACGGCACATATCCTATTATTGAATATGCCGAGGGCGTAACCTCCCTCATGTCAAATGCCTCTCCGTTTAAGTACATATACTCAAGTCTGTCCGCCACATTGCCTATGTTATTCATGTCATAATCTGTAAGGACTTTCCTCATATATATATATTCATCAGCTTCCGTCATCTTACCATCAAATATATGTGATAAATATGCCGACCTCTCATAATGTATCTCATCATCCGGTCCCACAAGCATAGCCATGGGCAGTGTATATATATAACATATTCCCACAGCCATAATAAGCGAAAATACTATGCCGGCTATTCTTTTTTTAATTTTCCCGGCATTAATTATAATAATAATGGCAGAAAACAGCAATGAATCATAAAATACTTTAACATATTTATTGTCTGATAATTCATTATTTATATAAATTACCGATATAATGTAAATTACCCATATTAGACTCAAGGATACTATTTTTAATATTGTTATTTTATTAAGCTTAATGTTTCTTATTCTTTTGACTGCATTTTTTATTCTTCCCCATATATTAAGGCAAAATACTATAATCCATGATATAACAAGCATAATAACTGCCATTACAACATATGCCATAACTGATATTTCATATCTGCCGGCATTCTCTATTATAAAATTTGTTTCACTAAGATTTATTTTATCAAGAATGAAATCTCCATCTATATCAAACCTTAATATATCACAGTTTTCAATGTAAGGAATATCTATATATACCTCATCATCTCCCTTATGTCCCCACTTAAACACGGAATCCTTTTCATTTAATGCTCCGTCCCTGGCTACATAATAAACCTGTATTGGAAGTGTTTCCTCTAATGGTTCCCTAAACTTTATTCTTATGCTGTCCACTTTAGCATCAAGGTAATAATAATATATATGAGGGTCTTCATCACTTACGGTAAATACTCTTCCGTCAACATCATAACCATAGATATTATCGTAACCAAAATATGTCAATGTTTTATCCGTGCTAAAACCCGTGACTTGATTTTTGTTTACGGCTGAGTTTTTTACGATAAAGCTTCCAAAGACACACAATACAAAAAAAACAGCCAGCATAATAATAATATTTTTAATGTTTATCTTATCCTTCAATGTTTCCCGAGTCCTTTCCATATATGGCCTATTATTTTATATATGTGTCTATATATGATTTAATGGCACTTTTCCATTCTTTAGCCACATAACCGCTTGTAAGCTTCAGCATATAATTTTCAAGCACTGAATATGCCGGTCTCTTAGTTGGTGTAGGATATTCTTCCGTAGTTATATGATTAACCTTAACATGCTTACCGGCAAGCCTGAATATTTCTTCGGCAAAGTCTGCCCAGCTGCACATACCCTCACAGGTTCCGTGAAATACGCCATAATTATCTGTAAACAATAGATTATCTATAATATCTGCCAATACCTCTGTACTTGTTGGCGAGCCTGTCTGATCACCTACTACATTGACTTCTTCATGGCTTTCTGCCAGCTTAAGCATTGTTTTCACAAAGTTTTTTCCATCACCATATAACCATGCTGTTCTTATTATAAAATGCTTATCAGAAAACTCCTTTACAAAATTTTCTCCCGCCAATTTCGTTCTGCCGTATACTCCCTGAGGATTTGGTCTGTCAAATTCTATATATGGCTTAACAGCATTTCCATCAAATACATAATCTGTAGATATATGTATCATCTTAGCTCCTGTCTCTGTGGCTGCTATACTTAAGTTTCTGGGACCTATAGCATTGATTTTATATGCATTATCAATATCCGTTTCACATTTATCTACCGCTGTATGCGCAGCACAATTAATAACTGCATATGGTTTAACCTCTCTAACCATTTTCATAACATCATCTATGTTAGTAATATCAAGTTCTGCAACATCTGTATTAATTAATTCTAAATCTGAGTTATTGGCATATTTAACATTTACAGCTTTCCCTAACTGACCATTACATCCTGTTACTATTATTTTCTTCATTCTTTTTTTCCTCCTCAAAACTTTCCAAATCTTTTTTTCTAAGCTCCCTAACGGCTATCTCCTGAGTCAGTTCTTTTATTCTGTCCTCTAACTGTGAAATTTTTATTGAATTTGTAAATTGATGTATAAACAACACAAATATTACAAATAAAAATATAAAATTAACTGTAGAATATATGCCTAGCAAATCTGCTACAGCCTCTGCTACCTGCGGAAAAATGCTAAGGAACAAAAGAAGTGTAGAAAATCCAATCCAAAATACCGAGCTTTCAATCTGAACCTTTGCATTTCTTACCTTCCTTACTATACCTATAAGTGTACCTATTGATGCTATAATCAATATTGCTCTGAATAATGGTGTCATATCGCATTTCCTTTCTTACAATTCCAAATATCTTTTGTCTCTTTTTCTAAAATTCTGAATTATAATTATTGACGTAAGCATTCTAATCATATAGAAAACAGACTTAAATGCTGTCAGATAGCTTTGTCCGGCTATACGCTCGTCCATCTCCACCTGAACCTCTGCCACTACTGCCCCGTTTTTAATAAGAAAGGATACTGTGTCAGGCTCAGGTCCGTAATTCATATTAATGGCACATTCCTTAATAATTTTTCTGCTAAACATTCTCATTCCCGATGTGGGATCCTGTATTTTGCTTCCGGTTGTAAGCCTTATTGCACCGGAAATAAGCCTGCTTCCAAGCATTCTTAATGATAAAGGCTTCTTCCTTTCTACAAATCTTGAGCCAATAACTATATCATATCCTTCTTTTATTTTTTTTAACATCATCTCTATATACTCAGGTTTATGCTGTCCGTCAGCATCAAACTGAATAGCATATTTATATCCGGCTCTGTATGCATACTTCATGCCTGCCTGAAAGCCTCCGGCCAGTCCAAGGTTTATAGGAAGATCAAGCAGCTTATAATTATTCTCCCTGCATATTCTTCTTGTATGGTCTCTTGAACCATCATTCACCACTATATAATCATATTGAGGATAATTACATATCAAATTATCCACCACCCTTTTAATATTATCCTGCTCATTATATGCAGGAATTATAACTAATACTTCTTTCATATTTTTCCTTTCATCTATATATCATACAGGCGTTTGCAAAGCTCTTAATTTCCCGTATATATGCTGATTCTATTATATATTTAGAAAATCCAGGAATTTTTTTACGGTATAATTCCATGTATAGGTGTTTACAACCCTGTCATAACACATTTTTGCAGCGCTTTTTCTATATTCCTTTTTTTCCAATACCTTTATCAGCGCTTTATATATTCCCTCACTGCTGTTATCCGGTAAAATAATCCCATATCTGCTGTCCTTAATAAGCTCTTTCGTTCCTCCATTATAGGTTGAAATAATAAAATTATCAGATACTGCCGCTTCAAGCACAGTTGTGGGAAACCCCTCTGAAACAGAAGGCAGACAAAATATATCACTTTCTGCAAGCAGCTCTGCAACATCCTCTTTTCCTATCTGTCCCACGAAAAATATATTATTATTTTTTATTTGGTTCATTTTCTCATAAAGATACCCATCTCCTGCGGCTATTAACCAGACATTAGTTTTTCCTGCCTTATTAACCCTTGCAACAGCTCTCGTCAGTTCCTCTATTCCTTTTTCTACTGTCAGCCTTCCCACAAATGATATTAATATATCATCTTGTGGAATATTAAATCTTTTCCTATAATTTTCACGGGAGCCTTCTTTTAAATCATTAAATTCATTCACATCTATTGAATTATATAAAACCAAATCAGACTTTATATGAAAATGTCTGAGCCAGCCAAGGGTAGCCCTTGACACTCCTGCAAACTCTTTACAATATCTTTTTTCTATCCACGTTATAGCGTGTTCATATGCCTCCCCAAGTTTTGTTGTTATTTTTCCTCCTGTATTTAAATGACCAGTTCCATGGTCTAAAATAATGCTTCTTATTTTCATCTTTCCCGCCAGCCTTACCCCATATAAAGACAAGGTATAAAATCTTGTATTAATAAGCATAACATCAAACTTTTCAGCCATTATTGTTTTTGTAAACTCTATTAGCTTTCTATTATGCTTAAGCACGGGAAATCTTCCGTTCATTAGCTGAAAGGACGGTAATCTGTATATTTTTATGCCTTCATCTTCCTGATAAAATGGCAATCCCTCAGCGGATGACGTAATAAGTGTGACGGAATTGCCCAAGCGTACCAATTCCTTTGAAAAATTCTCAACATACTGCTCTACTCCCCCTACATGAGGTTTGTATTGCGCACTGACTATGCATATAGATTTACTCATCATTTCCTTTTCCTTTCTTTATATTGGTATATATTATAATAATTACATAAACCACAAACAGCAGTGCAACAGCAGTTCCGTATGTAAATACGGCTCCCTTTATTCCAAATTTATCTACAAGTATTCCTGAGCTGATATACGCATATACCAATGCCATGCCATAGCCTATAACTAAAAGCTTTTGCTGTCTCATAATAGTTATAATATAATACGAAAATGTCATTAATGCACTTATTCCTCCTGACAGCATAACCAGCATAAGCTCCTCTCTGTAGCTGCTAAGGTTTATATTATACATAAAAGACAAAACAGGAATTCCCAAAAACCATGTGGCAGCCAATGTAACCGCCGTAAACCCCAATATAATCCCGTTCATTTTAAAAATAGATTTCCAAAGCTTTACAAGATTTCTGTTATTCCAATCTATGGTCATGCTAACCAGCATAGGTCTGAATATAAACATACTGAAAAGATTTATTACAAATGCAGGCATAAATAATATATTATATATATTCTGCATATTATCTCCATATATATTGTTTATGGCATATTTTGGTGCATTGCTTATATACATCATTACAAATGCACCTATAAATAAAGGAAATACATCTTTAAATATATTTAATATGCTTCCTTTTTCTATTGATATATTTTTTCTGTCATCTTCAAATATATATCTGCTGTCATTTATGAAAAATAATGCAAGGGACATAATAAACATTCCTGCTGATGCTATTATAAGGCTGCCGGACAGGAGTACAATAATAATAAATATAGCAGTGGACATAACTACCCTTATAAAAAATAGCTTTCCGGATATGTCAATTCTGTCTCTTTGCTGAAATCTCCCTGCAAATACATCCGTAAACGCCTCTACCATTTTAAATAACACAAGCATTAGCAATACTATGCTTTTTTCCTTATTAAAATCTCCTGCCAATATATATATTACAGACACAATAACCATAAGAAGGCATGAGAGAAGCCTGAAGGTAAAGTATGAGTTAAAGCTGTACTTGTTCTCTATATCAGTTGATTGATATGGTCTTACTTCAAATCCTCCTATAGTAAGCATTAACTGAGCATTTGAATACGCAAATGAAAAAATTCCTCCGCTTTCTCCTCCCAATATTCTGTTTACAGATATTGATAAAATCAATGTTGAGAATGCATTGCTTATGCTTCCAAGCATATTCCATATAAACTTTTCTTTGTCAGTTGCCTGTTTTTTCATCTCTCACCTATTCATTGCCAAAATCTATAATATCTGCCGCATGATTAATTCTTTCCTCTTCCGGCGGAAGCTTCATATAGTCACCGTACCTTTCTCTTAATATATAATCATAATCTTTAGGTACATTTATCATTAGTTCTCCAAACCTTACCTTTTGATACGGCAGTATATTATCTATATCCACTACGCATTTATTTGGTGCAGTGCTTTGATATATTGTATACTTATTAACATTTTCATTATTTGCCATAACAGAATACTTTATGAACTTTTTATATAAAAAGACATGTATACCAGGAACAAGCTTAAACATATAATGTACAGCCATACATATAAATTTAGCCGCCTTTTCTTT
Organism: uncultured Lachnospiraceae bacterium; assembly: GCA_944384155.1. GTDB lineage: Bacteria > Bacillota > Clostridia > Lachnospirales > Lachnospiraceae > CAG-303. The sequence goes on along the minus strand of CALWSG010000033.1, from coordinate 19,219 downwards.
TATTCCCCCAATATTGATTTCCGGATATGGAGAACCGGCTAAAAAAATTGCCTCTGCCAGGAATCTTGCCCTTTTTATCTGCCTTTTATACTGCTTTGGATTTTTGGAAACTTTGTCATAGATAAATATGTCTATAAAAATTCCCTGCTCGCATTTCATTTTTCTTGAATGATTTGGGATAAATTTTGTTCCTTTCTTTTCTACTTTTATAACAGTGCTTGCAAATCCTTTATGCGTTAATGGCGTCATAAGACTGTATTTATGACCCATTTCCTTTTCAAAAATCTGACAAAACTTATCATAATCTTCTCTTAGCATTGCTATATCCATATCATCATCCCACGGTATAAAACCATTATGTCTTATTGCACCTATTAAAGTCCCAAATACAGCAAAATATCCAATATTATATTTTTCACATACATTTATTATATCACCTAACATTGAGAGCTCCGTATCCTGAAGCTTTTTCAATGTACATTGGTCATACTGCCTTATCATACATTCCTCCAATACTCTTTGCAGCTTTCTTCCTATTTATTATTTTTGTACAAAGATACAAACTCATCCTTTTTTTCTATGTTAAGCCGGAAATACGGCCTTTTTTCTCCCCCGTCCTCATATGTCCGAAACTTAAGATACCATTCCCAGATTGTATCGAGATTAGGCGTCCTTACATCAAAAAGCTGTCCTATATCCTTTAACACCTTTAAACCATATGAAAAATCCGCAGTAAAGTATCTGGAAGTAAAATCAGGAACATATCCTCCGTCCTTTTGTACCATAGGTGACAAAAGTCCTTTAAATGCCTGTATTCCTCTTATCTTTTCCGTCATTGCCCTTGAGTCACCACTCTCATAATGTTCCTTTAAGGATTTTACTGCCCCAAGGTCTAAGGGTATTGCTTCACATATTTGCTGTACCTCTTTATCACAGGCAATAAGCATATCAGAAGCTTCTTTTGTCCACTCTTCATAAAAAAGAAAATTTTTTCCATATGTCATTCCTTTTTTATAATTTTTAAACATTGTATACAGCCTTGATGTGTGAAGCACAGGATTGGAAGGTGTAAGTGTCAGACACAGATAGTTTGGAAGAACATTGCAGGGAAGCTGAAACATTTCTTCTATTATTGCTCCTATTTCACTTCCTTTGTTATCAGGTATGCTTCCTATGCTTATGTCACTTTTTCTTCCCAGCATACAAACCGATGAACCCTTTTGCTCAAGTCTGGCAATAGCATGTACTCTTTGAAAACCAAAAAATATACAGCCCTTTTCTATAAGCTTCCTAAATGCATATTCAGCACCGCCGCTTCCCGGAATAATGCCTATCATTCTGCTGTCATCAATAACCCTGTTAAGGTCTTCTGCAAGCTTTTCAAAAGTATGTGCAGGATAGGTAATAAATATGATTTGAGCCTCTCTGACAGCTTCCCTTAAATCAGAAGTAGCCTTATATATTTTACCTGAAAACATAAGATTTTTTTCGTTATCCAACACATCTATTTGACTTTTCCACTGTGACGGATTATTTGTATATATTGTAACCCTGTTGCCTATTTTCGCTGCATCTGCAGCCATTAAGGTTCCAATGTTTCCGCCTCCTATGATTGATACATTCACCCTTACACCTATATCCTTTCATCATTTATGCCATTACTTCCTTAAGAGCCAAAACCAGCTTTTTATTATCCTTTTCATCTCTTACGGCTATACGTACAAATTCTCCTTTTCTTCCTGACTTACCCATCTTAGCAGATAAATCTTTAATAAGAATATTATGCTGTACAAGAAGCTTCTTTGTTACCTCTTTTGCACTTATACCGCCTTCAAGGCTGCACATAACATAGTTTGCCTGTGTAGGCATAACATGAATATTCTTAATCATGGAAAGCTCCTTTACAAGCTTTTTCCTTGCCCCGTAAAACATGTCAAGTCCTGACTCGTAGTCCTTTTTGTACTTCTCAGCTATCTGAAGGTAAAACTCACCAAAGGAATTTATATTCCAGATAGCAACATCCTTCTTTATAAAGCTTATAAGCTCTATGTCTGACGATACCGCCACCCCAAGCCTTATACCGGGAACACCATAGGATTTGGATATGCTTTTTATCACAACAAGATTATCATATCTCTCCAGCATATCATCACTTATAAATGTCACTCTCTCCAAATCTGCAAAGTCAATAAAGCTCTCGTCCAGTATAACCTTTTTGTTTTCTGACTTTGCCCAGTCAAGAAGCTTTATTATGCCTTCATATTTAATATAATTTCCCGTAGGGTTGTCCGGATTAACAATTAAAATAGTATCTGCAGGATTTGCCGTAAAATATTTAATTAAATCATTTTCATCATATCTGAAATCTTCCTTTTCCGGCATATACCGCACTGTACTTTCACTGCTATACCTGTTTGGATACTCCTCAAATGTAGGACTTACGACACCTATAATTCCGTTGTCTTTCTCCATTATAGACTTTATAAGCTCCGCTGCACCGTTGCCTACAGCTATATAATCCCTCTTAACACCGAAATTTTTAGATGCCAGCAGGGAATTTACATACATTCCCGACGGGTATTGTGTAAGAAGCTTCTCAAAATTGGCCTTCATTTCATCCATCATTTTCTTTGGAGGATAATATGGGTTTACAAGATAACAAAAATCTAAAAGCTTAGGATATCTCCAGTATCCTCCATATCTTGCCTGAAGCCTTGAAACCTTTTCATCATCACTTTGTGCAAACATAGACTCTGCAATATCTAAGTCCTGTATATCATCTATCTCATACCATAGCTGGCCATTCAATCTTTTTGCCTTAATCTCCGGATCATCAAGCAGTGTAATAACCCTCAGAACCTGCTCATAGTACTCATTATTTCCAAGTGCCTTTGAATATGCCTCCAAGAAAGGAACATAATGGGTTCTTGAAAAGTGTTTACTGAACTTATATATATTTACGGTTTTATAATAATACGGTATATCATCAAAAACAAACTTTTTTCCCGGAACAAATGACTGTATGGCATCGTCCTCTCCTATTTTTATAACCGTTCCATCCATCCAGCTCTCATATTTATCAACAAGTGCAAGTGTTTCTCTCTTATCCTCAATAAGAACCTTAAGCACATCATCCTCAAAAATCAAATCTGATTCCAAAAGAAGAGTATCGTCCTCCAGCAGGTATTCCTTAGCCAGCGCCAGTGAATATATATTATTTGTTTTATCATATATTTCGTTTTCAACGTATTCTACAGGCGTATTTATATTAAGCCCTGAAATATACTCCATAAGCTTTTTTCTCTCATATCCCACAACTATAACTATCCGCTGAAGCTTAAGCCTGTCTAACTGATGCAGCATTCTGTCTATAAGAGCAACGCCGTTCACCTTTACCATACACTTTGTATTGTTTGCTGTTAAATCCTTTAGCCTTTTTCCCATTCCTGCCGCCAAAATAACTGCCTGCATAATAATCCTCATTTCTGCGCACGTTCTTTTTCCACATAACGAATTTGTGTCAGGTGCACACAGACACAATATCATCTTATTATAACATTATAACCAAAATTTTACAAGCATCTCCATATATGCCCTTATTTTGAAAAAAAATCAGGATATACTCCTTTAAAGCATAACCTGATTCTTATCTGACATATATTTTCCTTTTATCTTTCCTATTTATATCCTTCCGGATTTTTGCTCTGCCAATTCCATGTATCCCTGCACATATCCTCAAGATTTTTCTCTGCTTTCCATCCAAGAATTTTCTCTGCCTTACTGCTGTCGGCATAGCATGTTGCTATATCTCCGGGACGTCTCTCTGTTATTTTATACGGTATAGTAAGGTTATTTACCCTTTCAAATGCTTTTACTATATCGAGAACGCTGTATCCAACCCCTGTTCCAATATTAAACGCCTCAACTCCTTTATGCTCTGAGGCATAATCTGCCGCAAGCACATGTGCCTTTGCCAGGTCAACAACATGGATATAATCTCTTACCCCCGTTCCGTCATGGGTATCATAATCATTGCCAAATACACTTAATATCTCAAGCTTTCCCGATGCCACCTGTGCTATATAAGGCATAAGATTGTTAGGTATATCCTTAGGATCCTCTCCTATAAGACCTGACGAATGTGCACCTATAGGATTAAAGTATCTTAATAACACCACTGACAGCTCCTCATTGGCAGCAGACAAATCCCTTAAGATTTCTTCATTCATAAATTTTGTCCAGCCGTATGGATTTGTACATGGACCAAGGTTCATATCCTCTGTGAGAGGTGAAGGATTGTTCATGCCGTATACAGTTGCCGAAGAACTAAATATTATATTTGACACTCCATGCCTTTCCATTGTATTCACAAGTGAAAATGTTGAATTTAAGTTGTTCTTATAATATTTCATAGGCTCTCTCACAGATTCACCAACTGCCTTATAGCCTGCAAAATCAATAACGACATCTATATTGTTTTCCTCAAATACCCTGTTCAGTGCATTTTCATCACAGACATCAATATTGTAATGAGGTATGTCTGTTCCTGTTATTTCCTTCAATCTTTCATAAACTATGGGATTGCTGTTATAGTGGCAGTCTGCTATAACTGCTTTATACCCTTTATCTATAAGCTCTATGGCTGTATGACTCCCTATATATCCTGCTCCACCTGCCAGCAATACTGTTTTACTCATATATATACCTCCTTTAATAATTAACTTTTTAATGTTAATTTACATTTTCGCCAGTCTGTTTAATGCACTGAATACTGCTCTTATAGAAGCTCTTGTTATGTTAGTGCTTACACCTGCACCGTAAGTTGCATTGCCTGTATCAAGATCCATAACGCTTATATAAGCTGCCGCTCTCGCCTTCGAGCCTTCTCCCAGGGCATGTTCATTATAATCATATATCTTTACGTTAATTCCCGTTTTTTCGTGAAGTGCGTTTTTCAGTGCATCTATAGGACCATTTCCTGTAGTTTCAACACTCATAGGCTCTCCCTTATACTTAAACTGAAGTGATATATGTGTGTCTCCGCAAGGAGTATCGTCAACATCCTGCATCTTACAGCTTGTAAACTCAAAAGGATATTCCCTTTCCGTCTTAAATGTAAGATATTCTTCCCTGAACTTTTCCATAATAGTGTCAGGTGATACTTCTCCGTGAGCTTCAGCTATTTTTTGTATAACATCTGCAAACTCCTTATGCATTCCCTTAGGAAGCTTAAATCCAAAGTAGGTATCCATAACAAAGGCAACGCCTCCCTTGCCTGACTGACTGTTTATTCTGACAATAGGCTCATACTCACGTCCTACATCACTTGGATCTATAGGAAGATACGGAACCTCCCAGTAGGGATTATTTCTCTCCTTCATAGCATGCATGCCTTTATTAATAGCATCCTGATGTGAGCCTGAAAAAGCTGTGAACACAAGCTTTCCCGCATATGGGTGTCTCATTCCAACCTCCATTTTGCAGCATCTTTCATATACTTCTATTATTTCGTTGATATGCTCAAGATTAAGCTCCGGATTTATTCCCTGTGAGAACATATTATATGCTAACGTAAGTATATCTACATTTCCCGTTCTCTCTCCATTTCCGAAAAGTGTACCCTCTACCCTGTCAGCTCCTGCCAGAAGCGCAAGCTCTGCTGCTGCCACTCCCGTACCTCTGTCATTGTGAGGATGAATACTTAAAATAATACATTCCCTGTCTATAAAATTCTTATTCATCCACTCAATTTGGTCTGCATATACATTAGGTGTGTTCATTTCCACTGTTGCAGGAAGATTAAAAATTATCTTATTGTCAGGGGTAGGCTGCCATTCCTCCTGAACCGCAGTACACACCTCAAGGGCATATAAAAGCTCTGTTCCTGTAAAGCTTTCCGGAGAATATTCCAATGTAATCTGCCCAGGAAAATCCTTTGCATACTTCTTAACCATTCTTGTACCATCCACGGCTATCTGCTTTATCTCATCCTTTGACATATGAAAAACAACATCTCTTTGAAGCACCGATGTTGAATTGTATATATGAACAATAGCCTTTTTTACTCCCTTTAGTGCCTCAAAGGTTCTCTCTATAAGATGCTCCCTGCACTGCACCAGTACCTGTATGGTAACATCATCAGGTATAAGATTTCTGTCAACAAGCTGTCTTAAAAAATCATATTCTATCTGTGAAGCAGAGGGAAATCCTACCTCTATTTCCTTAAAGCCAAGCTTGACAAGCATATTAAAAAATTCAATTTTTTCATCTACCACCATAGGCTCAATCAGTGCCTGATTTCCGTCTCTTAAGTCAACGCTGCACCATACAGGTGCTTTTCTTATCTCCCTGTTTGGCCATTCTCTTTCTGCAAGGCTTACCACCGGCACTCTTTTGTATCTTTTATAGTTTAACATATAAATCCTCCATTACTTCTTCCAATATTCCCTGTTGGTAGTACATTTTTCCACTATCTGCTGCGGCAGCTTTTTATACATTTTTCCAAGATAAAATCCCATAAACTTACAGCCGCTGTAATATATTAAAGGAATTATCATAATATACTGTTTTCTTCTGCATAGATACTTTGCCGTATCCATTACCATTCTGATACCCTCATCCTGTGAATGGTAATCCTTAAGTATATATGCGAATTCCCTGTGAGATACTCCTATATCAAAATATCTTTTGAAATATTGCATACCTGTATAATTATGAGAATGTATAACTACTGCCTTTGGCTCATAAATAATGTCTTTATCCGCCTTAAGTGCTTTTCCTGCAAAGACCATGTCTTCATTAAATATTGCCCTTAGCGGAAAACCTCCCACCTCATCATAAAGTCTTCTGTTATACATGGCACATACATCAGAGCAAAATATTGATTTTATTCCATTGTTTGTCTGTGCCGCCAGCTCCAGACCTGAATGAGGCTCATGAGAATAGTTAAAGCTTCTCGTATATCGCTCTATTATATTGCAGCTTTTTTCAGGCTCCTGCTTCCCATATGCAACTGCATTTATATTTGTGTCAGCTTCAAGTGCCTTAAGAAGATTCTCCACAAGGAACTTATTTTTCGGCATGGCATCCTGTGTGAGAAACAGAACATACTCACTGTCGCTGCAAAGCTCCATTGCTCTGTCTCTTGTTCCTCCGTGGTCAAACTCCTTTTTTTCCAAATCAACCACTGTAACATCTTCCATATTTCTCACATCTTCCAATGATTGATACGTTCTACTGTTATCAAGAGTGTTCATAATCAATATTCCGTCCGGCTTTACCGACTGTGCCATAAGCCTTGATACCATCATCTTCAGCCTTTCATCCGGCTTATAAGTTAATATTACCGCTTTCACCTTATTCATAACAGTACCTTTCCTTTCCTCTACACTCCAAACTTATCCTTAAGTATACCCGCTACCTTTTCTGCCTGTTCCCTGCATGCTTCAGGGCTTTCTGCCTCTACCATTACCCTTATAAGATTTTCCGTACCGCTTGGTCTTAAAAGAATACGTCCGTTTCCGTCAAGTGTACTGCTTACCTCTTTTTCTGCAGCCAAAACATCACTATCCTCCATTGCCGCCTTTTTATCTTTAACCTTTACGTTTATTAAAAGCTGAGGATATATCTTAAGACCCTTTGTCAGCTCACTAAATGTACATTTCTTTTCAACTATTGTTTCCATTACCTTTATTGATGTAAGGATTCCGTCTCCAGTTGTAGCGTGCTTGCTGAATATAATATGACCTGACTGCTCTCCTCCTAAGCAGTAACCGTTTTTCATCATATTTTCGCAGACATACTTATCCCCCACCGCTGTCTGCTCCGTCTTTATACCTTCTTCCTCAAATGCTCTGTACAGACCAATATTAGACATGACCGTAGTTACCACCGTATTATTTGAAAGCTGACCGGCTTCCTTTAAGTATGTACCGCACACATACATAATGCCGTCACCGTCAACTACATTTCCGTTTTCATCAACAGCTATACATCTGTCAGCATCTCCATCATATGCAAATCCGGCATCCACATTATTGTTCTTAACAAACTCCGCAAGTACGCCTATATGAGTTGAGCCGCAGTTTGTGTTAATGTTTGTTCCGTCAGGCTCATTATTAATAACCATTGTCTTGGCTCCCAGCGCATCAAATACACTCTTGGCTATTGATGATGCACTGCCGTTTGAGCAGTCAAGTGCCACTGTTTTATCCTTAAATGACCTTGATGCCATTGAAATTAAATATCCTATGTATCTGTTTCTTCCCGCAGAAAAATCAACGGTTCTTCCTATATTTTCTCTTGTTGCCAAAGGCACTTCACTTATTTTCCCGTCAATATATTCTTCTATTTTATTTTCAACCTCTGCCTCCATTTTCATTCCCGCTGCATTTATAAGCTTTATGCCGTTATCGTAAAATGGATTATGGCTTGCAGAAATCATAATACCGCAATCAAACCCCTCTGTTCTTACAACGTATGACACACTTGGAGTTGTGGTTACATGAAGAAGATAGGCATCAGAACCTGAAGCCGTAATGCCGGCAACAAGTGCATATTCAAACATATAGCTGCTTCTTCTGGTATCCTTTCCTATGACAATCTTTCCCTTATGATTTTGTCCAAAATACCAGCCTACAAATCTTCCTACCTTAAAGGCATGTTCTACCGTAAGCTCTTTATTAGCCTCTCCCCTGAAGCCGTCTGTGCCAAAATATTTTCCCATTTTTATTATGGTCCTTTCTAAATTTTTATTTATTGCTCACCTTAAAATCATCACCCAAACCGTTCTCGATTGCTGACGAAAGATTCTCCAGTGCCTCTTTTTCGTCTTCCCCATCGCATATAAGCTCTATCTGATCACCCTTTTTTACACAGGCACCAAGTATGCTTAATATACTTTTTACGTTTGATGTACCCCTCTCTGTCTTTATTTCTATTTTGCTTTTGTACTTACATGCCTCCTTACAGAGCACTCCTGCCGGGCGAAGATGTAATCCTGTCTCGTCTGCTACTTTTACTTTTCTACTTACCATTGCTATTCTCCTATTCTGTTTATATATTCTTATTAACCTGCCTATGCTTCCGGAGTTGTGGTTTCCTGCTCGCTGCCTGTTACCCCCTCAGAGCCTGTTGTATCATCTGTTGCAGGCTCCCCGGTCTCCGTTGCAGGGTTTTCTGTGGAAGAAGGTGTTTCCTGAGAGACTGTAGTTTCGGGACTCTCAGTAGTTTCAGTATCTCTTTCCGTCAACACTACATTTACATATATCTCTGAAACCATACTAACCTCATCCGGCAGCACTACATTTACTTTTACCCGGTTGTTTCCGGCCGCTGCATTTGTAAGATCTACATATGGTGCAAGCTTCTCTGCATCTATCTCTGCCACATCTTCTTCTCTGCCTTGTATAACTATATTTATATCCCCGTTATTTATAATAGAGCCTTCATACCCGTCAGGTATTTTTCTTATGCCTATGTCACCAACCTTTACCGTTATGGTCTTTCTCACCACATCTTCAGTCTGTGCCGTTATTTTCACTATACCGTCTCCATTATAAATATATACGCCTTCAGGAAGTATATCATTAAGATTAACTTCTATCTCGGTCTTATCATCTGTCACCACTGTCAGCTCTTCCGGTATATTGATTGCGTCTATACCGTCAAGCACCTCTTTTCGTCCTACTATATCTATGGTTTTAATTGAACTGTCATACTCTGTTAAGACTCTTCCGTCACTTAAGTTGTCCACCACCTGATATGTTATATCTACGGTCTTTTTATAGTATACCGTCCCCTGAACCTTAATATACATGAATCCAAGCCTAATATGATTCTTCTCTCTGTCCATCGCCTTTCCGTCACTGTCATATACAAACACATTTCCGGAATACTCAAAATCAGTTGTCTCATCGCCTGCCAGATTTATGGAAACTGCAACCTTTGATATATTTTCATGTACTGACTTTGGTGCACTTACAACTACTGTCTCAACCTCAGGAGATGAGCTGTACACCACATATCCCGACGCAACATAATTGCTGAACTCTACATTAAGGGGATATTCCTTTTCCTCTATCTGCTCTACAGACAGTCTCATTGTGTTATTGCTTTTTTCCGCAATGGTGACTTTTGACTCATATCTTGTATTATTAAGTGTCACAACAATAGGCACTGCGTTAGTTTTTGACAAGTCCTGAAAATCTGCAGTAGCAGTAAAATCTCCCCTTTTTAATGCATCAACAATGGTTCTCGGACCTATTACTTTCACATCCACCGTGCTGCCTGATATAACATCATAAACCTCATTATTGCCTGTAATAACGTCCTCATTTAATATGGTAACAGGAATATTTTCTATAGTGCTGGTAACCTGTGGATCATCTATATTTATCACAAGAAGCCACAGAAGAAATGCCAGCACTACCGATGCCAGCTTAAGCATGATATTATTGCAAAGCATATTTTTTATTTTTTTTCCGCTTATTTTAGTCATTGCTTCTTCGCTCTCCATAACCTGAATTTTTTTACATCTACCTGCTTGTTTTGTATTTTTATCAAATGCTGTTTTAACTTATCTCCATCTATATTTCTTATAATTTTACCGCCTATTGCAACGGACACGGCACCTGTTTCCTCAGACACTATAATAGTAAAGGAATCTGTAACCTCACTTACTCCCACTGCTGCCCTGTGCCTTGTTCCAAGCTCCTTGCTTATATCCATGTTATCTGACAGAGGGAGATAACATGTAGCAGCCACCACCCTGTCACCTCTTACAACTACCGCACCGTCATGAAGAGGTGTGTTGTGCTCAAAAATGTTTATTAAAAGCTGGCTTGTAATAAGGGCATCTATCTCTATACCTGTTCTTTCATACTCTGCAAGGCTGATTTCCTGCTCTATTACTATAAGCGCGCCTGTCTTTGTCTTTGACAGCTCATATGCTGCCTTTACCAGTTCATTTACTGTCCTGTCGCTAAATCTTGCACCTTCATTTCCTGTATCTCCGTTAAATATTCCTGCTATAAACTTTTTTCGTCCCAACTGCTCAAGTGCCTTTCTTAACTCCGGCTGGAATATTACAACTACAGCTATAACTCCCACATTAAAGGCACTTTCTACAAGCCATAATATTGTGTTAAGCTCAAGAAGATATGCCATCAGTGAAAATACAAGCAGTACGGTTATTCCCTTTAGAAGTGACCATGCCCTTGTAGTTTTTATCCACACAAGAACCTCGTACATTACCGCTGACAGTATTACTATCTCTATAATATCTGTATATTGAATTTTTAATGGTATATATGTTCTAAAAAATTCCTGCACTGCCTCAAACATACTTCTCTCCTTATTTTAATTTGTGACTGCCTGTTATTTTTTTCTTACTTTTCTTGCATTTATTCTTTTAACATTTACCTCTGGGGAAGATACCTTAATCTTTGGCACTGCCTTAACGTAATAATAAAAATCATCATCCTCAAACTGTGTGTATTCCGTTCTTGAATAATCTACGGAATGTATAAAAAATCTTATTCCCAGCGCAAGCACTATACTTATAATTCCGCCTATAATAATTGACACAACAGATACCACCTCTCCCATATCAAATATAAGCTCTCCTATAAGCATAATTATTATGCACAGAACTCCTCCCGATACAACTGCAATTATCCACGAATAATCAATGGAAAGCCTTTTTACAAAATAAACCACTGCCACCACAAGGGCAAAGGCTATAATTATAAGGTACAGCTCTTTTGAAGTAAATACCTGCCCTGCAATTTTTGTCATCTGTCCCATACCGTCTGTTGAAGCCGCCGCCATAATTGCATCAAGATTTGTGCTTATATAATTTAATATATAAAATATTATTACCCCAAATGATACTGATATTATGGAAAAAGGTGTTGATGCCATTCCAACTGTCAGAGGCACCACATACGGTATCTTTATAAAAAACAGCAGGGGAATTAAAATAAGTATAACGCTGTCCTTTGGCGTAAATCTAAAAAACAGCAGATACATTATAAGCATTATAAGGAATATCATTGCTCCGATTTCAACAGCTATTGCCGACATATGTGCCACAATAATCAGTGAAAGAAGTATTGTCATAAACTTTACGGGAAGAAATGCTCCTATAAGTGATATTATAACAACAACTGCCGGATTTTTTAAAAGTGCCATTGCACCTGCATTTGCATTTATTATAATTATTGAAACCAGCATGACAATAAAATGTATTGCAGGCTTTATATATGTACCGTACATACCATATATTTTTTTTAACTGTTCCCTAATCATTAATAGATTATTCATTATCTGCTCCTCCAAACTCCGGCATTTCATTCTTTACAGAGTCAATGTCTTCCTCGTACAAATCTTCCTCCATGAAGTTGTTTTCCCTGCTGCCTTCCTCTTTTTTATATATATTATATAACTCCTTAAGCATACTGTTGTAATTGTTAAGCTTATTCCTTGACGCTTTGAATTTACGTGAATGTATAAAATATGTTGCTATCATGTTTATCACAAACAGTATAACATAAATTATTATTATGTTTCTTCCCACTGCTATTAAATCCATGCTTACCATATCAGACAGTATTTCCTCTGCGTTTATAAGTATAATGGTACACAAAAGTATTATATATCCAACAGTCATGGCGATAGCTGAGTTTATCATTTTAAGTGTAAGATAATCTGTCCTGTAATATTTACTTAAAGGCAAATCCTCTTTACCTTCATTTTGCTCATATATGGCAAGCTTAGTCATAAGCCTTATTTTTTCCTCATTAAGCATATATTTTCCTTCCTCTTGTTGCTTTTTTGCATTTCACTATAGTATAGCACAAAGCTTCAAGGTATATCAATACACTTTTATTACTATTTTATCAAGGTTTTGTTATTTCTTTATAATGTAAGACGCGTAAACAGGAAACCGCCGGAAGCCATCACAGCTCCCTGCGGTTTTCTATTACTGAGTATTCTTTCATTACATCTGTCTGTTCAGAAGAAACCGTAATTACACAATCAACAATTTCTCCTTTATGGTCTTCCATCCTCTTAATCAGAAGCTTTGCTGCCTCCTACTCGCTTATAATATTGCCGTCCGTTGATATAACAACTACCTGCCATGGTATGAATTTGCCACTGGCTTGCAAAGCTTCCTTTGCGGCATGCTCCAAACCTCCGCAGCATGGAACCTCCATACGTACAATAGTAACGCTTTTGATATTATTTTCACTGATAATGGCTGTAAGTTTTTCCGTATAGTCCACATTGTCAAGCTTCGGACAGCCAATAAGAGTAATCCTGTTTTTCATAAACATATTATGAAAGTTTCCGTATGCGTATGCAGTACAATCAGCCGCAAGCAAAAGATTTGCACCATTAAAATAAGAAGCGCTTACAGGCACCAGCTTTATCTGCACCGGCCATTGTGCCAATCGGCTTTCTGCAATACTTGAATCTGATAAGGAGCAGACCTCCACCTGTTGGCGGTGAATTTGTTTTGCATTTGCACCGGGACACCCCAATGAAGCATCACCCCTTTTTTTCTTCTGTGCAGCTTTCACGGCTTCCTCATCATAAGCAGCGGCTTCCCTTTCCACAAAAGTAATTGCACCTGTAGGGCATGAGGGAAGGCAGTCACCCAGACCGTCACAATAATCATCACGGAGAAGTCTGGCTTTTCCATCTTCCATACCGATTGCTCCTTCATGACATGCAGCGGCACAAGCTCCGCAGCCATTACATCTTTCTTCATCAATTTGAATAATTCTTCTAACCATTATTATATCCTCCAGAATTTCTTTTCCCACTTATTTTTTCTTTTTCATTCAAAATTTCCGGTTAGTTTTCATCATCTTTATCTTGTTATTATTTTATCACCCCCTTGACTTTGCAGCTTTATTATACTATCATGCTTAAAATAAGTCTGTTGTTTTTACAACGAAAGGGGAAATATGAAAAAATATTTAGAACTGCTAAAAAACACAAAATTATTCCATGGTATCGCTGAAACAGAAATTGAAGCCCTGCTGAGCTGTTTATCAGCAGCAAGACAATGTTATGAAAAAGGAGAATTAATTTTTCACAGAGGAGAACACATTACCAGTGTTGCAATGCTGCTGGAAGGGTGCATTCATATTCAGAAGGAAGATTATTGGGGAAACTTAAGTATTCTTAGTGAAATTTCAGAGGGTGAAATATTTGGAGAGGTTTATGCCTGCCTTGGCAATGATCAAATACTAAACAATGCAGTAGCAGTAAAGCAGAGTATTGTACTTTTCCTGGATATTAACAGAATACTTTCTACATGTCCGGTTTCCTGTTATTTTCACGGACGGCTTATACAAAATCTGCTTTCTGTTATTGCCTCAAAGAATAAAATACTGACACAAAAACTGGAACATATGTCCCAGCGGACTACACGGGAGAAATTGTTATCTTATCTGTCGGAACAGTCATTGAGGGCAGGATGCTCATCCTTTCATATTCCATTTAACAGACAGCAGCTTGCCGACTTTCTTTCTGTTGACCGAAGTGCCATGTCCAATGAGCTTTGCAAAATGCGAGATGAAGGAATATTAATGTTTGACAGGAATCATTTTATTCTGAAATAAATAATAGTTCACAGCTTTTAATCTAGTGCTGTTTACTCCCGGTAATCATCCCTTATAAACGGTTCCTCGATTTTAGAACCAACAATAAGCCCATATTTTTTCGGATGCCTGTATGCGTTACCGTGTACTTCAGCTTCACGATAATTACGAAGCTTCTTCAAATCAAGTTCCCCAATATAAATTCCTTCTTCTTCTCCTGCCTGCAAAATGCAGGTATCCCGTGAATTATCCATTTCAGGAAGATACACCATGCCATCAAAAATACTTGAGCCACCATTGCAATCAGGAACAGTGGCCGGATAGTTGCAGGTTGCAATAGCTAACATATTTTCATATGCTCTGGCACGAAGCTGTGAAATACGGTTTATTTCCATAGGACAAGCATTTGGAACAAGAATAAGTTCTGCACCTTTAAGCATTAGAATTCTTGCACTTTCAGGAAATTCTCTGTCATAGCAAATCATTCCTCCAACCTTTACCTCTCCACAGGCAGTATCAAGGACAGAAACATAAAAGTCATCACCCGGCGTCAGATTTCTTTCTACATCAAAGTCACATGTATGAACCTTGGCATAGATAAATTTTTTTTCGCCGAATCTGTCAAAAAGAACAAGGGAATTACGGGGATTACCTTGGAATTTTTCCAGCAAAGTGATACCTATAGACATATTAAGCTCTTTGGCAAGACTTCCAAATGAATTTACAAAATTACTATTAACAGGAATTGCCTCAGCTTTCCACTCTTCAACAGAACGTCCGTAAATGTTATATCCATTGCTCCACATTTCCGGAAATAAGGCTATATCCACACCCATTTCCTTTGCTTTTTTGCAATATTTAATTCCTTTTTCCAGATTTGCCTCCAAGCTGCCGCAAGGTGTAATTTGAAGCAGCCCTATTTTCAATAAGCTCATTGCTTTATATCTCCTATCTTTTTCTTTATTTTGGAGCTTTGTGTGCCTTCATAAATCTTTATTCAAACCTGCTTAAATATTTACTCGGCACTGCCCCTCCAATTTCACGGTTTGCAGTATAAGCTACAGGTGTTTTATTTATATATGATGAATATAATTCTCATTATATCACAAAACAACGAGCCAAGTGAACATTTATGTTCATTTGGCGACTGCCAGCAACACTAGCCGCTCTGGGGCTAGTATATCATAACCAAACCATTTTTATAATCTGCAGTATTTTCTGCTTCGGCAATAATATTACCTTCACTAACCAATACTGCACCAAAAGTATCATATCCTTTTTTTCCTGCATTAATTGCTAATTCGTAACATTTTCTTATATATATTTCATGATTATTGTTCATATATCTTTTCTCCATTGATTTTATAATAAGTTCCATTTTATCAATCTAATCCTCTGATTCTATCACAGCATCTATATATTTTCTTTGCATATCGTGCCGTTTTTTCCGATTTTCAACTGTTTCAAATATAATCGAAAAATCATAATCCTCCGGATAAAGCTCTGTTGCTGCCACATGTAATTTTACCCTTTTATGATTAATCCATATTTTTTTATTTGGTAACTGAACCCTTAAAACGCCTTTTTCATTAATTGGTGCACACACTATTCCTATCTTTTTCTCAGGATAAACCATTACACTGTCTCCAATTTTATACTTGGTACTAAATTCAGCATTATTTTTACCAGTTTTAGCTTTGGTAATTTTATCCGTACTTTTCTTAATGATATTACTTTCCGGATTTTGAAACGAATAAGACTTTACTGCTTCTTCGCCATATGCAGCACTAATCGCCACTTTCAACATTTCATTTGGCATTCCTAATCTGTCTGCAATATAAAATGCACAGCTTTCACCGGCTTCTCCAATTACCATTTGATAAGTAGGATGTAATGTTTCTTTGTCAAAGGTCATTCTTGCATTGACGATATTCTCCGCCTTGGCTGCGTATTCCTTTACTTCCGGATAATGTGTTGTCACCAGGAAAATGGCACCGCTTTTTCTGAGTTCTTCTAATATTGCAATTGCAATTCCCATGCCTTCAGCAGGGTCTGTACCGGAACCTAATTCATCCATAATAACAAAGCTATCCTTATTTGCTTCCCTTAAAACTTCCAGCACATTAGTTATATGTGCTGAAAATGTAGACAGATTTTCTGATAAATTTTGCCCATCGCCAATATCACACAGATAAGAGCTATTCATACATATATCAGCCTGCTTACATGTGATATGCAGTCCGCATTGTGCCATGATACAATTTAGCATAATCGTTTTAATCGCTACGGTTTTTCCTCCCGTGTTAGGACCTGTTATAACAATACCCCGTATCGTTTCGCCCACTTCAAACTGTAACGGCACTGCTACATTTTTATCCATTAAGGGATGACGTGCTTCAATTAATTTCATTCTACGTTCTGTATTTATTGTGGGCTCCACACCGTCCATATCAATGCTTAATTTACCCTTAGAGAAGATAAAATCCAATTTTTCAATCATTGTCAAATTTGCGTGTAATACAGGTGCAGATGTTAAAACAAAAGCTGATAAAGTGTACAAAATGCGGTATATTTCGTTTTCTTCGCTTATTTTGAGCAATTGCATTTCTTCATAATGTTTTGCAGCACTTGATGGTTCAATAAAGAGTGTGCTGCCTGTAGAAGACTTATCTATAATGGTACCGGATATCTTAAGCTTATAATCCTTTTTCACAGGAAGACATATTCGCCCATTTCTGAACGTACAGTAATTATCTGCCATATATTCCTTATTAGAACGCAGGATTTGCTCTGCCTTTTGCTTCATCTGTTCTTCACATTTTATGATTTGTTTTCGTATCTTCTCTAATTCTTTTGACGCATAATCATCCACAGCTCCATTCCTGATTTTATTACATATTTCCTGCCTCAATTCTGAAATAGCATCCAGATTTTCGTCATAGTAAGCCAAGGAATTATGATACATTTTTCCCCTTGACAAATAATCCTTTAGTCGATTTGTTGCGACCAAAACTTTTTCTATCCTTTCTAATTGATAAGGGGTTAAACAATCTCCCTTTTCTGCAATAAGTATAACATCCTTTATTTCAGAGATATTCTGTAACGGCGGCGTTCCCAATTTTTCAATCAATAATCTGGCGTCTGTTGTATCCCTTAATTGCTTTCTTAACTCATTTTCAGAAAAGTACAACGAAGATTCTCTAATTTTTTCCTTCGCCCAATCAGTAATAGCTAAACCAGCCCATATATCTTTGACCTTATCAAATTCAATTTGTTTCTCAATATTCATTTTCTGTTCCTTTCTCTCCAGACTATAGTATCGCCTTAAATGCAAAAAGACCATAGATACCTTAAGTGCATTAAGATACTATGGTCTTTAAATTTCAATATGATTATCCTATATATTTCAAAATGGCATAAAAATAACATGACCATACAGCCATGCTAATATCATCTATGGAAATATATATACCACAATATTAAGCAATTGTAAGGCGAAAACGCTGACAACATATGTGTCAACAAACGGGCAGACTTCTAGTGCAAAACTAAAAATTACCCTGCAATATTTATTTTGCAATTTTCTCCATTACAATAACACTTAACATGCAAAATCCTCCTAAAACTTTTTATCGCATTGTACATCCTCTTGTATTATTTGTCAAGTACATAATTATAAAAATAAACTCTATTCATCAAATTACCATATTTCCAAACTATTAATCACATCAACCCATGCCTACTTTCAAAAGTGCTGTCACACTAATTACTATTTAGTGCAACAGCCTCTCTACTTTTATTTCTTATTACTCCAAGTTTAACAAGAATATTCCCGAAATCCGCCATTTAATATTGATATGGGGATAATCATAATCCATATTAATATTGCCATTATATATTTCTTCATAAATACCTCTATAATTACCCCTCTTCTATAAATTTGTACACCGGCTCCAAATATATTTTATCAGTCCAATCGCACTTCTGCCCTACTGCACACATCAATGCTTTTTGCCAAGGTTCATATTCGTCCGGATTTTGTTTTGATACTGCTTTTTGCAACATTCTGCAAAGCATTCTATCCCCAAATGTCATTCTTTCTTCATTCCATGCCCCACGACAATAAAATAGCGGAACATTACTTAGTTCATCTTTGAAATGCATTTCTCTTATCTGCATTATAGCTTTCTCATCATATGGAGATGCACCAACAGCAAATACAGCTATTTTTTTATCAGAAACACTGCTTATATTCTTCTTTAGAAAATGTAATCCTGCTATTCCTGAAGCGTAAACTCCCCCACCTAAAACTATCACATCATAATTATGCAAGTGTGCAACTTTAGCACTTTTTGTTTCAATGCAGTCATAACCTGTTTTTTCTGTCAGCCAATCAACATACTTCTTTGTAGCTCCATATTTTGATTGATATAAAATAATGCCTTTACTCATATTCCGAAATCTCCCTTAGATTATCTTCTATCTGTATAATGGTTTGTATTGTCATTTGTAACTGTTCCTCCGAAACACCGGCAAACATTTTTTTCATAATATTTGCAGTCATCTCATCATTCTTAGAACAAAATTCCCTGCAATAATCGGTAAGA
>CALWSG010000032.1 GCA_944384155.1 uncultured Lachnospiraceae bacterium | reverse complement strand
TCAGTATAGGATTTTTGCCGTTTGGCATCTATAGACTCCATGCTGAAAAACTTGCCCTAAAAATGCGAAAAAACCTCGATAAAATCGAGGTTTTTCGCTTAGGCATCTTTTTTAGTGCCCTCTTATGATGCCGGCGATGGGACTTGAACCCATACGAGGTTTCCCTCGTCAGATTTTGAGTCTGATGCGTCTGCCATTCCGCCACGCCGGCTTCTCAAACAAAGCATATTGTACCATACACGATGAAAAAGTGCAACCGGTTTTTTAGTTTTCTTTATATAATTTTGCCGTTCCTATAGACATTCTTATATTGCTTATGAAACATAAGCATCAGCCGCCATATTCAATCATTTTATCAATACATCTCTTTGCTTTCAGTCTCATGTTTTCATCCATAACAATTTCTTCTCCTCCCGTTCCCTGACAGCATAAAAGCACATCTGCAAGAGTAGTAAGCTTCATATTATTGCATACCAAATCCTTGGACATAGGGTAAAAACGCTTGTCAGGACATTCATATTGAAGATGCTCGGCAATACTGTTTTCCGTACCTATTATAAATTCCTTTTTAGTGCTTTTTTTTGCATATTCCATAATGCCGCTTGTAGAACCGATGTAATCTGCAAGCTCTGCCACCTCAGGCAAACATTCAGGATGTACTAAAAGCTCTGCATCAGGATGGGCTTTAACAGCTTTTTTTGCTTCATTTACAGTAATTTTTGCGTGTGTAGGGCATCCACCGTGAACAAGCTTTATATTCTTATTAGGAAGTTGATTTTTTATGTATGTTCCAAGATTAATATCAGGTATAAATAAAATATTGTTTTCCGGCATTGAAGATACAATTTTAACAGCCGATGATGATGTTACGCATACATCGCATATAGTCTTTAATTCTGCTGTTGTGTTAATATATGCTACTACGGCATACTCTTTGTTTGATGCTTTTAATTCCTCTATAAGTTCAACGTCCATTTGCTCTGCCATAGGACAGCCTGCATCACTGTTTGAAAGTATCACGTTTTTCTCGGGAGACAGTATTTTTACCGTTTCAGCCATAAAACGAACACCGCACATAATAACAGTTTTATTTTCAACTGTCTGTGCCTTTTTTGCCAGTGCATAAGAGTCGCCTGTAAAATCTGCTATTTCAACAATCTCTCTTCTCTGATACGAATGTGCCAGAATACATATATCATTTTCCTTTTTTAATTTAAGTATCTTTGACTGCATTTCCTGTATATTCACAGTATTATCTCCTTTAACCTTTAGTTATATATTTTTCTCTCTCAAGCTTGGAATACACACAGCCGCAGTAGTCCTGCCTGTAAAGCTTATATTCCCTTGAAAGCTCCACCGAACGTTTATAGCCGTTTCGTTTCTTAAAATCGGACTGCAAATATTTTATTCCGTATTTCTCTCCTATTTTTGTTCCAAGCTCATTTAAAAGTGCTGCATTTTTCATAGGGCTTATTGAAAGAGTTGTGGTAAAATAATCAAAGGACTTTTCCTTTGCAAGCTGTGCCGTATATGTAAGCCTTAATCTAAAGCAGCTTTCACACCTTTTTCCGCCCTCCGGTTCTTTTTCCATTCCTTTGATTGTACTGTAAAAATCATTAGGAGTGTATTTTGTTGATATAAAATCAACGGGATTTTTAAAAACCATTGTCTCTATAAGCCTTTTTTGCTCATCTATTCTATACTTATATTCTTCCAAGGGGAAAATATTAGGATTGTAATATACAACGGTTATTTTAAAATATTCTGATAAATATTCTAAAACATAGCTGCTGCAAGGTGCACAGCAGCTATGAATTAAAAGTGTCGGAACACTGTTTTCTGATGTGATTTTTTCGATTGTCTTATCTAACAATGACTGATAATTTATCCTGCAATCCGCCATAACATATACTTCCTTTTAAAACCACTTTTTAGAACCCCACAGATTATGCTTCTTTAATTCAACATACTCTGCATATGCCCTTTCCAATATCTGCTTTTCGTTTGCAAACTTCAGTAAATGATAAGCCTCATGATACTTATAATATCCGGAATCCATAAAAAATTCTTCCCGTTGTGGTTTGCTGTAATAGCTGTCTGCCATCATGAGAAACCAGTGAACCTCTTTTTCAACTACATCATCAGGAATATTAAAGGAATACTGGCTTG
The DNA here is from genome assembly GCA_944384155.1 of uncultured Lachnospiraceae bacterium. Taxonomy (GTDB): domain Bacteria; phylum Bacillota; class Clostridia; order Lachnospirales; family Lachnospiraceae; genus CAG-303. Next base: position 31,461 of record CALWSG010000032.1, on the reverse strand, counting down.
TGCCTATATATTTTATGACAGATGCCTCTACACCGCTTTCTTCCCTTACCTCCCTTAATGCTGTTTCCTTGTATTCTTCACCGGCCTCGACAGTTCCCTTTGGCAATACCCATCCTTCATACTTATTTTTAATATTTTTGTATAAAACAAGTATTTTACCTCGAAAAATAACCACACCTCCACAGCTCGTTGCTTCAACCATTGCAATGCCTCCTGTTCGAAGTGATACTAATATATCACCTTGGTGTGTCTTTAAGACTTACAGACAGTATACTCTAATTTTTAAAACTAATCAAGGACTTTCAAAATATCCCCTGCAACAGTTATTGCAGGAGAGATATTTTTTGCAACTCCCTCACACACTACAGTAATAACATAATTTTTCTCATCCTTTTCTGCAAATCCTATAAACCATGAATTTGCAGCATTTCCGTTATCTATCTGCGCAGTTCCTGTTTTGCCGTAAACAGTAAGATTTTTAAACTGATTTAATCTTACTGCCGTACCTGTTTCAACAACGCTTCTCATATATTCCTTGAGAACATCTGCCTGTTCTTTAGAAAAAAGACGTGTATATTCCTCCGGCTCATATTTTGTGACAGTGCTTCCGTAGGTATTTTCTATCCTTTCCACAAACATAGGCTTCATTAAAACTCCGCCGTTTGCTACGGCACTTGATATAAGTGCCATATGGATAGGAGTAACAAGAGTTTCACCCTGACCGAAATATGCCTGAGCCTTTAAAAATTCATTGTCATCACTGCTTAAGCTAAAGCTGCTTTCTTTATACGGAAAATCTATGGGAAGCTTACTGTTAAATAACATTCTGTCGCATAATTTATTAAAGCTTTCTATGTCGAGACTGCTTCCTATATTAATAAAGGAGCCGTTGCAGGAATGGGCAAAGGAGCCCATAAGGTTAAGAGTCCCGTGTCTTTGTCTGTCGGCACAGTTAATTGACTGACCGTCTATATTTACGGAGCCTGTACATGTAAAGGAATATCCTTCAGTGTCATTGCCTTCCTCCAAATATTCCTCAAGGGTAAACAGCTTAAATATAGAGCCGGGAGTGTAAAGACCCATTGTTGCCCTGTTTAATATAGGCGAATTTTCGTCATTTGATATTGTATCCCAATTATCCTTTGCCTCATTTGGATTATAGGAGGGGTTTGACATCATGGTAAGAACCTTCCCTGTATCAGCCTCCATAATAATAACTGCCCCTTTATATTGTGCCATAGCGTCATATGCCTGTTTTTGCAGCTCCAAATCAAAGGTTGATATAACATTATTTCCCTTGTATTTTTCTCCCTTTAAGTCATCTAATACTTTGCTTATCCAGCTTACGTCTGAGGAGAGGAGCTGGTAATTATAAAGAGCTTCCAGACCATATTTCCCGTAATCAAGGCTTCCAACACCATGGCAGAAAAGATTTCCATAGGGATAGTACCGGTATTCATTTCCCTCGTCATCTGTTTTTGACTCTGCCAGCACCTTTCCATCCCGGCTGTATATAATGCCTCTCACAGTAGTTTCACTTAATTTATCCGTCAGCTTATTGTAGGAATTATTCATCTGGCTGTCGCTTTTTGCAATCAGATAGTAGGAAAAATATAATATTATTATAAGAAATAATCCTGCAAAAATATAAGTCGACCTCATAATACTTTTATTTTCCATTTGGCACCTCCTCCCTTACCTCGTTAATATATATTCCCTGTATAATTGAGAAAATAAGTATGGTTGCTACTATAGAGCTTCCTCCGTAGCTTATCAGAGGAAGGGTAACACCTGTTGAAGGTATAAGCTTAATTGCCCCTCCTATTGTTAAAAATACCTGAAATCCTATTACAACTCCGAGACCAAACACTGTTGTTTTATAAAATTCATCCTTACATTTAAAGGCAACCCTTATAAATACAATAAAAAGATTAAGATATATAAGCACTAAGAATACGGCAAAAAATCCTCCCATTTCTTCAGCTATTGCTGAAAACATAAAATCCTGCTCTACTACCGGAATATAATTTGGATTTCCCTTATAAAGTCCCATTCCGAACCAGCCTCCCGTCCCTATGCCAAAAAGAGACTGGGTTATCTGATAGCCCCTTCCGTCTATTATAGACCATGGGTCAAGCCATGCCGCCACTCGTACCTGTACATGGCTAAACAAAGTGTAAGCCGCTACTGACGCTGCGGTTGCCGCCAAAAGACCGGCAAATAAATATCTTGCCTGTCCTGTAGCGGCATATATTATAAATATATAGGCTATAAAGTATATAAGTGCACTTCCAAGGTCTGTTGAAATAACAAGTGTAAGCACATGGGCTCCTGCCAGAACCGCCGATATTACAATAGTTCCAAAGGACTTATTTTTATGTAATATTCCGCTTATGAAAAGCACAAAAGATATTTTGACGAATTCTGACGGCTGTATGCTTATAAATCCCAAATCAAGGGAAATCAATGCGCCGTATGTGCTTTCTCCTATGGCAAATACAAGTATAAGCATTAAAAGACCCAAAATTCCATAAAGATAATAAAACTTTCTTAAGGTTTTGGTTCTTCCGAAAAGCCATGGAAGAACCAAGGATACTGCTGTTGCAGCCACGCAGAATATAAATTGTTTTACTGCCCTTGTATATGAAATCCTTGTAAGCATAACAAAACCTATGCTTACAAGAAAGCACATATTATTTAAAAGCATTCTGTTTACCTTAGGATATAAAAGCTTATAAAGTCCTACTGTGATAATAAAATATATTATCTGAAGACCGCCAAGTATAATAACCTTGTCTGCGTAGGTGTTAAGATATATAACTATAAATGACAGTATAAAAAAAATATACATAATAGTATTTTGTGCTATATAATATTTTCTCTTTTGATGCTTTGTTGCTTTTTTTAATGCCTTAAAGCTTACAATTACATATATACCTATAAGCAGTATGTTTAAATATTTAGTTACAGCCATAAAAATATTAGCCATTATATTACTCCTCTTCTAAAATGTCCCCTTGTATAATCGGTATTAAGGCTTTCATTATCTCCCTTTAATGCTTTCTCAAGACTGTCTAAAACACAGTCTGTCTCTTCTTTGCCCTCCACCGTAAATCTTGCCGAATATATATGCGGCTTCAATGCCTTAAGCTCCTTAATATTATTTCCCAAATATAATGGAACACTGTTTAATATTATGTTATAGCAATATCTGCAATTTGAAATAACCCTCATGTTATTATTCAGTCTGTCTTTTAGAAAATATGTGCTTCCGGTGATTTTGTCACAGCATCCGGTTGTTTTCTTTACACACCCTGCGGTAATCATAACGGGAATATATCCGTATATTTCAATTCTCATGCCCTGTTCATCAAGGGACTTTATTTCCTTTTCGTTAAGCTCATAGGGAATGGAAAATACAGCACTGTCATTATATTCTGCCGTAAGCTCTTTTACATAATTAATGGTATCTTTGTTAAACATATATATATTACTGTCAAATATAAAATGTTTTTTAATTCCCATATCTCTAAAAAGTTTTGCAAAAAATATATATTCCTCATAATTTCTTACAATAAGACCATATATGTCACTTTCTTTAAATATATGAATATTCCTTTTAAAATCATTTATTGCCCTGCTTCTGCATATATAGGGAAGGGCAATGTAAGCCTTTTTCCCTGAATCTTTAACACATTTTGCCCCTCTTAAAATATCATCATAAGAAAAGGACCCAAGCTCAAGCCCTACGTTATCAGTAAATTCCTTTTCCAATACTGCGTTAAGCTGATTGAAATTGGACACAACACATTCAATAACAGGCTTTTCATTACGATTTTTTCCATTTTTTACAGAAGCAATACAAAGCTCATTATCCTTTAAACAATTCTTATCATATGTTCTTTTAAAGCTTTCCGTAACTTTGCTGTAAAGTTGTGACAGACAATCTCTTCTGAGACTGTTTAATGAAGAAACAGGAACAAACAAACCATTGTCTATATCTGCTTCAATATCAGTAAAAATAAAATCAGTATTTCCTGTTTTTCTTAACTGCTTTAATACCGTATCTATATCAGCAGGCTTATTTTCTGCCTTTTGCGGCATATCTCCCTTTGCCATGGCGGCTATTATTAATATTTTATTATCACTGTCCTTAATGGAAAGCTCCGCCCTTAGAGTGATAGGTACGCCATGCTTAATGGTAATACTTCCCTTTACAGGTACATTAAGCTTTTTGTTTATGATATTTTTTTCTATATCTTCAATAAGCTTATTATTTCTTGTTCTGAATATCTCTTTTTCATAGAGGCTGTCCACAGACTTAAGACTTTTGAATGTGTTTTTTATCTCCACGGTATTTCCGGCTTTTATGCTTCTTTTTATATCTATTGGCAATGAAGTGTTATTCTTAAGGTTCACCTCCAGAATGTCACTTTCATCTATGTCCTTAATTGCTTTAATACTTATGGTATTTTTTGATATTCCGGTTATAACACCTGCTTTTACGCCATAATGATTAGGCTTATACAGAGACATCATTTCTCTTCCGTTTTGTCTGGTGTAAAATCCGTCTGTAAAACCGCCTCTGTTATATATTTCCTTAAGCTCTTCCACATCCTTCTCAGACACACTAAAGGCTTCTTTTAAGAAATTTACCTGCTCCTGTCTGCCTGAATATTTTTTTATCATATCAACATACTTTCTGTATGCCGCCGTTACCCCTGCCACATACTCAGGCTTTTTCATTCGCCCCTCTATTTTAAGGGAATAAACTCCTGCCTGTAATATCTCGGGAAGTATGGGTAATGTACACATGTCCTTTGGGCTTAAAAGATATCTCTCGTTTTTATGATTAACCTTTATGCTTTCATTATACAAATTATAATTAAGCCTGCACGGCTGTGCACATCTTCCTCTGTTGCCGCTTCGTCCTCCTATAACACTGCTTAGAAGGCACTGACCTGAATAGCAGTAACAAAGGGCACCATGGACAAAGCTTTCTATCTCAAGTCCTGTAGCATCATATATTTCCCTTATCTCCGTAAGGGAAAGCTCTCTTGCAGTAACTATTCTTGTCACTCCAAGACTTTTAAGCTCCTTTGCAAAATTAACTCCCGTAACAGTCATCTGAGTGCTGGCATGAATATTAAGCTTTGGAAAATTCTTTTTAATTCTTGTAAGCACACCTAAATCCTGAACAATCACGGCATCAAGTCCTGCCTCATAAAAAGGAGCAAGGTACTGTATAAGATGATTTTCAATCTCATCAGGCTTTAAAAGGGTATTTACCGTAAGGTACAGTTTTTTGCCGCGAAGATGTGCATAGTTTATGGCACTTACAAGCTCCTCCCCGTCAAAATTACAGGCGTAGGCTCTTGCTCCGAACATACTTCCCCCTACGTATACGGCATCGGCACCCGCGTTAAATGCTCCAATCATACATTCATAGGAGCCTGCCGGTGCCAGTATTTCACAGTCTATGTAATTATTATTAGTAATCATGCTCATAAATAAATTCCATATAAAAATTAATAATAAAATTTTTAATTTTCCGAAGTATTATCGTGTGTCTGGGCTGTCCGTCTCTTTGGTGCCGGCTTAGTCTTTTCTGCAAGCTCTGTTTCCAGCTTAATAATAGTCTTTTCAAGATTATTAACCTGATTTTTAAGGTCTTCTGTTTCCTTTTCAAGTGCTTCTGTTTTTATCTGTGCTGCTATAAGCTCATGCTTAATATCATAAAGCTGCTTATCCTTTGTTTCTAAATCTCTCTCCAAGGAATCAGCCTGCTTTTTTGCCTTAAAGTAATCGTCTGCAATATTAAGCTCAAGTAAAGTTCTTTGAACATCCATGGACTGCCTCTTATATCCATCCTCCTGCTTAAATACCGTAACTTTATTATTTATGTAGGAAGCCACCTTTTGTAAATATTCCTCACTTTCATAGCCGCTTAAGGTGTATATTTTTCCGTTAATAATTACCTCTGTGTCATTTTTAGCCGCCATTTAAATTACCCAACCTTTCTTTCATGCTGATATATAAGTAAACATTATCATATTTGTAACAATTTCTCAACCTTAATTTACTTTCACTCCCATGTGGGAATAGGCAAGCTCTGTGGCAACTCTGCCCCTTGGAGTTCTGTTGATAAAGCCGTTTTTAATAAGATATGGCTCATACACATCCTCCAGTGTGCCTGAATCCTCTCCTATTGCCGCTGCCAGGGTATCAAGCCCAACAGGTCCTCCTCCGAATTTGTTTATAATGGTTTCAAGTATGGTTCTGTCACCGTTGTCAAGACCAAATTTATCAACATCAAGTGTATCAAGGGCATAGTCTGCAACTTCCTTTGTTATATCACCGTCATATTTTACCTGTGCAAAGTCTCTGACTCTTTTAAGCAGCCTGTTGGCAAGTCTTGGCGTGCCTCTTGAACGTCTTGCTATTTCAGTGGCTCCGTCATAATCAATACTTACGTTAAGGACTCCTGCTGAGCGTATTATAATGCTTCTTAACTGTTCAACACTGTAAAATTCCAGCTTATGTATAACACCGAATCTGTCTCTTAAGGGTGCCGTCAAAAGCCCTGCCCTGGTGGTTGCCCCAACAAGAGTAAATTTGGGAAGCTCAAGGCGTATGGAACGTGCCGCAGCTCCCTTTCCTATCATTATGTCAATAGCATAATCCTCCATTGCAGGATACAAAACCTCTTCCACCTGCCTGTTGAGCCTGTGTATTTCATCTATAAAAAGAACATCATTTTCCTTAAGATTATTTAATATTGCCGCCATTTCTCCAGGCTTTTCTATGGCAGGGCCGCTTGTAACCTTTATGTTCACTCCCATTTCATTTGCTATTATACATGCGAGGGTTGTCTTACCAAGTCCGGGAGGACCGTAAAAAAGTACATGGTCTAATGGCTCATTTCTGGATTTTGCCGCTTCTATATATATTTTAAGATTATTTTTAGCCTTATCCTGACCTATATAATCATCAAGCCCCGAAGGTCTTAAATTGTTTTCCATTGCCGCCTCAGGTGCTGACAGCTCTGTGTTTATTAACCTGTCCATACAACCTCCAACTATGAATTTAAATCATTTTTTTTAGTGCAGCCTTTATAAGCTCCTCAACAGTTCCTATACTGTCTGTGTCACACAGCTTAATTGCCCTCAGTGCTTCTGTCTGTCCATAGCCAAGTGACGTAAGTGCCATTGCTGCCTCTGCAATAATATCATTGTTTGAAATCTGTGTCACACCCTCGCTGTGTTGGCTTTGAATTTGAATAAAGTCATCGGGCTTAATCTTATCCTTAAGCTCAAGTATTACCTTCTGTGCAGTTTTAGCTCCTATGCCGGGACTTTGTGATATGGCTTTTACGTCTCCTGACATTATTGCAAATCTTAAATCTTCAGGATTAAGTGCTCCCAATATTCCCATGGCACCCTTTGGTCCTATGCCGCTTACCGTTATAAGCATTTTAAAAAGGGAAAGCTCATCCTTTGAGAGAAAGCCAAATAAGGTCATTGAATCTTCCTTTACACTCAAGTATGTATAAAGCTTAATCTCTCTTCCCGTATAGCCTATGCTTGCCATGACCCTTGAGGAAACAAACACATTATATCCTATTCCGTTATTTTCTATGATTACTCTTTCTCCATCAATATCCTCTATTATTCCCTTAATATATCCATACATAATAATCTCCATTTTATTTTTACAATTCTGTTTTTGTTCTGATTACAATATCAGGGTTAGTATATCATAATCCTTAGCCAAACACAAGTTCTTGTGTGAAATTTTTGTTTACTAATTATAAAAAAGATGATATATTTTTATAAAGTTTAATAATTTACGGCATAATAATCCACAGGAGGAGAGATAAAATGCTTGAAAAACTTTTTAAATTAAGAGAAAACAACACAAATATAAAAACAGAAGTTCTTGCAGGATTGACAACATTTATGACTATGGCATATATTCTTGCCGTTAATCCTGATATTTTAAGTGCTTCCGGTATGGACAAAACTGCAGTGCTTATGGCGACATCCTTCGCTGCATTTTTAGGAACTTTATGTATGGCATTTTTCGCAAATTATCCCTTTGCACTGGCTCCCGGAATGGGGCTAAATGCTTATTTTGCATTTACAGTGTGCGGTTCAATGGGTGTGCCGTGGCAGACAGCGTTATTTGCCGTATTTGTAGAGGGAATTATATTTATTGTACTTTCACTGACAAATGTAAGAGAAAGTCTGTTTAATGTTATACCTGCCACCTTAAAGCTTGCAGTAAGCGGTGGCATAGGTCTTTTTATTGCATTTATAGGATTGCAGGACGCCGGTCTTGTAATTCCTTCGGAATCCACACTTGTAACTTATATTGACTTCAGCAAAGACTTTTACTCTTCGGGAATAGCGGCTGTATTATCTGTTGCCGGAGTAATTATAACAGCAATACTGCTGGTCAAAAAAATTAAAGGCAGTATTCTTTTTGGTATTATAATAACATGGATATTAGGTATGATACTTGAGCTTACAGGCATATTTAAACCGGAGGTATCCGTTATTCCAACGGAATTTTTCAGCTTTGATATTTCTGCTATAGATAAAACCTTTGCAGCCTGCTTTAATGTTGATTTTGATGCAACAAGCATATTTAATTTTATAGTTATTATATTTTCATTTTTATTTGTTGACCTTTTTGATACTCTCGGGACATTAATCGGAGTATCATCAAAGGCAGGAATGCTTGATGAGGACGGCAAGCTTCCAAGAATAAAAGGCGCTCTTTTAGCCGATGCCGTAGCTACATGTGCAGGTGCTGTTTTAGGAACATCAACTACTACTACTTATGTTGAAAGTGCATCAGGTGTAAGTGAGGGCGGAAGAACGGGACTTACAGCAGCAGTTACAGGTCTTCTGTTTTTGCTTTCAATATTTATATCTCCGTTATTTATGGCAATCCCTTCCTTTGCCATTGCACCTGCATTAATAATAGTAGGCTTTTATATGATTAGCTCTATTACAAAAATTAATTTTGAAGATGCAGCAGAAGGTATTCCGGCATTTCTTACAATTATAGCAATGCCTCTTGCATACAGTATATCAGAGGGTATAACCATAGGAATTATATCATATACTTTAGTTAATCTTCTTACAGGAAATGCAAAGAAAAAGAAAATAGGAATTCTTATGTATATATTAACCATACTGTTTATATGTAAATATATATTTCTTTAGTTTAAAGAAAAAGACCGGAAAGACCCTTGAGCTCCGGTCTTTTTCTTTCTTTTGAACTTTTCCTTCTATGAGCTTTTCTTTTTCCTGAATAAAATTTCAACAAGCCTTCTACCGTCAAATGGTATTATCGGATACATATAGCTGTCCCCCGTGACCGTTTTATTTGAGAACAGGCATATTACTATTATAATAAGTCCTGCTATAAAGCCTGTTCCGTTAAACAAATAAATAAGCACTAAAAGCATAATTCTAAAAAGCTTCCATGCATACCCAAGCTCAAAGCTTCCATGGGTAAAGTTTCCAAATGCCACAAATGCCATATAAAGCATGGTTGAGTCATTGAACCAGCCTGATTTTACTGCGGATTCACCAAGAATAATACCTGCTATAATGCTAAGAGGGGTATTAAGCATATTTGGAGTATTTACTGCCGCAAGCTTTAGTCCGTCTATGGCTATCTCCAGTATTAAAAGCTGTAAAAATATAGGGACGTTAATATCGTCTGTTATCTTGATAAAATCAAGCCACTGAGGAATTAAATGCTCATTCTGCATAAGAAAAAGATACATTGGAGTTACAAGAAGGGAGGCAAGTGTGATTATAAGCCTTGACAGCCTTAAGTATGTGGCTGTAATAGGAGGAAAATAGTAATCGTCTGCCTCCTCTATAACATCGAAAAAGGTGGTGGGAATTATCATTGACGCCGGTGAATTATCAACCAGAATAACTATATTTCCATCTAATATTGCTGAGGCTGTTGTATCAGGTCTTTCAGAATACTTAAATTTGGGAAAGGGATTAATCCACTTTCGCTTATAAAGACATTCTGCAAGGCTTTCCTGATTCATTGTAAGTGCTTCTACGTTAATCTGATTTATCTTGTCAGTAACTGTCTTAAGCCTTTTTCTGTCCACCCTGTCATTCATATAACATACTGCAATATCTGTCTTTGATATGCTTCCGGCATTAAACATTTTAATGGTAAGATTTTCATTTCTTATTCTCCGCCTTATCAGTGCAGCGTTCATAACTATAGTTTCCACAAATCCGTCTCTTGAACCTCTAAGTACCTTATCCTTATCAGGCTCATCAACATTTCTGGCGGGATATGTTCTGCAGTCTATAAGTATTGCTCTTTTATAGCCTTCTATTACAAGTGCCGTTACCCCTGACAAAACATTTGTCTTAAAGGTTTCCATATCATCTGTCATGTCAACTTCAACATACGGCAAAGTTTTTAAAAAATCATGTTCATTAGAAGGCATTTGCTCCTTTGTTATTGTAGCAAAGTAATCCTGAAGCTTCTGCATTATTTCGTCTTTTACAAAACCGTCTATAAAGTAAAGGCATCCCTTTTTCTCACCTATTGATACTGTTCTGTAAATAAGGTCAAAGCTTTCCTCTACACGAAGCTCCCTGTTTATACTGTCTACTGTTTCACCTATGCTGTTTTTTATAACATTCATTTTGTTTCCCCTTTTATAAAATAACCATTATGGCAGTGTGCCATAATGGTTATTTTCTCCTGTTGATGGGATTTTATTACTGAATGTTATATATTTTCCTCCTTAAGACCGTCTATAATATTTTCCTTTTTAATTTTTGATGAGCTGTACATCATAGATGAGCCTATAACTATAAATACAGACATAACTGCAATTATTATGCCTACCCATGGAAGGGAAAATCCTGAATCAAACTGGCTTGATATATTATAGTATATAAACCATATTATAAGACTGCTGGCAGGAATTCCATATAGTAATGCTTTAATTCCATAAAAGCCGCTTTCATAAAAAATCATTTTATTAAATGATTTTTTTGTCATTCCAACAGAACGAAGTGTGGCAAATTCCCTTTTTCTAAGGGCAATACTTGTTGATATGGTATTAAATATATTTGCCGCACATACAAGTGTCATAAGAACTATAAATCCATAAGTAAATACCTGTATTAAAAACAGCATATCGCTGTCTTCCTTTTTTTGCTGATATACGCTGTAATACCAAAAATTTCCCCCCATCTCCTCATTAATTTCCGTTATCTCATTATACAGCTTCTCCTGATTTCCACCCTCAAAATATATTGCCTCATTGACGAAATAGCTTACTGTATTATCATCTTCTGACATATTTACTGCGTTTTGTACTATTTCATTAAACAATTCATCTGTAACAATAACAGGTATACAGTTTGCAGCTCCGTAATAAGAATAATGATACATATTTCCTATAGGTGTGCTGTCTGAGAGACCAAATACATTAAGGGTTATTTCATCTTTATATTCAGTTCCAAAATCCGGCTGATAGCTTTCATCATAATAGTCTTCATAATATTTTTCATCTTTGTGATTTATTAATAATGTAAGCTTGTCGCCTTCGCTGCAGTTTAAGTATTTATATGCATATATTTTGGGCGTTCCAGTCTCATCATATATTCTTTCAGTTGAGCTGTTTAATATTATTGCATTATTTTTATCCGCCTGAAATTCCTCATAGCTTATTCCCTGCTCCTTCAAAAATTCTGCAATATAATCACTGTCATAATTGTAGAACTGTACTTCAAAATTTTCAAGTTCTGAGCCGTCATTCATAAAATCCCTGTAATAAGACTCAAATGAGCTGTCACCGTATTTCTTAGAGTCATTACTGTCAAGGAGTATGCTTATCTGACAAATGTACTTTTGGTATGATACTGTTTCTGTGTTTTCACTTTTCTTTATTTTATTATAAAATTTTGTACCATCCTCATTGTCATATATGTCCACATACATATCATAGTTTACGTTATCGTATATCATTTCGGCAGAATTTGTCAAATAGTAAACAAATGTATATACCGTTAGGAATAACACAATGCTTACAGCTAGTGAAAATACAGTTATTGCATATTTCTTTTTATTTCTCTTTAAATTTTTAAGTGCCAGCTCTCCCTCAAAGCCGAAAATTTTACCTGTGATTTTTCTTGTTTTTACCTGCTTACCTGTTATTTTAATGTCTTTAGTCTGCCTTATGGCGTCAATAGGCGTTATTTTTGATGCTCTTCTTGCCGGAAAATATGCGGATAAAAATATTGTAAGCACTGAAAAGATAACAGTGATAATAATTACCCACGGTTTTACGTCGACACTTATTGGGGCTGCATAATCAGCACCAACAATGGAATATATTTTATCTTCAATGATCTTAAATGTTATAACCGTACCTATATACCCGCTTAATATCCCCAGAGGTATACTTATTATACCTATAATGAATCCCTCAAAAAATACACTGTAGCACTTTTGTGTCTTTGTGGCTCCAACGCTGGCAAGCATACCAAGGTATCTGCTTCTCTCTGACAGTGATATGGAAAATCCGTTTGCAATAAGTGCTATTGCTCCTACCATAATCACGGCTATAAGAATGTATTTTATATTATTCATTACTACTCCGAAATTGCCCTCGCCAATTCCATAGTAATACAAAACATCCTTATTGTCATACCATCCCTCGCAGCCTGATTTTTCTCCTATTTCTTCTATGTCATCATAAATATCATTGCCAAGGTCATATATTTTTGAATATATGTTTATATAATCACCGTCTTTTATGGTATTCCTGCTGCAATAGGTAAATGCGGCATAAGTATATTGATTTTTTATATCTATGCTTTTTGTCTCAAAATCTATGGCTTCGTATATTCCCGACACAGTATATTCAGTTGCCCCCATGGTAATCTTTTGCCCCGGCTCTGTGATATTCAGGCTGTCACTGTACCAGGCTGATACCATGATTTCATTTTCATTTGCAGGGTAATCGCCGTCTATATCTCCAAAATATATTTTTTCAAAGCAGCCTCCCTCAAGACCAATGACTCTTACAACTGCAGTTTCTTCACGTTCATTTTTTTCATAACCTATAATGTCTTTTATGTTATAATCACCTATAAATTTCCCGTAAAAGGATTTGTCTATATTATTTCCCTCCAAGACAATATCCCTGTTTTCATATGGCACCTTTTCGAAAACCACATGAAACTCCCCTGTCTTTTCCATTGCTCCCTCGCCTAAATATGACGTAAAGGAATATGCTATTGTGGCAACTGCCATAATCATTGCAACCGATATTATAACGCCTATAACAGTAACCATAGTCCGCTTTTTATTAAGCATCATATGCCTTAAGGTAAGCTTTCCTATTATATTCACCTACAGCACCTCCCTGCCCGCTTTGCTTCGTATAACTTCGTCGCTGGCTATTTTTCCGTCTGATAAGGATATAACTCTGTCTGCCTGAAGTGCTATTTTTTCATCATGGGTAATCACAATAAGCGTCTGATTGTTCCGTCTGTTTGAGTCCTTTAAAAGCTCCATTATTTCTTCACTGTTTTTTGAATCAAGATTACCCGTAGGCTCATCTGCCAATACTATGGCAGGATTGTTTATAATTGCCCTTCCGATTGATACTCTCTGCTGCTGTCCTCCCGATAACTGATTTGGAAGATGAGATACCCGTTCCTTCAGCTTTAATATGTCCAGTATCTCGTCAAGGTGTTCCCTGTCAGGTGTCTTTCCGTCTAACAGCATTGGAAGTGTTATATTTTCTTCTACATTAAGGACAGGAATAAGGTTATAAAACTGATAAATAAGACCTATCTGCCTGCGTCTGAAAATTGCAAGATTAGTTTCATTGAGGCTGTAAATATCAGTGCCGTCTATATATACCTTTCCTGATGTGGCTTTATCCACCCCTCCTATAATGTGAAGAAGTGTTGACTTACCCGAACCGCTTGGACCGATAATTGCAACAAACTCTCCCTTTTCAACTGAAAAAGATACATTGTCAAGTGCCTTAACTAAAACATCACCCTCTCCGTATGTTTTTGTCAGATTTTCAACCTTTAATATTTCCAAAACCAAAACCTCACTTCTTATATATTTAAAAAATGTATGCTGTCCTTATCAGCATACATTTATTTTAATCTTATTATATTACTGTAATGTGAATTTAAAAATGACAATTTAGTCATTTTACACCACCTTTTTATAAATCCTTATCTTAAAGGCAGTTCCTTTCATTGGAATACTTTCTGCTTCTATTATTCCTCCATTTAATATTATAATCTGTTTTGACAAAGCAAGTCCTATTCCCACACTGTCCTTTGATGAATTTTTTCCCTTATAAAATCTTTCAAAGATATGGGGCAAATCATCTCTGTCTATACCTGCTCCGTTGTCACTTATAACAATAGATGAATATATACTGTTCTCCTCCGCAGAAACCTTTATTTTCCCTCCGTTTTCAGTGTGCTCCATACAATTTTTGCCTATATTGGCAATAGCCTCTGCCATCCAGTAAAAATCACAGGGACACATAACACTATCGTCACACAATATTTCCAGTGTCTGGTTTTTAAGCTCCATAGGTATAAGGAGATGATTAAATCCCTGATTTATCAGCTTTTTAATATTAACGCTGCTTATATTCATTTTTATGGTCCCGGCATCAAGCTTGGACATTTTAAGAAGTGTCGATACCAGCCATTCTATCCTGTTTAGCTGGATATGAATATTAGTCACAAATTCATGGCGTTTTTGTGGCGGCAGGTTTTCCTCCTCTATTAAATCTGCCATAACTCTAAGGCTTGTAAGCGGTGTCTTTAGCTGATGAGATATATCTGCAAGGGAATCTGCCAGAAATACTTTGTCTGACTTTAATTTCTCCTTTTGTTCTATGAGCATTCTTGTCACCTTGTATATTTCTGTTTTTAATATGCTAAGCTCACCCTCCCTGTAGTTATTCATGGTAAGGTAGCCGTATATCTCACTCATATTGCTGTTGTCATTTACATTTTGTATTTTTACGAGATAACGTGACAGCTTTTTTATTTCCCTGTAAAGCTTTATTATAAATATAATGGATTCCAACGCCATCAGTGAAACCAGAACATATGATATAATACTTAAGTTCTTATAGTAAGCAAAGCACAGTACAGCAAACGCTGCCTGTGCCGCTATAAGGCATATGTATATAATTAATTCCTTATTTCTAAACATTTTACTGTCACCCGTTACACTGTTTCATCAACTTTTATGCCTTTCAGGTCTGCTTCAAGAAGATTCATGCTGTTTTTAATCTCCTCAAGGCTTTGCTTAACATCATTATTAATATTACTGCTTTTTGTAAGCTCAAGCATATCATCTGTCTCTATATCCGGCGTATCGTTTTCTCGCTTTATTCTTTCTGCTTTTTCCACAGCCTCTCTGGTTCCTGTAATAACAGCCTCCTGAATGGCTCTTTCCTCTTTAATTTCATCAAGCTTGTCTTCAGCTTCCTTTTTCTCTTCAGCCTTTTTTTCAGCCTCTTCTTCAGCTTCTTCAATCTTTTCGTCTGTATTTTCCTTTGCATCCTCAATTATCTGTCCAATAATTTCATCACTTGCTGCAGCTTTTATGGCTTCGGCCTGCTTTGTGGCGTCTACCATAGGATGGGATTTTAAACGCTCAAGCTGTATGCTGTTTATATCGCTTACGGCATCCTGCATTTTTATTTTTGCATCTTTTAATGCATCTTTATAAACTGCTCCCATGTCATTTAACTCTAATGCTCTTTGCTGGTATTCCGTAAGATTGTTTAAATCAATATTTTTAATTCTTTCTATCTCCTCCGGAGTCAAAGATTCACTTGAAACATGGTTTTTAATATCCTGCTGTTTTTTCAAAAGCTCCAAATCTGCCTGTTCTTTTGAATCAGCTTCCACACCGTAGCTTTCCATAAAAGCATTTTCCTGTGACTTAAGCCTGTTTAATGCTTCTGTAGCTTCTTTTTCTATTTCCTTCATATTATTATAAATCTGCCGTCTTTCATCTATTGTTTTGTCAATGGCAATATCACTTTCCCACGCATCAGATACAACTTCCCATGCTTCCTTCATAGCTTTCTTTTTTTTCTCATCTATAGGATCAGGGAGATTAAGACTTCCGGCATAAATACTTGCTTTATTTTGCTTTTGTTCCTGTTTTTGATTTTCATCTTCTATTTTATTTATTAATCTTGTGTTTCCTCCGGCATATATAGTAAGACCCATACTCATAATCCTCCTTATTTAAAAACCTTTAACTTTTTCTTTCCTGCTTATAAACTATATATCTATATATCGGAATAATTTTTATTTTGTTTAATAAATGCTTCTAAAGAAGTCTGTAACCTCTCCCCCGTACGGTTTCTATAATGGTTTCCCCCTCTGATTCCAGCTTTGTGCGGAGTCTTTTTATATATACGGTAAGAGTGTTGTCATTGACAAAATCCCCGGACACATCCCATATACCTTCTAATAGCTGATTTCTTGATAAAACCTGTCCCCTGTTATTTACAAAAGTGAGAAACAGTCTGTATTCAAGAGCCGTAAGCTCTATCTCACGTCCCGATTTATAAACCTTGGCAGTATTTAAATCAAGGGTTATATTGTTTATTTGCAGCTTATTTCCCGAATCTATGGATTTTTCATATCTTCTCATTACGGTTTTTATTCTGGATATAAGCTCTCTTACCCTAAATGGCTTAGTTATATAGTCATCAGCCCCCATATCAAGTCCCATAACTATATTTACCTCCTCATCACATGCAGTTAAAAATATTACAGGTATGTCCTTCATGTCTTTTATTTTTTTACATACATCGTAACCGCTTCCGTCAGGCAGTGTAAGATCAAGTATGGCAAAATTCGTCTTATCAGTGTTATTTTTCATAAATTCAAGAGCCTTTTGGCAGGTATCTGCAACATATACATTAAAGCCCTCCTGATTTAGGGAGTACTCTATTCCTGCCCCTATTGTACTGTCATCTTCCAGCAATAATATCATTGACATACTTCTTTTAACACCTCACCTATTTTTCCGTGTATGCAAAGATTGGCCCTGCCGTCTACAGCCGTTGAATCTTTGTTAATAAGTACAAGCTTATTTCCTTTATAATAATCTATAAATCCTGCCGCAGGATAAACTGTGAGAGAGGTGCCTCCCACAATAAGCATTTCACAGCTTTGTATGTGATAAATTGCCTTGTCTGTTATTTCCGTATTAAGACTTTCCTCATATAAAACAACATCAGGCTTTATTCTTCCTCCGCATTGACATACCGGTACTCCAACTGAGTTTATTATATAATCAACATCATAAAATTTCCTGCATTTTTCACAGTAATTTCGAAGCACGCTTCCGTGAAGCTCCAGCACATTTCTGCTTCCTGCCATCTGATGCAGTCCGTCTATGTTCTGTGTGATAACTGCTTTAAGCTTTCCTGCTTTTTCAAGCCGGGCCAGTATTTTGTGTGCATTATTGGGAACAGCATTTTTATATATCATTTTATCCTTATAAAACCTATAAAATTCCTCTGTTCTCTTCATGTAAAAGCTATGGCTTAATATTGTCTCAGGAGGATAATCATATTTTTGGTTATAAAGTCCGTCAGTACTTCTAAAGTCAGGAATATTGCTTTCTGTAGAGACTCCTGCACCGCCAAAAAATACTATATTGTCACATTCCTCTATCCAATTTTTTAATATTAACAGCTTTTCCTTATCCATAAATCTTATAGCTCCTTTATAACCTTCTGAGGGCATTTATCTGCACATAATCCGCAGCCGCAGCAAATTGTTTGGTCTATAACAGCAAGAGAGTTTTCAACCTTAACGGCATCTGTTGGACAATCTCTGGTACAAAGTGTACAGCCTATGCAGCCTGATGTACATACCTTTTTTACATCTCCTCCTTTATCATTTGAATTGCAGGCAACGGCATAGGAGCTGCCATAAGGTATTATATCTATGAGATTTTTAGGACATTCCTTTACACATCTTGTGCAGGCTGTGCACTTATCCATGTCTACTACAGCCACACCGTTAATTATATGTATTGCATCAAAATCACATACCGAAACACATGAGCCAAATCCCATACAGCCGTAATCACAGCTTTTAGGTCCTCCGCCTCCGGCTTTTACAGCCTCCCTGCAGCTATTGTTGCCGCTGTATTCATATTTACTCCCGGTATGGTCACAGTCTCCGCTGCATTTTACATATGCTGTCATTCTCACAGTCTCTGCTGAAGTTCCCATTATAGCTCCTATTGCCTTTGCCACAGCCTCTCCTCCAACGGGACAGCCGTTTACCTTAGCTTCTCCCTTGGCGATGGCAGAAGCTAAACTGTCACATCCTGCATAGCCGCAGCCTCCGCAGTTATTTCCCGGGAGGATTTCCCTTATTTTTTCCTCTCTCTCGTCTGTCTTAACTGCAAATATTCTGGAAGCAAAGCCCAGCAAGATACCTATTATAAGTCCTGTTACACCTACAGCAAGACAAGCCTTTACGATTCCAAACCAATCCATTTCCTACCTCCTATAAAAGTCCTGCAAAGCCACAGAACGCAATAGCCATAAGACCGGCAGTAATAAGAGTTATAGGCATTCCCCTAAGTGCAGGAGAAATATTATTATACTCCATTTTTTCTCTTATTCCCGCAAGTATTACAATGGCTATCATAAATCCAAGAGATGTACCGAAGCCGTTTACAACACCTTCTGCAATACCATATTCCTTTTGGACATTGGTGAGTGCAACACCTAAAACGGCACAGTTTGTTGTTATAAGGGGAAGGTAAACACCAAGAGCCTTATACAAGGCGGGACTTATTTTTTTTACAACCATTTCCACAAACTGTACAAGTGCCGCTATCACAAGAATAAATACTATGGTATTTAAGTATGTAATGTCTGCCGGCACTAAAATGTATTTATAAATAATACCTGTGCAAAAGGATGCTATAGTAATAACGAAAATTACAGCACTTCCCATGCCTGCCGCAGTCTTTATTTTTTTTGAAACTCCCAAAAAAGGGCATAATCCTAAAAACTGACTTAAAACTACATTATTTATAATAGCTGCACCTACGGCTATTTTAATCAAATCCGTCATAATTCATATTCTCCTTTACCCTTCTTTTTGATTGTTTTCATCTGAGCATTTCATAACACAGCTTTTGCACTTTCCTCCACAGCCGGTATCCTCTGTTCTTTTTCCGTGAATTATTTTAATTTTATTCTGTATTGTTACAAGTGCAGCCAAAACAAAAAATGCTCCCGGAGCCAAACCGATAATCCTTACAGGCTCATCAAATAAATGTATGCCAAACAATTCTCCTGAGCCTATAATTTCCCTGATGGCTCCAAGTATTCCCAGTGCCATGGTAAATCCAAGCCCCATTCCTATTCCGTCAAAAAGTGAAGGAATAACAGGATTTTTTGATGCATACGCCTCTGCCCTTCCAAGAATAATACAGTTTACTACTATAAGGGGAATATATATTCCAAGGGCATCATTTAAGGAAGGAAGGTAAGCCTCAAGAATGAACTGCACAATAGTTACAAAGCTTGCAACTATAACTATAAATGCAGGAACTCTTACCTTATCAGGTATTATTTTTCTCATAAGAGAAATAAGTGTATTAGACATGGCAAGAACTACCGTTGTTGTAAGCCCCATTCCTATTCCGTTAATACATGATGTGGTTACTGCAAGAGTAGGACACATGCCAAGCATTATTACAAATGTAGGGTTTTCCTTAATTATTCCGTTAAATAGCCTCTCCAATGCTCTATTCACTTACCTCACCGCCTTCCGTAGCAACAGATTCATTTTCACTTTCCGTCACTTCTGTGTCTCCTGAATCAGAGTATTCTGTCAAAAGGTATATTGCCGTTATCTTTGCTGCATTTACTCCCTTCGTCATGGCATTGGTGGTAATAGTTGCCCCGCTTATGGCATCAATATTTATGCCCTCCTCGCTCTCTGTCTTATTTACAACAAACAATCCATCTTCCGGGACTTTATACTGAGAAAGAAATTCCTCCTCCTTTGCGTTCATTCCAAGACCTGCTGTTTCACTTATGGATAGAACAGATACTCCCGTTATATTTCCTTCACTGGAAAATCCTACAGAAAATGAAATATTTCCTCCATAACCCTCCTTTGAGGTAACGGAAACAATATATCCCGCTATTTCACCATTTTTATTTAATCCTGTAACACAACTATCTACCACAACATTTTGCTCTGTTATTCCGTATTCTTTAAGCAGCTTTTTTATAATATCACTGTCAATGTCAATATCCTTAAATTCCGCTGCCTCTTTTAAAACCTCTCTGTATGCGTTGGTTTTGGAAATCTCCTGCTGCCTTTCTCTTGGCTCCTTTGTAATCTCGTAAACTGCTCCAAGCAAAATTCCTGCCACAACAGTTATACCGCAAAGAACAAGGGCATTTTTAATAAGCTCCTTCATACTAATTACCCTCCTTTTTAAATCTGCCAAGGTACCTTGATTTACAGCCAAAAGCTGTTGGCATCGTAACCCTTTCAATAATAGGAACAAGGAGATTACAGAATATTATGGCAAAGGAAACGCCCTCAGCGCTTGGTCCAAACACTCTGAATACTCCTGTAAGAATTCCAAGCAGTATGCCAAACACTATTCTTCCCACCTTGGTAATGGGAGAGGTAACATAGTCTGTCGCCATAAAAAATGCTCCAAGCATAAGACCGCCGCCGCAAAGATGTGCGGCAATAAATTCAGGATTAAAGCCTCCTTCACCGAATATTCCTATAAATACGGCAAAAGAAATTATATATGTAAAGGGTATTCTGAAATCTATTATACCTTTTCCTAAAAGATATATTGCACCTATAAGTATGGCTATAACCGATGTCTCTCCTATTGTTCCTGCGGTAGTTCCAATAAACATGCTTTTAAGACTATCCACTGCTCCTGTATCCTTAAGCTGCTTTAAGGGAGTTGCACCTGTTACGCCGTCATATGTAAATACCGTCATTTTTGTTCCAAAGGATAATATAAGAAAGCATCTTGCACCTAATGCAGGGTTCATAAAGTTCTGTCCTATTCCTCCAAACACCTGCTTTACTACTATAATACCAAATCCGCAGCCAAGAACTGCCATCCATATGGGAAAGTCATGAGGAAGGTTAAGGGCTATTAACAGTCCTGTAACCGCTGCACTTAAGTCCTTTACAGTGATTTTCTGCTTCATTAAGTATTCATATATTCCCTCAAATAAAACACTTGATACAATACACACGGCAACAAGGACTAAAGCCTTATACCCAAAATTATAAATACCAAATGCTGTTGCAGGTATAAGTGCCAATATAACGCTTAACATAATTGATGAAGTTGTTCTTTTATCTCGTACATGAGGATTAGATGACACATTTAACAAATCACTCATTTATTTTCCTCCCTTTCTCTCTGCCAGAATGTCCTGTCTCATGGACTTGATTGCCTGTGTAAGATTTCTCTTTGCAGGACATATATAAGAACAGCAGCCGCACTCGCAGCACTCCATGCCGTTATTTTTTATAAATGCCTCCTTGTCTCCATGCTCAGCCATAACCGAAAGCCTTGCAGGAACCACCCTTCCGGGACATACACTTACACATCTTCCACAGTTAATACAGCTTGAAGGCTCACTGTCTCTTACCTCGTCCTTTGTAAATGCCAAAATTGAAGATGTTCCTTTAACTATAGGTGCATCAAGATTATATATGGCAGTCCCCATCATAGGTCCGCCTGATATAATTTTTTCGGGAGCTTTCTTAAAGCCACCCGCCGCCTCCACAAGCTCTCTTATATTTGTTCCTATGGGAACTTTGTAATTTTGAGGTCTTTTTACTGCATCTCCCGTTACGGTAACTATTCTTGTAACAAGTGGTTTTTTGTTTATCACTGCATTCCTTATTGCAAATATTGTATCAACATTATGTACTATGCATTTTACATCTGCAGGAAGCATGGAGGAATTTATTTTCCTTCCTGTAACAGCGTATATTAATGCTCTTTCTCCTCCCTGGGGATATTTTGTAAACAGTGTTCTTACTTCTATATCCTTATCATGGTGCAAAAGCTTTTTTAACTTTATTACAGCATCTAATTTATTGTCCTCTATGGCTATAATACCCTTTGCTTTCTTAAACATTGACAATACTATCCTAAGCCCCTCTAAAAGATACTCTGGATTTTCTATCATCCTTCTGTAATCTGAGGTAAGATAGGGTTCACACTCTGCCCCGTTTACTATTATATACTCAATATCTTCTTTATTTTGCGGTGAAAGCTTTACATGGGATGGAAATCCGGCTCCGCCCATTCCAACAATACCGGCCTCCTTTATAAGTTCAAGCTTTTCTTTGTCAGACATTTCTGAGGCTTTTCTAAAATCTGTTATGGGACATTCATTATATCTGTTATCATTATCAATAACAACACACATTACTTTATTTCCCGATGCCATTCTTCTGGCTTCTATTTTTTTTACTGTTCCCGATACGGAGGAATGTACGTTAGCCGATATAAATCCTGACGACTCACCTATTTTCTGATTAACCAAAACCTTATCTCCGGGTTTTACAACCGGGGCAGCCGGTGTACCAATATGCTGGCTTAAAGGAATAACTATTTCTCCCTTAGGCTCAAAATCCTCTATTGGTCTTGTCTTTGACAGAGCCTTACCATCATTATGTGGATGTACTCCGCCTTTAAATGACAATATTGACATAAACTTCCCTCTTTTCGATAAAATTTATTTCGTATAATTTAACACTTATTAATATGATAATATAAAATTTAATTTTTCTCAACAAATTTCTTCTTTTAGTTTTTCCATTTTAGTCTATTATATGATATACTGATAATACTTATATATACTAAAAATTAAATTTAGAGAGGTAATTTTTTTGAAAGCATATTACAATAAATATGAATTTAATGCAGATAATATAGACTTTACGGATTTTCCATTACGGGAAACGGTTTTTTTTGATATTGAAACTACAGGCTTTTCTCCTGTCCATACAAAGCTTTACCTTATAGGCTGTCTGTATTATGACCAAAAGAATAAAGCTTTTAACACTGTACAGTGGTTTCTTGATGATAACTCCAATGAAAGGGAGCTGATTTTATCATTTATTGAGTTTATAAAAAATTATAAGTATATTGTTCATTTTAATGGTGAGGGATTTGACATTCCTTATATAACTCATAAGTGCAGGCTTCTTGGAATCGAGGATTCATTAAGCCGGATATTTTCCGACCTTGAAAGCATTGATTTATACAAAATATGCCAGACCTTAAAAAATATTTTAAAGCTGCCAAGCCTTAAGCAGAAAGCTATTGAAGAATTCCTGGGAATATCAAGAAAGGATACACTTTCAGGAGGTGAGCTTATTAAGATATATGATGAGTATCTTAAGAATAAAACAAATAACTCACTTGCTCTTTTAATTTTACATAATCTTGATGATATAAAAGGTCTTGTGGGACTTTTGGAAATAATTAAATATAAAAAGTTATTTGACGGAAGCTTTGATATACATTCCATAAGCATAGAAAATGCAGGATATGCCCACAAAGATAATATGCAGGAGGCAATTATAGAGCTATCCTTAAATTATACACTGCCGTCAAGGATTTCAGGAGGAAATAATATATTTTATATGACTGCCTTTGACAATAAAGCTAAGCTTAAGATTGCAGTATATACCAATGAGCTTAAATTCTTTTATCCTAATTATAAGGATTATTATTACCTTCCAAAGGAGGATTGCTCCATTCATAAAAGTGTTGCATTTTATGTGGACAAGAATTTCAGAACACAGGCAAAGGCTGCAAACTGCTACAGCAAAAAGACAGGGCGTTTTCTTCCTCAGACTGCTGAAATTATCTCTCCATATTTTAAAATAGAATATAATGATAAAATTACATATTTTGAAATTACTGATGAATTTTTAAAAGATGTGGCAAATATTAAAATATATTCTCTGCATATATTAAAAACAATACTGCATCTGAAAAAGCACCATGTGACTTGATATCACATGGTGCTTTTTGTCTGCTCTCTATAATGGCTTATTTACCTGCCATCTGTCTTTCCTGAGCCTCAATCATCTTCTTAACCATATAACCGCCTACACTACCATTCTGTGCAGATGTTAAGTTACCATTATAACCATCTGTTAAAGGTACTCCAAGCTCGTTGGCTACTTCCATCTTAAATCTGTTCATAGCACTTTTTGCCTCAGGAACATTTGTCTTATTAGATGAATTACTCATGTTTTTGTCCTCCAATCATCTTAATAGTTTCTTGTTACGCTAATATTATATGGAGGACTGAAAATAATACACTGGTAAGTTATGTGAGTAATTCTAAATTTTAGCAATCTTTTTCTTTGATGAAATTCCAAGCATAACGGCAATAAGGAAGAATATATATGTAAGGTTCATAGGCATAAATCCAAGATACAGCTTTATCTCACCTTCTATAATAAGCTTAAATAATATCTGCATGATGACAGCCAAAAGACTTATATATCCGAAAAGCAATGTTATAGTCTTAGCTTTTCTTGTATTTATAAATGCTCTTATGGCATCTGCCATAAAAAATATATACATTGACACAAACCACACAATTATAGTTACCATATATGCACTTATAATGCCTTCACTTACGTCAAAGTATTTTGCCATACTTTTTACACCGTTTCCCAGTGCGTCTATAGCATATTCCACAGAACTAAATCCAACAAATATAATATCAGACACCATAAATATTATTAATGCAATTCCTTTAAGTGTTGATACAGTCTTTATGTTGGTAACTGCAAATATAAGTACAATAACAGAAGCTATTGACAATTCTATAAGACGTGCCACATCTGATATTTCACTGCTTCCGTCAAGCATTTCAATTACTGCTGCAGCAATAGTCAAAACAGCAAATATAACGGAAAATACAGCCAATGGAATTATTGTGCTTTTTTGCTTAACATTTTGTTCTGCTTCCTCTATACCGCCGGAATTGTTGTAATAGACAGAAGGATTTTCAGGTGAACGGTTTATTGCAGGATTTTGTTCCTGAAAAGAAGGAACCGGCTGTATTGAAATATTTACCGGAATAACTTCGTCCTTTTCCTCACGGACAAGCTCCTTAGATATTTTCTCAAGCTCCTGAACAGGTCTTTCCACAGGCACTGCCTCAGGAATATGGTTTTTTATGGGAACAAAATTTACTGCTTCCTTTTTTTCCATCGTTTTCGTCTCAGCATGGTTTTCCGGCCTTTGTATTTTTGTACCGCAGTTAGTACAAAATAAATCATCATCCCTTACCATGTTTCCGCAATTAGTACAATACATAGCATACCTCTCTTCCTTTATTTTAGTTCTCCTTTGTTTCTTTTATTTCAGCGGAAGTATTTGTTGTCTCATCAGTTTTTGTAGCAGTTTCACCGGTTGTCGGAGGCACGGTAGTACTTTCGCTTTCATGTACGTCTCCGGTTGTTCCTGTTTCCCGTTGAGTTGTTGTGGTTTCCCTACTTTCGCCTGATGTTGTTTCATTAGTGGTGCTCGTTATAGATTCCATTGTTGTGGTTTCTCTTCCTACAGTTGTTGTCTCACTTATTACCTGCTTCTTTGTTGTTGTAATATCATCATATACCGTTGTTGTCTGGGTATTTCTTTTCGTTGTTGTCTGAGGAATTACACTATTTGAAATCCTGATTGTTTCTGTTTTGCTTCCCACATATGACGTATAATAATTTATATACACATACCTGCTTCCCTTAACAATAAAGCCTCCGCTGACAGTATCACCTGCTTCGATTTCCTTATTGTCATTTGTAGGGTTAATAATAATTTGTCTGCTTCCTTCTTTATAATTAAAGTTCCATGAATCCACAAGACTGTATCCTGAACTCATTTCCAATA
The DNA here is from genome assembly GCA_944384155.1 of uncultured Lachnospiraceae bacterium. GTDB lineage: Bacteria > Bacillota > Clostridia > Lachnospirales > Lachnospiraceae > CAG-303. Next base: position 5,424 of record CALWSG010000032.1, on the reverse strand, counting down.
TAAGTGCCCAGCCGTCTATATCTCTTTCAGATACATTTGTCACATCAATATTATATTGTATAAAATATTCACCATCATCAATCCAGCTATTTCTAATGGAAGTATTTACCTTCAAAAGCTCCGCACTGTTTACAATATTTGTTGTTGCACTTTCGTCAATTTTTGTGGAATATTCCTCCGTCTCATTATTTTCTTCCGTTGTTGTTTCAGTCTCCCCTTTAGTTTCCTCTGTATTGCCGTCAGTGCTTTTTCCCGTTACTATAAGCTCATTGGTAATTCCGTCGCCTCTGAAAATAATTATTGAGACAATGGCAATAAGTAACGCAAATGCAATTACTCCCGTAACAAACATTCCTATATTAAGTTTACTTGACCTTATATTTTTCCATGCCTTAATAATGGCTTCCTTAACCTTATTCATCTTCCGCCTCCTGCTTTACTTTAATGCATTAACAATATTTTCAAAATGCATGGAATGGGATGCTTTTACAAGTACAGTATCTCCATTCTCAATAATATATTCCTTATTACTTAAAAATCCTTCTATATTTTCAAAATAATATGCACTTCCGGCAAAGCCCCCTGCTTTTATGCCTTCATATGTATTTTTGCTTAAAGTTCCTACACATACGGCAGCCTGTACATCTTTTTTGGCAAGATATCTGCCAACCTCATAATGAAGCTCAGCTTCCTTTGGCCCTAACTCAAACATATCTCCCAGTATAGCTACTTTTCTTCCTGCACCATTCTCAAGTACATCAACAGATGATTTTGCTGACACAGGATTTGCATTATAGCAGTCATCTATAATAGTAATTCTTCCTGTATTAATAATATTAAGCCGTCCCCCTACAGTATGAAGCTTTTCTATTCCGGATTTTATCTCTGACAGGGACAATCCCATAAGCTGCCCCACTGCTGCTGCCGCCATTGCATTATATATCATATGCTTTCCGGGTATGCTTATTGCAACCTCTATACTTCCCTTAGGTGTTACGATACGGCATATTGAGCCTTCTATCCCTAAAAGCTTAATATCTTCTGCGTATATTCTGTTTTTTTTGTCAAGTCCGTAAAAATAAATATCATTTTCATTTCGTGGAATTATTGATGATAATTTATCGTCATCACCATTTAATACTGTATTGTAGTCAGGTGATGCGTATTTAAATATTTCTGTTTTTGCCTTTAATATACCGTCTCTTGTTCCTAAATTTTCCAAATGACAAAGACCGATATTTGTTATAACGCATATATCAGGCTTAGCTATTTTTGAAAGCCTTGTCATTTCTCCAAAATTACTTATTCCCATTTCCAGCACTGCCGCTTCATGCTCTTCACGTATGTTAAACACAGTAAGCGGAAGCCCTATTTCGTTATTAAAATTCCCTTCTGTTTTCAATATCTTATACTTTTGAGCAAGGACGGATGCTATAAATTCCTTGGTGCTTGTTTTTCCCACACTTCCGGTTATTCCTATTACCTTTACATTGAGAACGCTTCTGTAATATTCGGCCAGTCTTCTCAATGCTTCAAGTGTGGACTTAACAATTATATAAGGATGATTATTAATATTTTCAGGCTTCCTTTCCACAAGTACAACCGAGGCTCCCATTTCAAATGCCTGATTCACAAAATTATGTCCGTCTGTTCTTTCACCCTTTATGGCTATAAACAGGCAATTATCAGTTACCCGTCTTGAATCAATCACCACGCTGCCTATTTCCCTGCCCTGGTCAAACTGTTCATTACAGATGATTCCACCTGTGGCATATGCTATATTTTTTATGGTTAAACACTTCATAAATTATTTATTTGCTCCTATATTCCGTACTTTTTTAAAGATACCTCCACCAAATACCGGCAAAGGGAAGGAAAATCCATTCCAATGGCAAGTGCTTCCTGTGGCAGAAGACTTGTAGGCGTCATTCCCGGAAGAGTGTTTGCCTCAAGGCAGTAACAGTTATATTCCCCGTCTGTCAATATATCTACCCGGCAGTATACTGAAAGCCCCAGTGCTTTTGCAGCATCTTTTGCAGCCTGCATCATTTTTATCTCAACGTCTTCAGGAAGCTTTGCCGGACATTGGTCAATGGTTGCCCCGGGCTTATATTTATTCTCATAGTCATAAAAGCCTTCCTTAGGTATAATTTCTATAATTGGCAGCGGCTTATAATCAATTACTCCAACAGAAAATTCCCTGCCTCTTATATAAGCTTCCACCACTGCCTCACTGTCAAGAAGAAAAGCATTATCCAAAGCTTCTTTATATTCCTGTTCATTATTTACTATATAAACACCTATGCTTGAACCGCCGCAGTTTGCTTTTACCACCACAGGAAATGACATTCCGTAATCCTCAATATTCTCATAATGATTTTTCTTTACGGAAAAGCTTTTTGCAGTTGGAACTCCCGCCGCCTTAAATATTTTCTTTGTCACTGCCTTGTTCATTGCCATGGCACTTCCAAGATAATCGGAGCCTGTGTATCTTATCCCCATTAAATCAAAGGCTGCCTGAACTCTTCCGTCCTCACCGTTAGCTCCGTGAAGTGCCAAAAATACAATATCTGCCATCTTACACAGCTCAAGCACACTGGGACCAAAAAATTCTTTTCTGCTTTTTTTAAGCTTTTCTATGTCCTTTGACTGCTTTTTTATATATTCAAGCTCCTTTTCTATATTATATTCCTTATTACTAAAAAACTCTGACGCCTTTTTGCTGTCACAGCCTATAAAAGCGTCAAGCAAAACCGCATTATCTTTCTTTTCCCTAAGTGCCCTGCATACCTGTTCTCCCGTAACAAGGGATACTTCTCTCTCCGAGCTGGTACCTCCGCACAATACTACTATATTCATCTCAATCTCCATTCCGGTTAAGCCAACAGGCTACATTATAATATACTTATGCATCCTTTGTAATATGCATTATCATTTATTGTACAAAAATTACCGTTAAAATACAATACTTTTTATAAATTAAGCTTAAAATGATTCTTCATATATCCTTCAAGCTTATTTTCCATCATCTGTAAAGATACCTCATTTATTTTGTTTTTATTATTTTCAATATAAGATACTGCCTCTGACGCCTCCTTAAGTGTTTGTGAATCGGAAAATATATCACCTATTTTAAAATCCATATCACCGCTTTGCCTTATTCCAAAAAAATCTCCCGGACCTCTAAGCTTTAAATCCCACGCAGCTATCTCAAACCCGTCATTGGATTTATTAAGTATATCAAGCCTTTCTTTTATTTCAGCCTTATCTGAACCGCACACAAATATACAGTATGACTGATGCTTTCCTCTGCCGACTCTTCCTCGAAGCTGATGAAGAGAGGCAAGACCGAATCTTTCCGCATTTTCCACCATCATAACAGTGCTGTTTGGAACATTTACTCCTACTTCTATAACAGTTGTAGAAACAAGTATCTGTATTTTATTGCAGGCAAAATCCTCCATTATACGATTCTTTTCCTCTGCCTTCATTTTGCCGTGGAGATACTCTATTCTTACATCTGAGCTGATATTTTCTTTTAATATGTCTGTATAGCTTATTACATCTACAGCCTCAAGATTCTCACTTTCTTCTATCATTGGACATATAACATAGCATTGTCTTCCCTGCATCACTTGTTTTTCCATAAATTTATAAGCATTAGGTCTGTAATCTCTTCCAACCACACAATTCTTAATTGGAAGTCTTCCCTTTGGAAGTTCATCTATTACTGATATATCAAGGTCACCATATAAGATAATCGCCAGTGTTCTTGGTATGGGAGTTGCGCTCATAACTATAGTATGAGGAAACATTCCCTTTCGGGACAGGGTTTCTCTTTGTCTTACTCCAAATCTGTGCTGTTCATCTGTTATAACAAGTGCAAGATTATTATATACTGCCTTTTCCTGTATAAGTGCATGAGTTCCAACTATTATGCCTGCAATTCCGGAGCTTATCTTTTCATATGCATTACTTTTTTCCTTTCCGGTCATACTTCCCGTAAGAAGTACTACCTCAACCTCAACATTATATTGTTCAAACATTTCCTTTATATTTTCGTAATGCTGTACTGCCAAAACCTCTGTAGGCACCATTAGTGCTCCCTGATACCCTTGGTATGCTGTGTCAAGGAGTGCTGCCAGGGCTACAATGGTTTTTCCTGAACCCACATCTCCCTGTATAAGCCTGTTCATAACTCTGTCACATAAAAAATCTTCTCTTATTTCATGTAAAACTTTTTTTTGTGCTTTTGTAAGGCTGTAGGGAAGCTTATTTAAAAACTCTTCTGTCTTAGGAGAGGCTTTTATTTTGTAGCGGTTATTTATAACGCTTTCCCTGTCCTTAAATCTTTTCATTGCCATAATAAACAAAAAAAATTCATTGAATGCAAGCCTTCTTCTTGCCATATTCATCTCCTGTGCATCCTTTGGAAAATGAATTTTTCTTATTGCATCATCATAAAACATAAGGCCGTATGCTTCCCTTACCTCTAAAGGAAGAAATTCATAGCCCTTATATCCTGCATCAAGTATCTGTTTTACGGATTTTGTCACAAGATTATTTGTAAGACCTTCGGTAAGCCTGTATATAGGCTGCATGGCTCCAAGCTTTTTGTCATAATCATTAAGAGAATATATTTCAGGCTGCTCTAATATTATACTTCCTTCATTTTTTCCTTTTAATTTATTTTTAGATATTCTTCCTCTAAATATAAAACACATGCCTTTTTTTAAACGGCTTTTTAAAAACGGCATATTATACCATTTAAGACTTATTATGTCTCCATTTTCATCTCTTCCCCTGATTATAAGAATATTTAATTTTCCGGTCTGCCGCAAAACGGCAGATGCATCAATTATACATTTAAAAGCTGCAACTGCCTCATTATCAAGCTCCCTTACCGTAACAGGCTCCGTGTATCTGTCATAATTTCTGGGATAATACTCTAAAAGTTCCTCAGTGGTATATACTCCAAGCCGGTTAAAAAGCTTTTCTGTTTTTTCGCCTATCCCTTTCACCTCTCTGATATTCAACCGTACACCTCCTCTCAAAAAATCAGCCTGAAAGCATTTCTGCCAACAGACTGACTTTTCCTTTGTCATCATATGATAAATTATTCTACGGAAACAACATAATAATATATCGGCTGACCGCCGTAATTTAATTCGAATTCCACCTCAGGGAATTTACCTGAAAGCTCTTTTGACAATTCCTCTGCATCCTTTTCATCTATATCAGAACCATAATATATGCTTACAATCTCTGAATTGTCATCGAGCAATGCTTCTATCATGGCCGCAGTGGTTGACTTTATCTCTTTGCCCACTGCCACTATTCGTGAATCACCTATACCCATTAGATCATTGTCTTTTATGGCATAGCCGCCAATCCCTGAATGCCTGAAAGCACGGCTTATCTGAC
>CALWSG010000031.1 GCA_944384155.1 uncultured Lachnospiraceae bacterium | reverse complement strand
TCTGCTTCACAATTCTTCAAAATTATATGAAAAATTGTTGTCAATTTGTTGTCAACTCGGATTTGAGATGCCGAAAACCCTTGATTTTACTGGATTTTTTAGTCCAGAGGCTTCATTGTGGGGACTTGAAATTGCGTATGTTTGTCTTTTATCGTCTAGTTCTATCTATCCCATAAAATCAAAGAAAACAAGGCAGCAGGACATAGTTTTACTTTCTTCTTGTTTCGTGTATTATTTTTCAATCCGTGTAAAAATCCGTGTACACCGTGTATTTTAATCAAATCTTATCTCACAATATGCAAGGCTCTATTTTCGCTTTTAATGGCTCTATTTGTTGTAGGCAAATATTTCTTCATTCATTCTCTTATTGTGGCTAAAATTGGCTTGTATGCGTTTATAATCGGCATTGTAACAAGCCAAAAAACCACTCAAACAAACTTACTGTTCAAGTGGTTTATGATGTACTAACTTATTTTGATTTTACCGTCTAAATTCTTAAATGTTTCCTGCTTTTTGCTCTCCGTAACTTCTGCATAAATGTTCATTGTTGTGCTTATGTCGGAGTGCCCCATAATCTCTTGAATAACTTTTACATTTGTTTCATTCTCACAAAATCTAGTACAAAATGTATGTCTTAAATTATGCACACTAAAATGTCTAATCAAAATAGGCTCTCTATGTTCTCTCTTTGCGTTTTCGACTTCTTCCTCATTGTATGCGGTGTAAATCCTCACAATGGCTCTATTTAATGTCTGTGGATTGTGTACATAGTCAAAACGATTAGTGAAAACAAAGTTTGTATATCCGTCAATTTCTGTATTAGGATAACCGCCCTGCATCTGCTTTCTGCGTTCCTGCAACAATGTTTTCTTAACCTCTGACAACATCGGTATAGTTCTAATTCCGGCACTTGTCTTTGGTGTAGTGATGTGCATTTCACATTCTCCATTGTCCTGCTGCCGATAAATCAAATTATGATTGATTGAAATTGTGTTATTCTTAAAATCGCAATCATTCCAAGTCAATCCAATTAGTTCTCCTACTCTCATACCAGTACCAAGAAAAACCGTGAATATAGGCAACCAATGATTGTACATTTCAGAATTAGCAAGATAATTTATAAATGCGGTCTGTTCTTCAATCGTAAGTGCATGTCTTTTAGGTTTTTCCCAATTATGGCTCTTTTTAATCTCTGACATACAACCGTCTGTCGGATTGCATCGGATATATCCGTCACGAACTGCAAGTGTAAATACTGGGTGTAATATTGTATTTATGATTTCCATTGAATTAGGTTTGAAATTCTTTTCTCTAATCAATGAATTGTAAAAGGTCTTAATGTCTGAATACTTAATCTTGCCTATCTTCTTTCTGCCTAAAGTATCAGCAACATAATTCTTGTACATATATGTGTAGTTTGTCCTAGTCGATTGCTTTAATTCCGTTTTGCCCTGCATATACTTTTCAAACATATCATTCAAAGTAATATTATTTGCTTTTTGCCCGTCTATACCGTCTGCAATATCATTTTGCACTTGCAACTCTTTCTCTCTTAATTCTGCAAGGCTCAACGCATATACTGTCTTTTCTTTTCCGTTTACTGTCCAACGGTACATATATCTTCCGTCTTTTCTTTGGCTCTCTCCAGTTCTTAAAACCCTACCCTTATTATCCCTGCGTTTCGTATCTGCCATATTGATTACACCTCACTATCCAATACATCATCACTCATAGATGCTATGTACAATCCATCGATAAATCCTCTAAACATAAACTCCATAGGACTATTTTCTGTAACTCCGGTTATTTCTCTGAATTTTGGTAAATAATCATCATACGCAATAGCACCTTTTAACATTTCATCGGTAAACAAATCAAATACTGTCATAATTTCCTCTGCACTCAAAATCTTTTCATTCATTCGCTTAATCTCCTTTGTTTTTTCTGATTGCAGGAATACCAACACAATGTTAAAATATTTTGTGTAGGCTTATGCCTGCTTTTGTATGATTAGTCTTGTCTGCTTTGGTCGGTGGCAAGGCTAATCTTTTTATTTTTCAATTTCCGCTTTCAAAAGTCTAATGCCCTTTATGATTGCATCTGTTCTAGTCATTCCCAACGCATCAGCAACAAATTGTATTTCCTGCTTTTCTTCATCGGTCAAACGGATATTCAAATCATTTTTTCTTGCATTTTCTTTTGGCGGTCTGCCAGTTCTAGGGCTCATTAAAACACCTCTCTTTCATTTATTGCCCTTGCAATATATATTATATTATTGCCCTTGCAATAAGTCAATAGATATTCTACATTTTGGCAGCAGGATTTATACTTGCCTTTTTATTTTGTGCCGGACGATTACCGACTTAATACACCTATGACAACCGCCCATATAACCCCCTAGGTATGCCCTTTTATGATGTACTTCATTTATATTCAATAAATAGTCAATACAAGCAAAAACCTAGTATTTCTAGGCATTTGCAAGCATTTATAGACTATCAAATCAAACATTTACACGAAACTTTACACGGATAACATATCAAAACATAGTTTTTTTATTCTTCCTTGTCCTGCGATAATGCACCCAACTTTGGCAACTCCATAGCAGACAATGGTCTTGTGTTTCTTTGCTCAATAGTTCCAAACTTAAATTCCTGCTCATTACTCCATTTCGTATTATTTGCATTATTCAACCAATAGATAGTTCCGGCATTATTGCGATTATCTCCTAATCGTTCCTCGTAAAAACTCTCTATAAGTGAATATGCTTTTCGTAATACATCAAAATCCTCTGTCGCAACAACTCTCTTACTATCGGGATTGTCATAACTATAAATATTGCCTGCCGAATTTACACCCTTAACATAATCAAGTAGTGTTTGCTTATCAATTCCAAGCACCAATGCCAAACCGCTTTTCGTTGGATTTCTGCACCAAGTAGTAACCTTTTCTCCAGTATCTTCATCAATGGCAACTTTAACGCAAGAATTAAAATATCCTACAACCCTTGCAATCAATTCTTCTCTATCAAGCATTTTAACCTCACTCTCCTGCAATATTGCGTTCATTTGCTCAATAGAAAAGGATATTCCGCCTGCTTTCCTTATTTCTTCCCATTGTCGCACCATAAAACGCTTATTTTCCTGCATTTCTTCCATTTATGCACCTACTTTCTATATCCTTTTTATAACTTGTACACAAACGATGAACTTAACATTCTAGGCTATTTCAATGCTATTAAGCAATTCCCTTAATATCTCGACTTCATCAGCACTCAAAGTCAATCCCTTTAGTGGTTTACGATTACCATCTGCATCTTTGCCCCAACTTCTCAAATCAAATACTGCTGCCGACTTATTCCAACTAATCAAATTAAGTTCTTTATGTACTTGATTATCATTGTCTGATAGATTACCAATTCTTTCCGTGATTTCATATTCAATCTTTCTTTTCTGCATAGATTTTATTATCCTCTCTTTCAATTCAAACTCTTTATGTTCTGCTCTTTGTTTCTTTGTTTCTTCTTTATGGCAATTAGGACAAAGCAATTCTAAATCCTCTAAAGGCTCATTAAACAAGTGTATATATGTCTTATGATGCACTTGCAAACAATTCCGTTTAGGCTCATATCCGCATCGTTCACAAATTCCATATTTATTACTGGAGTTTGCGTTGCTCTTTGCACGGTCAAAAACTTTTATCCGTTTTCCCTGCCACTTCTTACTCTGTAAATACTTTTTATAAGTCATAATAATACCTCACTAGGAATGGTATAATATCTATATAGTATGACAAATCGTCACAACTTCTTGTTTCTGCAATCAATACAGTTATGACAAACTGTCACAACCTCATTACCCAAACCTCTTATATTTGCCCTTGCTTATGACAAATCGTCACAACTTTGCAAATTAACTTATGACAAATCGTCATAGCAAAAATACTATTCTTTCCATTCTTTCCATTTGTCGCAATATGTGTAAATACTTCTCTTTTGATTTATTTTTCCATTTGAAACTTGCTCTATAAATCCGTGTTCTATAAGTGCTTTAATATCCGCATACAAATCTCTTGTGTTTGATTTTGGATATAACCCAAACACATCAGACATAAGAAAGTGATTGAGATAAAAATACTTTCTGCCATTATCTCTTTTATATTCCTCTATGTCGGGGAAATCGCTTTTAGGTCTACTCTTCGCCCCAAAATACTGTGTTTTCGCATAAACATATAATATTCTTTGTCTTGCGGTCAAATCCTTAAATGCCGGACTAATAAGCATTGAATAACATATATTTGCGGTTGTATCGGTGCATTGCTTACCGTTGCTCATATATTTGTGTTCACGGTTATTACTTAGGCTTTCAAAGGGCATATATGGTTGTTGTTTGCTTTTATGATTTCTTGACATATTCCGCCCTGCTCTCTTTTAATAGTTATTGATTGCTTTATCCATAATCTGAACATCAATTCTAACCGCCCTGCCAAATCTACGAACTGCCTTTTCATCGTCTGCAATACGCATCAATGTGTTTCTGCTCAATTTGTATCTTTCTACTGCCTGCGGTACGGTAGCAAGTTTTGTTACATTGTTACTGAAATTTGATTTATTCATATTCTTTTTACCTCTCTTTGCTTTAATGTGAGTTATATTGCCGACATTCAACTCATTTCTTCTTTACATATCTTATTGTATCGTATTATAATAGTATATGAGGAATACACATATAATCAGATTGAGAGGTGTTTGATTTGGAAAAGAGTATTTTTGCTACTCATTTGAAGGAGATAATGAAAACAAAAGACAAAATAGAAACACGCAACGGAAAAACAAAGATAGTAAAAAAATACACACAAACTGATTTAGCAAATGATTTAGGATATTCCGTTGATACGGTCAAAAGTTGGACTAAGTCAAACGGAACTCTGCCCAAATTAGAAACCCTTAAAACAATTGCCGAATTATTTAATGTTGATACTGCATATTTACTAGGAGAACAACCCTGCAAACATCACGAAGAACAAACAATTTGTGATGTAACAATGCTTAGTGAAGAATCTGCAACTGTATTACGATACCTTGATATTGATAGTAGTGATATTTTAAGTGAATTTATTACGCACCCACAATTTGAATACCTGCTTTCAACAATGATACACTTTATACGATTTTCTCAAAACGAATCCTTTGTTTCATATGATAAAGGAATGGATGAATTTGAGCATATCGATATGGACATAACCACTCAAAAAGCGTTAAAAAAATATGTTATAACCGACACATTTAGCAAAATACTTGATGATTTATTTGAATATCACAACGATTTAGAATTTGAAATAATAAAACTAAAAGATTTAGAAATAGACAGTATTTGGTATGCCATAGAACAGCAAGATGATATTTCATTTATTGAATCACTGATTGATGAATTTCAAACAAAGTTAAAAAAACTATCTCCAAAAGACCCACTTTGCACATACTCGCATCAATACTTTATCGAAAACATCGAAACAATCGCAAAACAAAGACCATAAACACCAAAAGACCACCGGCAAAATTGCTGATAGTCTTTCTTTATGTCCTGCTCACATTTACACAAATCAAATCGCAATCCGTGTAATTTCCGTGTAAAACAAATAAAAAGGCTCTCCGAAAATCTCGGAAAGCCTTGAAAAATCGTTGTTTATTTATCTAATGACTTCATTGTGGGGAACAGCAGCACATCTCTTATTGCCGGAGAGTTTGTCATCATCATAACCATTCTGTCTATGCCGAAGCCTATGCCTCCCGTTGGCGGCATTCCTATGCTTAGGGCATTCAGGAAGTCCTCGTCAGTGTGGTTAGCCTCATCATCACCTGCGGCAAAAGCTTTCTCCTGTGCCTCAAAACGCTCTCTCTGATCGATAGGGTCATTAAGCTCCGAATAAGCATTTGCCATTTCCCAGCCGTTCATAAAAAACTCAAATCTTTCCACATATTCAGGGTTTTCAGGCTTCTTCTTTGTGAGCGGAGAGATTTCAACAGGGTGATCCATAACAAATGTTGGCTGTATAAGATGCTCCTCAACAAACTCCTCAAAGAACAAGTTTAATATATCACCCTTTGTATGCCTGTCCTCAAACTCTACATGGTGCTCCTTTGCCGCTTCCCTTGCTTCCTCAAGCGTGTGAATATTATTAAAGTCCACCCCTGAGTACTTCTTAACTGCATCTACCATCGTAATGCGTAAGAATGGCTTTGACAAATCCATTTCATGTTCGCCGTAAGTAAGAATCTCTGAGCCGGTTACTTCCCTTGCCACATATCTGTAAAGCTTCTCCGTAAGGTCCATCATACCGTGATAATCTGTATATGCCTGATAAAGCTCCATTAATGTAAATTCAGGATTGTGCCTTGTGTCAAGACCTTCATTTCTGAATACTCTTCCTATCTCGTAAACTCTCTCAAGACCCCCTACAATAAGCCTCTTTAAGTAAAGCTCAAGAGATATTCTAAGCTTTAAATCCTCATCAAGGGCATTAAAATGTGTCTCAAATGGTCTTGCGGCAGCGCCACCTGCATTTGATACAAGCATAGGCGTCTCAACCTCCATAAAGCCCTCCCCGTCAAGAAAACGGCGTATGCTGGCAAGAACCTTTGAACGCTTGATAAATGTATCTTTTACGTCTCCATTCATAATAAGGTCAACGTACCTTTGGCGGTATCTCGTGTCTGTATCTGTAAGACCGTGGTACTTTTCAGGAAGTATCTGAAGACTCTTTGACAATAATGTTACCTCTGATGCATGGATGGAAATCTCTCCTGTCTTGGTAGTAAATACCTCACCCTTTATTCCCAAAATGTCACCTACATCATACTTCTTAAAGTCAGCATAGACTTCCTCACCTATACTGTCCCTGGCAACATATGCCTGAATATTGCCCTGTAAATCCTGAACATTACAAAAGGAAGCCTTACCCATCACACGCTTAAACATCATTCTTCCCGCAATAGATACAGTTTTTCCCTGCAATGCCTCATAGCTGTTCTTTATCTCCATGCTGTGATGTGTCACATCATACTTAGTAATCTTAAAAGGATCCTTGCCTCTTTCCTGCAAATCTGCAAGCTTCTCATGTCTTACCTTTAACAATGCATTTATATCCTGCTGTGTATTCTGTTCAGCCATATTTCCTCCATCTAACTAACCTCTAATTTACCCTCTGTATATCGAGAACTTTATATTTAATATCCCCGTCAACAGTTTCAACAGTTACAATATCTCCTGTTTTTTTGCCTATAAGCTCCCTGCCTACAGGGGACTCGCTTGATATTTTATGTTCAAGGCTGTTAGTTTCCGTAGAGCCTACGATTCTGAATTCAAGCTCATCTTCATATTCCATATCTAGAACCTTTACTTTACAGCCAACATTAACCTTTTTTATATCTATTTCATCCTCGTCAACTACTTCTGCATTTTTAAGGATTTTTTCAATTTCCTCTATTCTTGCCTCAATATCACGCTGCTCATCCTTGGCAGCATCATACTCTGCATTCTCTGACAGGTCGCCCTGCTCTCTTGCCTCTTTTATTTTTTCGGCAACTTCCTTTCTTTTTACTACCTTAAGCTCCTGCAATTCATCTTCAAGCTTTCTTAAGCCTGCATAAGTTAATATGTTTTTCTTCTCTGCCATTTTAATTGAACTCCTTCCTCTGCCAATCAAAGTATTATATAATATGTGTTAATTAATTGTCAAGGCTAAAGTCTATTGAGTTGCCGCAAATTGAATTGTGGAGGTGCTTTTGACACTATAAACTAAAAATGCACAACTCAAATAAAATCAAATCCTTATTCCCAGCTAAGCTTTTGTATCATAATTGTAAGCCATACCTTTGCCATAAACATCAGTGTAAGACATGCATACTCCACATACAAAGCAGCGGCTGGTATCATTCCCACAAGATGAAGTACCAACAGTGCCATAAATGCTTTTATAAATGTCATTCTGTTTTTCCTAAGCCTTGCCGCCTCATTCTCCCTGCCGTTTTCCTTGTAATACTTTACTGTCTTATTAAGCAAATCTCCGTAGAACAAAAGCTCTATCAGATAAAAGCATATACATATACCCTTTGATATTGCAAGATTATAACCAAAAAAGCATCCGTATACCCACAATGCCGCCGACAATATAATAAGCCTCATTGCATCCCTTTTCAATTTTTCCATATATTCCATACCGGCCTTCTCACAAAGCTCCTTTACTCCAAGATACAGCACAATATACCCTATAGTGCTTGGAAGTATCTGAAGTGCAACTATTCCCACATCAATATTTATATGGAGACCGCTTAATAATATGCCCCATATTATTTTTTTATATCCGCTTCCTATCATCTTTCGTCCATTGCCTCCCTTAGCAGCTTTTCCATATCAGAATAGCTCTCCACATAATTTATTTTATTTCTTATATCTGTTGCACGGGGAATACCTGACACATACCACCCGGTATGCTTTCGCATCTCTCTTACTGCCGTATATTCTCCCTTATATTCTATAAGCATCCTTGCATGCCTTAATATCATTTCAAGCAGTTCTTTACCGTCAGGCTTTGGAAGTATCTCTCCCGTATTAAGGTAGTGCACGCACCTTTTAAATATCCATGGATTCCCTCTTGCAGCCCGGCCTATCATTACACCATCGCAGCCTGTGTCTTCTAACATTTTCTTTGCATCTTCAGGCTCCCTTATATCCCCGTTTCCTATTACGGGAATTTTTACTGCTTCCTTTACTTCTCTTATGATACCCCAGTCTGCATTTCCGGAATAATACTGCTCCCTTGTTCTTCCGTGGACAGCTATCATAGCCGCACCGTTTGCCTCAAGCCTTTTTGCAAGCTCCACTGCATTCACCATATTATCATCAAAGCCCTTTCGTATCTTTACCGTTACAGGCTTTTTGCATTTATCTGTCATAGCTTTTATTATATCTCCTGCAAGCTTAGGATCTCTCATAAGTGCAGAGCCCTCTTTATTTCCAACTATCTTTGGAACAGGACATCCCATATTCACATCAATAAAGTCATATAATCCTTCCTCCATTCTTGCAGCCATATCTGCCATAACAGAGGGGTCTGAACCGAATAGCTGCAGACCTATAGGGCTTTCATTTTCATTTGTCTGAATAAGCTCCTTAGTATTTCTATTATTATATAATATTGCCTTGGCACTAACCATTTCTGTATACAAAAGACCACACCCCTGCTCTTTGCATAACATTCTAAATGGCAGGTCCGTAACGCCTGCCATAGGTCCCAATGCCACAATATTATTCACTTCCACATTTCCTATCTTAAACATTGCGGTTACATTTCCTCTCCCAGCACAAAGACTTTATAAAACATCTGAAGTGCCTCCAAAAGTTCCCTTTTATCCGTCTGAATCTGTTTTATCTTAAGTCCGCATCCTATCTCGTCAAACAGCAAGTCTCCCTCATCACACATAACGTCTAATTCAAGATTACCCTCCTCATCATATGCCAATGTCAGTATACCTCCTACCTCCTCTGTAAAAAGGACACACATTATTTTAAGCTCGTCCTTGATACTCTCAGGAAGTCTGTCAAAGTCACTGTTTATATAATACTTCTGCTCATAGCTGTTTGAACAGCACAAAACCGTCTTTCCTTCCAGACTGTCATACATATCCATACACTCCTCTTACCGACACCTCACCGGATATAACAGCTTCTCTTTGCCCGTCTCTTTCCGTGATTAGCTGACCGTTTTCATCTATTCCCAGTGACCTGGCTTTATAGCTGCTATTACCCTTTAGTATCTCCACTTCCTTTTCCATATGAATAAGATTTCTGTTATATTCATCTCTTATTCCTTTTAAATTTCCATATTGAAGAAATTCTCTGTAATATACATCAAACCATTTCATTACAGAGGCTATAATAACACTCCGCTTATACTCCTTTCCCGTAAGCATTTTTACGGATACGGAAACATTCTCTATCTCCTTTGGCATACTGTCATTATTGACATTAATGCCTATGCCTGTTACCACATAATTAATATGCTCCGGTTCTGCACTCATTTCCGTCAGAATACCACACAGCTTTTTTCCCTCTGCCACTATATCATTAGGCCACTTTATAAAAGATTTAACTCCACATGCTTCCTCAATTCCCATTCTCACTGCCATTGCAGCTACTATTGTTATCATGGATGCCTTTACCGGACTTATATCAGGTCTTAATAAAAGTGTCATATATATACTCTTTCCTCCCGGTGATTCAAAGCTTCTTCCTCTTCTGCCCTTGCCCTTGGTCTGATAATCGGCAACCACCAGTGTTCCGTCCTGCTTTCCCTCCTCGCCGAAAAGCTTTGCCCTGTTGTTTGTGGAATCAGTGCCGGCAAAATATATTACATTTTTTATAAGGGATGTCCCTATAGCACTTTTTATTTCATTTTCTGACAGTATATCCGGGTATGATACTATTCTATAACCCTTGTTAGGAAGGGAATCTATTACATACCCCTCCTCCCTTAAGCGGTTTATTGCCTTCCATATTGCCGTTCTTGACACATTAAGCTTTTCACACAATGCCTGTCCTGACACATATCCGTTATTCTGCTTTAATTCTTCCAAAATCTTTGCCTTCATATCTGCTATACCGTTACTATAAATGCTACTATGCTAAGAACTCCAAGCAGCACTGCCGCCACCGCCAATACAACCATTCTTCCCATCTCTGCCATCTTATAGCACTTAAAGGACAATGTCATATTCATAAGTGCTCCAAGCAGAAACAATACGGGGAACATAAAGATATATTTCTCTACATTTACCACAAGAAATATTCCGCTGATAACAATACATATGCTAAACACTATATTTATTTTATCAAGTATGGGACCCAGTCTTCTAAGGCTCCTCTTGCTTTCATATCCTAACATTATTTTCTCCCAATGCTGGTATTATTTCATTTCCATTCCAAGAGTTGCTGCCATAACAGCCTTTATTGAATGCATTCTGTTTTCTGCCTCGTCAAAGACTACTGAAGCCTTTGACTCAAACACCTGATTAGTAACCTCCATCTCCGTAATTCCAAACTTTTTGTTTATCTCAGCACCTATCTTGGTGTTTAAATCATGAAATGCCGGCAGACAATGCATAAATATGGCATCCGGCTTTGCATTATCCATTGCCTTTTTATTTACCTGATACGGTGTAAGGTCTTTAATTCTTTCCTCCCAAACACTGTCAGGCTCTCCCATTGATACCCATACATCTGTATATATTACGTCGGCATCCTTTGTTCCCTCCTCCACATTCTCTGTCAGAGTGATAACCGAGCCTGATGCTTTTGCATATTCCTTACACTGATTTACAAGCTCCTGATTTGGGAAGTACTTTTTATTGGTACATGCAACAAAATCAATTCCCATTTTTGAGCATGCTATCATAAGGGAATTACCCATATTGTACCTTGCATCACCCATATATACAAGCTTTAAACCTTTAAGTTTTCCTTTATACTCCCATATTGTAAGCAAATCTGCAATCATCTGTGTAGGATGGTATTCGTTCGTCAGTCCGTTCCATACAGGTACTCCCGCATACTTTGCCAGCTCCTCCACTATCTCCTGACCAAAGCCTCTGTACTCTATTCCGTCATACATTCTTCCAAGAACCCTTGCAGTGTCTGCAATACTTTCCTTCTTTCCTATCTGTGATCCGGAAGGGTCAAGATATGTACTTCCCATTCCCAAGTCATGGGCTGCAACCTCAAAGGAACATCTTGTCCTTGTACTTGTCTTTTCAAATATTAATGCAATATTTTTATTTTTAAACTCATCAACAGGAATTCCCTTTTTCTTTTTATCCTTTAAATATGCGGAAAAGTCAATTAAATATTGAATTTCCTCAGGGGTAAAATCCTTAAGTGTCAAAAAATTACGTCCCTTTAATGATACCATAGCTTTATCTTCCTTTCAAAAATCTTTAAACAGCTATTGTTATTCTATACCAAAACACCTGTTACTGCAACCGGAAAATGCTATCATTATATTATTATTAATTTACATACTGTTCAAACACACTCTTTTTAAACTCAGTTATTTTTCTTAGTACCTCCTGGTTTTCTGCAAAAAATTCATTATCACATACATCCTTATATAAAGTTCCTTCCGGACAAATTACATTTTTTTTATCCTCAAAATTAAAATATGCTATTTCGCTCATATCTGCAAGTCTGTATATATTCAACTCTTCATTGTCATTTGCTTTTATACTATTAGCAAACACCAGATATTCATCACCCTTTTTCATAAAGTTTACTTTCATTGCAATATCTTTTTCGTACTGCACTTCGTTTGAGGTAACAAGCTTAATTTTCGTACCCTCGTCTATAGTTTTTGTTCCGTAGTTTTCCAACACCTCAGCACTTTGCATAATATGTCCCCCCAAAAACTCCATATCTCCTGATGCCCTTACCCTGACAACATATTTGGCATTCTTTATCTCCTCATATATTGCATATACACCATATCCGTATGCTATTAATTCTGGTGCCTCTGCATCTTCTATTAAATCCGAATCTTTTCCCAGCTCTTCCCTTATTAAATTTCCATTTTCATCATACACCTTAATCATAATATCATCTGACGGAACAAGTATACTTACATTATTTTCATCAAAAAATGAATTATCTATAGGACGTGTTATATAAAACTCTCCCAAAACATTAGAATTTTTATAATCAATACTAATGTATGTTGTTCTTATAACAAGTCCTATCACAACTGCTATAAAAAACATTCCAATTAACGTAAAACTAAACCATTTCTTCATTGCTTTCCCCACCTCTTTTTACATTAATTCTGCCATTTGAAATTTTATATACCTCATCACAAAGATATTCTATATCCTCTCTGCTGTGGCTTGCTATTATAATTATTTTTCCTTTTTCCTTTTCCTCAAGCAAAATTTCCCTTATAAGATTTACTGTTTCCTCGTCCAAAGCATTTGTCGGCTCATCTAAAAGCAGTACCTCCGGATCTTCCATAAATGCCTGTGCCAACACAATTTTTTGTTTCATCCCCAAAGAATACTTCCGAAAAGACCTCTTATCCGCCGGGTCAAGCCCTACCCTTTTTATCGCTTCCCATATTTCCTTATCACCTATTTTTTTATTTATCTTTGATAAAAGCTTAAGATTTTCAAAGCCTGTAAATTCAGGATACAGACCCGTATTCTCTATTACAATTCCAAGTGATGGAAGCACTGATATATCTTTATGCAATACCTTTCCATCTGCAACGACCATTCCACCGCTTAATTTTATAAGTCCCGATATGGCTCGGAAAAGCATGGTTTTTCCCGAGCCGTTTTTACCCACTAAACCGTATATTTTTCCTTTTTCAAACTTAACATTTATATCTTCCAATATTTTTTTCTTTTTTATTTCTTTACTTACATTGATTAATTCTATTTTATCCATTACCCTTTTTCCTCCTTATTTTCAAGCGTAACATCTATCTTGTTTATAATAAATCCTCCCACACCTGTGATTATCAAAGATAATACAAAAAAATATATTAATGACACATTAATATCAAAATCTATATTAAACATATTTATGTATTTTCCAAGTTTACCGCTGCTGCTATGCCACGACACCACAAGATTAGATGCCGGATTAAGTTTAAATAATTTTAATGGAATTCCTGTAAGCTGTACCTTATCATTAAACACGTTTAGAACAAACACAGACGCCATTTGTATTCCGTATGTTATGATTATCCCATTCTGACTTCCTGTAAATATAGATACAAGATTTATAAGCATACAAAAGACAAAGTTATAAAGAACAAAATATAAAAATGTATATATACACAGCTCTCCTACCACCTTACTGTCCCCAGTGACACCTATGGTAACTGCTATTGCTGTAAGTATATATGATGCAAAAAATATAGCTGTATATTTTATAATCTTAACACTCTCCCCAATAAACCATCTTGTTCTATTTTTCTGCCTTGAAAAATAATAAACACTGGCACAGCAAAAGTGCTTATATATATATACTCCGTATACTATCTGAAATGCGAACATAGGTATCATTGACTGCATTAACAGCACAAGATGTCCTGATGTAAATGTGGGCTGGGCAAGGGATGCTGCCATAATAAAATAAGTCCCAAAATCACTGTTTATATCTGTAATATCAAGGTAAAAAAAAATGTTAAGTATATTTGACATACTACCGCAGATTATGAGAAAAAAATATTTTCCCATGAAATCACCTCGTTTCATTTCGCCTTATATTTATTGCAGTAAAAATTATGCCCATAATCATAAGTAAAACTATAAGGGTTAAATAATATGCCATGCTTTTTCCCTCTATAATATCAAATATAGTAATGTATGTATCAATATAAGTATAACTGCTTATTATGTATTTACTTATATTTTCTGCTAAATAAATAAAAAGATAAAAAGGTAAAAACAAAAATGCCTTATATTTTATACCAAAAGAAGATATGCCCACAGTAAACACCGCTCCTGCTCCTGCAAATATTCCGGTAAGAGCTGTACTGATTATATAATATATGTATATGTTATTATAAAACAGTCTACTCATTAAATGGTTATTTGCATACTGTACATATGTTAATGAATATGCCTCCCATCCTGTTGCCGCCCTTGTACCTTCAAACGGAAAAATAATGACATTTAATAGCAATTCAATAAAAAAAGGAAAAGTAAACGTAATAAATGTTATAAGAAATACAGATACTAATTTTCCCATATAATACCGCTTCTCTCCCATCTGTGCCTTAAGCAAAACACTGGTCTTTGTATTAATATCATTTATAAAGGAAAATCCTGCAGGCATCACAGCCATAAAGGGAAAATACCTGCAAAAAAACCATACATAATCTACGTCAGACGTAATGCCTGATATCATTGCCGGGTGTATCATTTCAGTAGTATAGCTTCCTTTCTGCATATATGCATATATAACCGATATTAACATGGCATAAGCAAACAGTAAAAGAAAGGAAATCTGAAAACCTTTTTTTCTTATCAATAATGATGACTGCATTTTTATACTATTTATCACTTCCATTTTCCCCCTTCAACTATAGATTCCTTAATACCATCCCAGATACACATCTGCTATGGCAGGCAAATCAGGATTGTTTCCTCTCATTTTGTAGGTTATAGTGTCTCCCGCACTTAAATCCTTTATATGGGAATATCTGTATAATGTATTGCTTACGCTTTCCGTAATAACTTTTTCTTCCATTAGTTTTGTAGATTGATTATATATTGACATTTTCATCTTTTTATATGTATCCTCTCCTGTAGAAGTTGGTTTAATATTAATCAAGCGATATACAACACAGTCATATGAATCCTGCTTCTTCATAGTCAATGACACTGTCTGTCCCTTAGGCAGTGTTACACTGTAATATCCGTTAGAAGTTAAGGCATACACCTCTATAACTCCGATTATGGCAATCACTGTCAATACCGATAAAATAGCTTTTATTTTTTTCATTTTTTCTTTCTCCTTTTCCTTTATTTTTCATTGTTTTTATCTATTTTACATGAGAATATTTTTATTTCAACTTACATGGTAAAATTCATATTATTTAAAGAAAAATTGGTATTTTACGTAAACCGACGCTATATTTACAAACTGTTTTCTATAACTCAAAAAAGGCACAGCACTCATATGCTGTACCTTTTCCATATATAACCAATTCATTATTTTACAGGAGTATCACTGCTCTTAGCTATCTCTGCTATAGATGAAACTGCCCCTGCAAGTCCCTGTATCTCCGAAGGAATAATAATCTTTGTTGCCTTTCCGTCGGCTGCCTTTGCAAATGCCTCAAGACTCTTTAACTGAAGAACTGCCGCATCTGCTCCTGCTTCCTTAATAAAACGGATACCATCTGCATTAGCCTGCTGTACTACAAGAATAGCCTGTGCCTGACCCTCTGCTTCCCTGATGGTAGCCTCCTTTTTAGCCTCTGCCCTAAGTATCTGAGCCTGCTTATCAGCCTCTGCATCAAGAATTGCAGATGCCTTTTTACCCTCTGCCACAAGAATGGTTGATTTCTTTTCTCCCTCGGCAATGAGAATAGCCTCACGTCTCTCACGCTCAGCCTTCATCTGTTTTTCCATTGCATCCTGTATAGCAGCCGGAGGCATAATATTTTTAAGCTCCACTCTGTTAATTTTAATTCCCCATGGGTCTGTTGCCACATCAAGAGACGCCCTCATCTTTGTATTAATGGTCTCTCTTGAAGTAAGTGTTTCGTCAAGCTCCAAATCACCTATAATATTTCTCAAGGTTGTTGCCGTAAGATTTTCAATGGCCATAATAGGGTTTTCAACACCGTAAGCAAAAAGCTTAGGATCTGTAATCTGGAAAAATACTACCGTATCAATTCGCATGGTTACATTATCCTTTGTAATAACAGGCTGAGGAGGGAAATCTACCACCTGCTCCTTTAAAAGCACCCTCTTTGCCACCTTATCTAAAATAGGCATTTTAAAATGAAGACCTACAGACCATGTTTCTTTGTAGCCTCCCAGTCTTTCAATTACAAATGCCTGTGCCTGAGGTACGATTTTTATACAGCTTGCAATAATTATAAGAAGTATAACTATTGCAATAATAACCGCAATAAGACCTGTAGGAAAGTCCCCTCCTGAAGCTAATACTGAATTCACATTAAGCATAATTTCTTACTCCTCCTTTTTTGTTTTAATTATGAGTATAATTTATTGGTTGAACAAGAGCCTTTACACCCTGTATCTCAACTATCTGCACAAGTGTATCCTTTGGAATTGTCATACCATCTGCAATAGTTCTTGCCATCCAGTCATTTCCGTTTATTCTTACACTTCCCATCTCATTATAATTATCTATAGTCTCAGTACATTTTACTACTTTTCCAACAAGCTCATCTACATTTGTCTTAACAGTATTACGGTTAATATACTTTTGTGCCAGAGGTCTTGTGAAAAACAGTAGTAGAAAAGACACAGCGAAAAATACCACTATCTGTATTCCTATATGTATATCTGCCAATGCCAATATAAAAGCAATTATAGCTCCGCCTGCAAACCATATGGTGGTAAGTCCTAATGTTGCAATCTCAAACACTAAAAATACTATAAATAAAATCAGCCAAAACATTGACTCCATATTGCTTCCTCCTTTTTTATTTCTTATATTAATAATACATTATTTGTTACGTCTTTTCAACTTATTTGATAGTTTTTAATTTTTTATTTACAATTAAAAACCGGAAACACTAAATACATGCTTCCGGTTTCTGTATTTAAACAATTTATTTTTGATTTTAACGTCTGTAAAAGACCTGATTACATATAATCGAATATTCTGAATATGAATCATAGTCTGCTGCCCTTAAGGAACAAAAATTAGTATAGTTTGGCACATTATTCTTGCCCGCCAGTGCATCCTTTGCCGCCTGAAGTGATTCTGCATTAGGACCATTGTTAATAACCCTGTTTAATGCACCGTTATTTACAACTGAGAACTGTCCTTTTGCATATACCACATCATATATTGTATTGCCGTAATATCCTCCGTTTAACCTGTTTAATACAACATTGGCAACTGCAAGCTTTCCTTCGTAGCTTTCATACCCTGCCTCGGCACATACAACACATGCCAGAAGATATGCATCTTCTGCTGATACATTATATCCTGATGTCTGGACAGTCTGAGTAAGCTGGCTGTTATTTATGGCCTCCTGTACTTTTGCCTGCCTTGCAGCTTCTGCCTCCTCTTTTGCCTTCTGCTCTGCAGCTATTCTCTCCTGCTCAAGCCTGATAGCCTCCTGCTCCTCCTCAATGGTAATACCTGTCTCTATAACATATTCCATTTCCAAATACTCTGCGGATATATATGCCTCGGTTCCTATATAGTTTACCTTTGCCCATTCACCGTCAACTGACAGTATTTGAACCTCTGCACCTGCGTTTATTACAGCTATCACATCATATTCCGTTCCCGGACCTTTTCTAACTCTTAATGAATCTGTGGCTGATACACCATATCGTGTACATACCTCTGCCATATGTGCCTCTGCTTCCTCGGCAAACCATACATACTGATTATTGATATAGCCTGTCACATTGCCTGACACAATTTTAGACCACTCTGTACCTTTTTCAACAACCTGACCACCGCCGCCGCGATATATTTTTCCAACTATCTCACCGTCCGTGGATGGTGTGCTTCTAACATTAAGATATGCATCCACATTAACCAAAAATGCATCCTTATACTTATAAGGTTCAGTCTCCTGCTCCGTTTCTGGTTCCGGTTCCGCAGCCTTCTCTGTCTGTTCCTCTGTCTCTGCTTCTGTTTCTTCCTGTATACCTGTATCATTTAATGATACAAAAGGACTTCCCACCAAATCGGCATTAATGCTTGAAAGGCTGAGTATACCTTCATCACTTTCCTGTACTGCTGTTCCTTCCGATGATGCCTCTGCAACTGATATTTCCCCGCTGCTTATGCTGACCTCATTATTATCTCCCAGTCTGCTAACAAAGAGTAATACCGCCGAGCCTGCAATTAATGCTGATGTTGCCACGGCAATAATCCTCTCCTGCTTTCCAGCCTTCATAAAATCCTCCAATCCGCTTATTAAGCTTTTGACACTGCTAATTTATGACCTTCAGCGTCATTTTGTTACAATTTTATTAATTGCTTTCAACCATGTGAGCATAATAACAAAGTTCCATATTATTGTCAACCCCTCAAACCTTTACCGCGGTAAGATTTTTTAGTAGCTTTTCCCTAGATTCTGGGAAATATCACTTGTCAAAAAAATATTAATTCAGAATTTATAATAAATTGTCATACTAATTTTCATTCCGGAGTATTTACACTAATCCATTTTCTTTTTTGCCTCATACATAAGTATGGCTGCGGCCACTGCTGCATTAAGTGATTCCAGTTTGCCGCACATTGGAATCCTTATCAGCTTATCAGCTTTTGCAGCAATTTTATCTGTTACTCCATTTGATTCATTTCCTATTATAAATGCAGTAGATTCATTATAATTTTCATTATCATAATAACTTTTCCCATGGAGATGTGCCGCATATACTGACACGCCGTTTTCTTTTAAATAATCTATTGCTTCCTCCAAGTTCTCTGCCATAATGAAAGGTACACGGAAAACAGAACCCATTGTTGAGCGTATTACCTTTGGATTATATAGGTCTACCGTTGATTTTCCGGCTATCACTCCGCTTACTCCTGCTCCCTCCGCTGTTCTTATGATTGTTCCAAGATTTCCCGGGTCCTGCAGGTTATCAAGTATAATAAATAGCTGCTTCTTACTTTTTTTCAGAATTTCATCCAGCTTATAAGCTTGTTGTCTGACTACAATTAATATCCCCTGAGGTGTAACCGTATCAGAAATCTGTTTAAATACATTTTCCGACACAATTATATACTTTTCTTTTATGACATTTTTATACAATTCTAAAAATTTTTCTTCTATATATATAGCCTCTATTCTGTCTTCGGGAATTTCTTTATACATTTTAATTCCCTCAACTATAAACACTCCCTCCTTTTTTCTGAAGGAGGCTTTATTTTTTAATGATATAAGTCTTTTTACCTGACTGTTTGATGTTGATGTTATCTTTTCTGTTTCTCTATCCATGGAACACACTGTCTATCTTTTCATTTTCACCTATAACAATAAGCGTCATATCTTCTTTTAAAGGTACATTAGGCGGAACATTAAGCTCTACCTCTCCCTCATATCTTATACCTATTATATTGAGACCGTATTTCCGTCTGACGCCCAGCTCCATTATGTTTTTTCCAACCCAGTCTTTCGGTACCTTTCCCTCTATAATACTGTACTCGTCAGATAAATCCACTATATCTGTCAGGTGATCCATTTTAAGATTTCTTGCTATTCTTATTCCCATTTCCTTTTCCGGAAATATAATTTTATCTGCCCCTACCTTTCTTAGCACTTTTGCATGAACTTCATTTTGTGCCTTTACCATCACATAAGGCACTCCCTCCTCCTTTGACAAAATAGTCGCCATAACAGATGCCTCAAGATTATCTGTAATCGCAACTATTGCCACGTCTACATTTGAAAGTCCTAAAGTTCTAACAGCTTCTGCATCAGTGACATCTGCCCGTACTGCATATGTAACCACATCTGCTATTTCCTGTATTTTATCTGCGTCTGCATCAATGGCTAAAACCATTCCTCCTGCCTTAGAATATGCCTGTGCAACGCTTCTTCCGAATTTTCCCAGTCCTATAACTGCTATTTCCTTCATTTTGCTCATTTTCTGCCTCCTTATTATCAGCCTATAATAATCCTTCCTTCCGCCAAATCTCTCATATTTTCTTTTTTCCTTTTTCCCCTTCGCATATTAAATGCCATGGCAAGTGTTATAGGACCTATACGTCCTGCAAACATCACCATACATAAAATAAACTTCCCTGCCATGGAAAAGCTCCCTGTCACTCCCGTTGTAAGTCCCACAGTTCCCATTGCAGATACTACCTCAAAACAAATATCCCTCAAACCAAATGGCTCTATAACTGACAAAATAAAAACTGCCCCTATGATAATGGCAGCCACAATGGCAAGAACCGATATTGCTGTTCTCACACTGTCACTGCTTATTCTTCTGTTAAAAGCCTCCGTACCCTTGTGTCCCTTAACAGTTGAACGTACACACAAAAACATCATTGCCGCTGTTGTTGTTTTTAAACCTCCCGCTGTTCCCATAGGAGAGCCGCCTATAAGCATCAATATTAAAATAATAATGTATGATGTATCCCTGAAGTTGCCCTGCGGTATCGTAAAAAAGCCTGCCGTTCTTACTGTAACTGACTCAAACAATGACGCCATTATTTTACTGCCTGTGGACATGTCCTTTATTGTATCGGGATTATTATACTCTGATATAAGTATGATAAATGCTCCCCCAAATATAAGTATAACAGTGGTTACAACCGCCACCTTTGAATGAACAGACAGCCTTTTAAATAACTGGCCTCTCATTCTTTTCTTCCTGATGCTTTCCAGTACCACTTTTTTTATATCCCACCATACTATAAAACCTATGCCTCCTACAATAATAAGAAGCATGGTTGTAATATTTATAACCGGATTATACCTGTATACACTTAAGCTGCTGTCTCCTATCAAATCAATACCTGCATTGCAGAATGCCGATACAGAGTGAAATATACTGTACCATATTCCTTTGATAAAGCCGTAATCAGGTATAAAAACTATACCATAAAAAACGGCTCCTATAAGCTCTACCGTAAATGCTCCCATTGTAACGTTCTTTATAAGCCTTACCATTCCGTCTATATTTTCTAAGTTATATGCAGTCTGAATAAGAAGTCTTTCCCTCATTGTAATTTTCTTTTTTATTACAATCATCACACCTATTCCTGCACACACTACACCAAGACCGCCAAGCTGAATAAGTATAAGAATAACTATTTTTCCGAAAAGGCTCCAGTGTGACGCTGTTGTCACTGTTGTCAGACCTGTAACGCATACAGAGGTTGTTGACGTAAACAATGCATCTATAGGAGATGTAAATACTCCCTCCGCTGACGAAATAGGAAGCCATAATAATATAGCTCCCGTCACTATCAGAAATAAAAACCCAAAAACTATAATCCTGACAGGGCTGAATTTTCCCTGCCTATTATTGTTACCTTCCATACCCACTCCTTTAATGAGATTTTTATATTTCTTAATCTTATCTTGAAAGCAGTCTGCTTACATTATACTGATAATCCGATATATCCTTTTTCATGGCAAGTGCCTCATCTATCTCAAAGTCAACATACTGGCCTTTATTATATGCAACAACCCTGTTGCTCTTTCCCTCACACAAAAGGTCTACAGCATATGAGCCCATAATTGTGGCATATACTCTGTCCTTACATGTAGGACTTCCTCCGCGCTGCATATGTCCCAGTATAGTTGCCCTTGTCTCCATTCCCGTAGCCGCCTCTATACGCTTTGCCATACTTGTGGAATGTCCTATACCCTCTGCATTTATTATAATATGATGCTTTTTTCCCTTTTTTCTTGAATCTATAATATGATTTATTACCTTCTGCTCGTCATGGTCATATCTTTCCGGCAGCAGAATATCCTCTGCACCGTTTGCAAGACCGCACCACAGTGCTATATATCCTGCATGACGTCCCATAACCTCTATAATACTGCATCTCTCATGGGATGTTGAAGTATCTCTTACCTTATCTATAGCCTCCATTGCCGTGTTTACTGCAGTGTCAAAGCCTATGGTGAAATCTGTGCATGCAATATCCAAGTCAATGGTTCCGGGAACTCCTATTGTGTTAATTCCCAAATGCGAAAGCTTTTGTGCTCCTCTAAAGGAACCGTCACCGCCTATAACCACCAGTCCTTCTATTCCGTACTTATCACATATAGCGGCTCCCTTTTCCTGACCTTCCTTCGTCATAAAATCCTCGCATCTCGCCGTTCCCAATATAGTACCGCCGCGCTGTATAATATCCGATACGCTTTTTGCTTCCATATCTATTATTTCTTCATCTAAAAGTCCCTGATATCCTCTCATAATACCCTTGACCTTTTTTCCGTTTGCAATAGCAGTTCTCACCACTGCCCTTATTGCGGCATTCATGCCCGGTGCATCTCCGCCGCTTGTCAGTACGCCGATTGTATTAATTTCCTTTGCCATAAAACAAATTCCTCCATTTCCATAGTCGATGCCGTTATTCCTGTTTGTGGATAATTATATTACTTATCCTGTCTGATTTCAACAGATTTTTCTTTGGATAAGTTAAGTTTAAGTTAAGACTACATTTTCATCGCCAAATTCCATTTTTAACCTGCTTACAAGTAGTGAATCAGCCGATACGTTAAACGCAGGAGGCATTATTTTTTTCTGCTTCTCCTCATTGAGATATATAATAACACTGTCATTTCCGTCTGAATAGCGTATTGCCTCCATAAGCTCCTTTTCTCTTTTCTCATATGCTGCTTTATTCTTAAACCTTACCCATAACTGGGAAGGTATTTGGTTAAACTCAATAATTTCCTCACATATAAGCTTTGCACTTTCATCCTCGGATACAGATACCCTGCCTCTTACAAATACCTTGGCATCCTCTTCAATAATGAATCTGTACTGCTGGTAATACTTTGGAAATACTATAACCTCAATGGTTCCGTACATATCCTCTACGGTTATAAAAGCCATCACGCTATTATTCTTTGTAGTTTTTACGGTAATATCCGTAATCATGCCTCCAATGCTTTCCCTTGCTCCCTCTTTTAATGTACATACGCCATCATCATTAAGCCTGAAATCCATTGCATTTTTTGTGGCATGATTTTTCCACTTTATTTCATATTCCTCCATAGGATGCCCGCTTATATAATGTCCTATAAATTCTTTTTCAAATGCCAGAAGCTCTTCCTTTTTAAATTCCTCAACATTTGGCATTTTTATCTCAAATTCCTCTTTTACCTCCTCATCTGCTATATCAAAAAGGGTCATCTGCCCTGCCATTGACTTTTTCTTTGACCTGACAATATTATCCATAATCACTACATATATAAGCATTTTTTGACGTCTGTTACCCTCAAAGGAATCTAACGCCCCTGATTTTATAAAGCTCTCCACCGTCCTTTTATTTACTTCCTTGTCTATTATTCTCTCAATAAAATCTGACAGATTCTTATATGGTCCTCTCACATTTCTTTCCTGCACAACATGGTCTACCACAGTTCGTCCTACACTTTTTAATGCACAAAGTCCATATCTTATATTTCTTCCCTTTACCGTAAATTCCGTGTCACTTTCATTAATATCCGGGGGGAGAATACCTATTCCCATAGATTTACACGTCATAATGTATTCTGTCACCTTTGATGAATTGTCTATAACAGAGTTCATAAGAGCTGCCATAAATTCTACAGGGTAATAATACTTTAGATATGCTGTCTGATATGACACTACGGCATAGCATGTTGAATGAGCTTTGTTAAAAGCGTATTTTGCAAAATCTATCATTTCGTCATATACTTTATTGGCAGTTTTCTCATCTATGCCGTTTGCTATGCAGCCCTTTACTCCCTCATCCTGATTTCCAAATACAAAATTCTTTCTCTCCTGCTCCATAACATCTATTTTTTTCTTTGACATTGCCTTTCTTACAAGGTCGCTTCTCCCAAGAGTATAGCCTGCCAAATCACGCACTATCTGCATAACCTGCTCCTGATATATTATACACCCGTAGGTATTTTTCAATATAGGCTCCACCTGTGGACAGGTATATACCACCTGCTCTCCACTGTTTTTTCCCTTAAGATATTTTGGTATAAAATCCATTGGCCCCGGACGGTAAAGTGCAATGCCTGCTATAATGTCCTCCAGGCTTTCAGGCTTAAGCTCCTTCATAAAGCTTTTCATACCTGCACTTTCAAGCTGGAATACGCCTTCTGTTTTTCCGGTTCCTATGGATGCCAATACCTTCTTATCGTCATAGTCAAGCCGGTTTAAATCTATATCTATATTTTTTCCTTCTTTTATAAGCTTGACGGCCTTCTGAATTACTGTTAAGGTTCTAAGCCCGAGAAAATCCATTTTTAAAAGTCCAAGCTCTTCAAGTGTTGTCATAACATACTGTGTTGTTATTGTTCCGTCTGACGCCCTTGACAGAGGCACAAATTCGTCTACTGCCTTTGAGCTTATAAGAACTCCCGCTGCGTGCATGGATGTATGTCTTGGAAGCCCTTCCAGCCTTTTTGACATATCAATAAGGTATTTTATCTGGGAATCCCCCTCATATGCTTCTCTAAATATAGGATTGCTTTCCAATGCTTTATCTATGGTTATGTTCAATTCATTAGGCACCATTTTGGCAATAGAATCAACCTGTGCATACGGCATGTCAAGAACACGTCCCACATCTCTTATAACACCTTTTGCCGCCAGCGTACCAAATGTTACTATCTGTGCCACGTTATCCTTTCCGTACTTTTCAACTACATAGTCTATAACCTCTCCACGTCTTTCAAAGCAAAAATCTATATCTATATCCGGCATGCTTATACGCTCGGGGTTTAAGAAACGCTCAAAGAGCAGATTATACTTAATTGGATCTATATCTGTAATTTCAAGAGTGTACGACACTATGCTACCTGCCGCTGAGCCTCTTCCCGGTCCTACTATTATATTATTTTTCTTGGCATAATTAATAAAATCCCACACTATAAGGAAATAATCTATAAATCCCATATTCCTGATTACGGAAAGCTCATAGGAAAGACGTTCCATATACTCTTTATCTTTCCATTTATCACCATATCTTTTCTTAAGTCCCTCATTGCACAAATGTGAAAGATACTTCCATGAAGCCTGTCCCTCTGTATCCTCCGAATCCCAAAATTCCTTTGGAACATCATATTTTGGAAGCTTGCGGACACCAAACTCAATCTCTACGTTACATCTTTGTGCTATCTTATGAGTGTTCTCTAAAGCATTAAGGGCATAAGGAAACAGACTTTTCATTTCCTCCTCGCTTTTCAGAAAATACTGACCACCATCATATCTCATTCTGTCACGGTCAGCTACCTTTTTTCCTGTCTGTATGCAAAGAAGTATATCGTGGGGAACTGCATCCTCCTCAAGAATATAGTGGACATCATTTGTGGCAACCAGCTCTATTCCAGTGTCCCTGCTCATTTTCATAAGCTCCATATTAACTGTTTGCTGAGTTTCAATGCCATGGTCCTGAAGCTCTAAAAAGAAGTTTCCCTTTCCGAATATATCCTGATATCTATATGCTGCCTCAAGAGCAGCTTCATACATTCCTCTGGCAAGATATCTTTGAACCTCCCCTGCAAGACAGGCACTTAAGGCTATTATCCCCTCCGAATATTCCCTTAACACTTCATAATCTACTCTTGGCTTATAATAAAAGCCTTCAACAAAGCCTTTTGACACTATCTTCATAAGATTGTGATAGCCTTTATCATTTTCTGCCAAAAGCACAAGATGATAATATCTGTCCTCTCCGCCATCTTTTTCTTTGTCAAAGCGTGAACCCGGAGCTACATATATTTCACAGCCAATAACAGGCTTTATGCCTGCCGCCTTTGCCGCCTTATAAAAGTCTATGACACCGTACATCACACCGTGGTCCGTAATTGCAAGACTGTCCATATTAAGTTCCTTTGCCCTGCTTATAAGCTCCTTTATTTTACATGAACCGTCCAGCAGACTATACTCTGTATGAACGTGTAAATGTGTAAATGCCATATCTTTTCTCCTGACCTTCTAAATAATTTTATTAGAAAAATTATACAATAAAATACATCCAACCGCAATAATATTTATAATCAAAAGCCACCGCGGCTTTTCACTTAAATTAAGTCTAAGTCCGCGGCGGCTTTTCACTTTCCCTTACAAATCCCTGATTATGCACTTACCTTACTGCTTAAATATTTTTCTATGCTTTCTATAGCCGCAATCTCATCGGCTCCTTCTGCAGAAACCGTAACGTTCTCTCCTGATGCCAGCCCTAATGTCATCATTCCCATAATACTTTTTGCGTTAACCTTCTTATTGTCATACTCAACATATATTGAGCTGTCAAACTGACTTGCTACCTGAACAAATACTGCAACAGGTCGTGCCTCTAAGCCTGTCTTCAGTTCAATAGTCATCTTTTTAGTTACCATAACGCCTTTTTCCTCCTTATTTGCGAAAACCATCAGCTATCTCTGATATTTTTTTAAGTCTGTGATTCACCCCTGACTTGCCTACCTGAGGGCTCATAAGAGTCCCCAGCTCCTTAAGTGATGCATCGGGATTTTCCAACCTTACATACGCCATATCCTGCAAAGGCTTTGGCAGGCTTGATATACCAACGGTTTTTTCGATTAAATTAATATCCTCAATCTGTTTAACCGCTGCCGACACCGTTTTGTTAAGATTGGCGGTCTCACAATTAACCTTGCGATTTACGGTGTTTCTCATTTCCTTAAGTATGCGGATATTTTCCAGCTCCATAAGGGATTGGTGGGCTTCCATAATGTTAAGCATATCGACTATGCTTTCACCCTCCTTGATATATACCACAAAATGCTTCTTCCTTTCAACTATTTTTGCATCAATTTCAAAATATTTTATTATGCCGCATAACTGCCTTGCCTTTTCCATAGTTGCACACACTATCTCAAAATGATAAGATTTTTCCGGCGTACTTATTGAACCTGACGCTAAAAATGCTCCTCTTAAGAATGCTCTCTTACAGCAACTGTTCATAATAACTACATTGCTTACAACAGACATATTTTCACATATATCATAATTTGAATCCATAATTTTTGCAGCCTGTAGTATTCTTACTGCGGATTCGTTGTCGTTTACAGTGATAGTATATGTACGGCTATTCTTTAAATATGCATTTTGTCTTATGGTAATTTCAGCTTCTATATTAAGTGCTTTTTTTACTAATGTAAAGTACTTTCTTGCAACATATATATTTTCAGTCTGAATTTTTACTGAATATCTATCGGCTGTGGTAATTAAAATTCTTCCGCAAAGGCTTAAAATTGCAGCTATTTCAGCCAGCATACAGTGCCTTGCGGACGGCATCTGCCATGACAATTCCTCCTTAACATTTCCAGAAAATGACATATTACTTATTCCCTTTCAATATCCCTGTGGGTGATTTTAATTCCATATTCTCCCTTTTCCTTAAGATTTTCATACAGTTTATTCGCTATTGTCACTGAGCGGTGCTTTCCTCCTGTACAGCCTATGCTTATGACAAGCTGGTTCTTTCCCTCTATAACATAATTAGGTATTAAAAAATTAATCATATCATTCAGCTTTGACAGAAATTCCGCCGATGCGGGAGAACTCATGACAAATTCCTTTACCTCTTTATCGTTTCCCGTTTTTCTCTTAAGCTCATCCACGTAAAAAGGATTAGGCATAAACCGTACATCAAATACTAAATCGGAATCTGTAGGTATGCCGTACTTGAAGCCAAAGGATACAACATTTATAAACAAATTGCTGTACCTTTTATTTTCCACAAATATTTTTTCCAGCTCTGAGCGAAGCTCTTTAACTAAGAGAGTGTCTGTATCTATAATATAATCTGCCCTTTTTTTTAAAAAAGACAATATTTGCCTTTCCCTTGCAATTCCGTCTGCCACTCTGCCCTCTGCCACCAGCGGGTGAGTCCTTCTTGTCTCCTTAAATCTCTTTACAAGTGTGTCGTCTCCTGCATCAAGGAATAAAATCTCACATCTTTTTCCGTTAAGCTTAAGATAATCTATAACGCTGTCTACAACCGACAAATCACCGCTTCTTATATCAACCCCAAGTGCCACCTTATCTATGTCGCCCATGGAATTAAATGCCAAATCCGTAAATTTTCTTATAAGAGGAACAGGCAGATTATCTACGCAAAAATATCCTGCATCCTCCAATATTTTCATTGCCGTTCTTTTTCCCGCTCCTGACATTCCTGTCACTATAACAAACCGCATACTAATCTCCATTCCATTTCCAATTCATAGACTAACCTAATATCTTAACCTCCGGCTCCAGTTCCACCCCAAATTTCTCCAGTACTCCTGCTTTTACGTCCTCTATTACATTTAATATATCTGTAGCGGTAGCTCCTCCTGCATTTATTACAAAACCGCAGTGTTTTTCCGATACCATCGCCCCTCCTGATTTATATCCTCCAAAGCCTGCCTCCATAATAAGCTTGCCTGCAAAGTATCCCTCAGGTCTTTTAAAGGTGCTTCCGGCACTTGGATATTCTAAAGGCTGCTTTTCTTTTCTAGCCTTGGCATATTCTCCCATTTTATCTGCTATTTCCTTTTTGTCACCTGCACTAAGATTCAACACGGCATTTAATACTATATAATTTCTATCCTGTACAATACTGTGCCTATATGACAGATTCAGCTTATCCCTGTCAAGGGTAATGATGTCTCCCTCTTCGTCCATAACATCAGCACTTTCTATAATATCCTTTATCTCTCCCCCATATGCCCCTGCATTCATTGTGACGGCTCCTCCTATGGTTCCGGGAATACCCGACAATGTTTCCATACCGGAATACCCCTTATCTGCAGCTGCCTTTGCTGTTCTCGACAGTAAAGCAGCAGAACCTGCCACTAATATACAGCTTATGTTTTTTGTTTCCTTTATGGCTATATCCTCAAACTCTCCCGCAAGCTTTATAACAACGCCCTTATATCCGGTATCCTTAACAAGTACATTGCTTCCGTTTCCAAGTATAAAGTATGGCACATTCTCTTTTCCAAAAAGCTTTATAAGGCAGGATAGCTGTCTGCTGCTTTCTGCCTTTACAAAATATGCCGCCCTTCCCCCTGCACGGAATGTTGTATGTATATCCATCGGCTCATTTGTTTTAACATTATTATTACCCACTATTTTTACAATCGCCTCAAGCATTAAAGAACCTCATTTCCTATTTTATTAACCCGGCTCCGCCATACATTCCACCATCATTTCCAAGCTCCGCCTGCCTGAATATAACATTTCTGCAAGGCACAAATGCATATTCCATAAAGCTTTTTTCCACCTTATCAATGAGAAAATCTCCCGCCTTGCTTACACCTCCACCTATAACAATACAGTCAGGATTTATTACTGATGCTGACGCTGCCAACGCCATGCCAAGGTAAAGTGCAGCCTCATCTATAACCTTCACTGACAGTTCATCCTTTGCCTTTGCCAAATCCATAACGTCCTTTGCCGTTATTTCCTTACCATTTATCTTATATCCATAAAGAGGTGACTCCTTATACTCTCCAATATATTTCTTTGTGAGCCTTACTATTCCGGTGGCAGATGCATATTGTTCAAGACATCCTTTTTTTCCGCAGCTGCATACATCTGTTTCATGAAAATTTACAGGCATATGTCCTATCTCGCCCGCAGCTCCGTTAGTTCCCGTCACTATTTTTCCGTCAATAATTACTCCTCCCCCTACTCCTGTTCCCAGAGTAATCATTAACACGTTTTCGTGACCTCTGCCTCCCCCTGCCAGCTTTTCACCAAGTGCTGCAAGGTTTGCATCATTTCCTGCCCTGACCTTTACCCCGTAAAACATCTGAGAAAGCTTTTCTTCTATATTAAATATTCCCCAGCCCAGATTGACACAGCCTAATATTCTTCCGTCATTTGTCACAGGTCCCGGCAGCCCAATACCTATGCCGTCACAGTCATTGGGCGTAAGACTGTTTTCCTGTAATATATCCTGTAGTTTTTTGCATATATCCCTCAATATAAAACTTCCCTTGTCTGACGTATCAGTCTTTATCTCACATTTGTACTTAAGACTGTCCTCCTTGTCAAACATACCTATTTTTACTGTGGTTCCCCCTACATCTACACCAAATATTACACCCATAACCTTAATTATCCTCGTTTATCCTTCCGAAATTCTCCTGAACTCTCTCTATAAAGCTCTTTGCTGCGTTATAGCCCATCTGCTTCTGACGGTAATTTACTGCTGCAGACTCTACTATAATGGCAAGATTACGTCCCGGTCTTATAGGTATTGAATGACATACAACCTTATTGCCTAAGAACTCAGTATAATTCTCCTCAAGCCCCAGTCTGTCATACTCCTTATCCCTGCTCCACTCTTCAAGCTTAATTACCATATTAATGTTCTGGGTCTCCTTTACACTTTGAACACCAAACAGGGTTTTTACATCTACTATTCCTATTCCCCTAAGCTCTATAAAATGCCTGGTAATATCAGGTGCTGTTCCTATAAGTGTTTCATCACTTACTTTTCTGATTTCCACTACATCATCTGTAACAAGACGATGTCCCCTCTTTATAAGCTCCAATGCCGCCTCACTTTTTCCTATGCCGCTCTCACCCATAATAAGAACGCCCTCGCCGTATACATCAACTAAAACTCCATGAATCGTAATACATGGTGCAAGCTGAACATTAAGCCATCTTATAATCTCTGCCATAAAGGTAGATGTAGCCTTCTCAGTAACAAGGACAGGCACCCCGTATTTGTTTGCTGCCTCAAGTATATACTCATCAGGATCCATATCCCTGCAATATATAATGCAAGGCATCTTAAATGATAAAAGCTGGTCATATATAAGCTTCTTCTGCTCCTTATCAAGGGTTTCTATAAAGGACTGCTCCACAAAGCCTATAATTTGGACTCTCTCGCTGTCAAAATGTTCAAAATACCCTGCAAGCTGAAGCGATGGTCTGTTAATATCGGGAGTATTAACCATTATTTTGCTGATGTCAATATCAGGCGTACAATTCCTCAATTCATAATTTTCTATTATCTTTGTTAATTTTACACTTGCCGGCATAATCTTTCTCCTCCTTAATTCATTCTATATACAAAATTAATATGCTTATTTTATTTTAATAAATAATATAAAATAATACAAGGCTATTTTGCATTAAAAAATTGATATACACTTTCTGCCGCCCTTCTGTTCATTGACGGCACCCTCATAAGCTCCTCAACATCTGCATTTTTCACTTCC
Organism: uncultured Lachnospiraceae bacterium; assembly: GCA_944384155.1. Lineage (GTDB taxonomy): Bacteria > Bacillota > Clostridia > Lachnospirales > Lachnospiraceae > CAG-303. Next base: position 30,981 of record CALWSG010000031.1, on the reverse strand, counting down.
TCTATAGAAGCAAAATATTTCATAAGGGCTTTTCTCCTTGATGGCCCTATTCCCTCTATGTCATCAAGGATTGAGTGTACCTGATTTTTGCCCCTTAAGCTTCTGTGATATTCTATTGCAAATCTGTGTGCCTCATCCTGTATTCTTGTGATAAGTAAAAAAGCCTCCCCGCCTGCCTTTAAGGGAATCTCCCTTCCCTCATATATAAGACCTCTTGTTCTGTGGTGGTCGTCCTTTACCATTCCGCACACATTAATGTTAAGACCTAAAGCTTCCAGAACTTCAAGGGCTGCATTGACCTGTCCCAGACCTCCGTCCATCATTATAAGATCAGGATATCTTGAAAATTTGTCGTCACCTGTATGTGTAAATCTTCTGGTAATAACCTCTCTCATGCTGTCGTAATCATCAGGTCCCGACACTGTTTTTATCTTAAATTTCCTGTAATCATTCTTCTTAGGCTTACCATGCTCATACACTATCATGGAGCCTACCGACTGATAGCCTGACGTATTGGAAATGTCAAATGCCTCTATCCTATAGTCATTTTTGCTCTCTATTCCAAGAATTCCGAATATCTCTTTTACCGCCCCTATGGTTCTTCGCTCCTCACGCTGTATCTTTTCTCTGTCTGTATCAAGAACCATTTTGGCATTTTTTTCTGCAAGCTCTATCATTTTATATTTTTCCCCTGCCAGAGGATGAATTATTTTAACCTTATTTCCCCTTTTTATAGACAAATATTCACTGATTACCTCTCCGTCCTCTATTTCCTCTGACACAATCAGCTCCTTAGGTACAAATGGGGTGCCGGAATAATACTGCTTAATAAAGCTTGAAAGAAGTGTACTTTTACCGTCAGCCGGAACTCTTATATAAAAATGCTCCCTGCCCATAAGCTTTCCCTCTCTCATAAAAAATACCTGTACAACCGCCTCATCATTATCTATGGCATATGCAATAATATCCCTGTCTATTCCATGCTCTGAGGTTATCTTCTGCTTCTGTGCTATTTTTTTTACGCTTTCAAGCAAATCCCTGTACTCTGCCGCCTCCTCAAATTCCATTTTTTCAGAAGCTGCGTACATTTTTTCCTCCAAAGACTTAATAATATCACCGTAATGTCCGCCTAAAAATTTTAAGGCTTCATCTATGGATTTTCTATACTCCTCAGGTGATATATATCCCATACACGGAGCATAACACTGCCTTATATGATAGTTAAGACATGGTCTTTTTTTTCCTATATCTTTCGGAAGAGAACGATTGCAGGTTCTTATTTTATAAAGCTTTCTTAAAAGCTCTATTGTATCCTTAACTGCGCCTGCACTTGTATACGGACCAAAATATCTTGATTTATCTGAGGCTGACCTTTTTACATCCCTTGCCATTATTATTCTGGGATATTCCTCACCAACAGTAACCTTTATATAAGGGTAGGATTTATCGTCCTTAAGCATTGTATTATATCTTGGTCTATGCTCCTTGATAAGGTTACACTCAAGTATCAGTGCTTCAAGCTCACTGTCTGTAACTATATACTCAAAATAGCTTATTTTGCTTACCATCTGCTCTATCTTTGCAGTTTTATTTGTACTTTTCTGAAAATACTGCCTTACTCTGTTTCTTAAGCTTATTGCCTTTCCAACATATATAATCTCATCGGTCTTATCGTGCATAATATATACTCCCGGTGACCGCGGCAGCTTTTTTAATTCCTCTTCTATAACAAACATACAGACACCTCTTGCCGTATTGCTTTTATTTCCTTAATACATACATACCGCAGGCTCAAAGCAATTCACGTCTTTTGCCTGCGGTAATTTATTTGCCGGTTATATTTTATTATCTTCCTCTAAGGCTGTATCCTCTTCCTTGTCTGCTTCTTCATCAGCAGCAGGAGTTATTCCCTTTACCTTATAGTAAATATCCATAAACTCTTTTCCCGTTATGGTTTCCTTCTCATAAAGATGCTCTGCTATCTTGTCAAGAACATCCTTATTTTCTTTAAGCAGCTCCTTAGCCCTGTCATAGCACTTCTTAAGAAGCTCTTTGACCTCCTCGTCTACCTGTGACGCAGTCACATCTGAGCAGTTTAGCACTGTCCTTCCGTTTAAATAGCTGTCCTGAACCTGCTCAAGATTCATAAGACCGAATCTGTCTGACATACCATACTGTGTAATCATTGCTCTTGCAAGCTCCGTTGCCTTCTCCATATCGTTGGAGGCTCCCGTTGTAACTGTATCAAAGGATATTTCCTCTGCCGCACGTCCTCCCAGAAGTGTAACTATCCTTGCTATAAGCTCATCCTTAGACATAAGATATTTTTCTTCCTCCGGAACCTGCATTACATAGCCAAGTGAACCCATTGTTCTTGGAACTATTGTTATTTTCTGCACCGGCTCTGCCTTTTTTTCCAGTGCCGTAATAAGTGCATGACCCACCTCATGGTATGCAACTGTCTTCTTCTCAACAGGGCTTAATATCCTGTCCTTCTTCTCCTTACCTGCTATTACAACCTCAACAGACTCGAATAAATCCTCCTGTGATATTGCCTTTCTTCCATGCTTAACAGCATTGATTGCTGCCTCGTTAATCATATTTGCAAGGTCTGAACCTACTGCTCCGCTTGTTGCCAATCCTATTGCCTCAAGGTCTACAGTTTCATCCATAAGCACATTCTTTGAATGAACCTTCAGCGTCTCTATTCTGCCCTTTAAATCAGGCTTGTCAACTATAATTCTTCTGTCAAATCTTCCCGGTCTTAAAAGTGCCTTGTCAAGAACATCAGGTCTGTTTGTTGCCGCCAGTATTAAAAGTCCCTTGGAGGAGTCGAATCCGTCCATCTCTGAAAGAAGCTGGTTTAGTGTCTGTTCTCTCTCGTCATTGCCTCCGCCGTATCTTGAATCTCTGGATTTTCCGATAGCATCAATCTCATCTATAAATATAATACAAGGAGCGTTTTTCTGTGCCTCCTTAAATAAATCCCTCACTCTTGAAGCTCCCACACCAACAAACATTTCAACAAAATCGGAGCCTGCCAGTGAAAAGAATGGTACCTTTGCCTCTCCTGCAACAGCCTTTGCCAAAAGGGTTTTACCTGTTCCGGGAGGTCCCACAAGAAGCGCTCCCTTTGGAAGCTTTGCTCCTATCTGTGCATACTTGCCCGGATTATGAAGGAAATCCACTATTTCCTTTAAAGATTCCTTAGCCTCATCCTGACCTGCAACATCCTTAAATGTAACACCTGTAGACTTCTCCACATACACTTTGGCATTGGACTTTCCTACGCCGCCCATAAAGCCGCCTCCGCCTTTTGACATTTTCTTCATCACAAGGCCGAATATAAGATAAATGAAAAGGAAAGGAATAACCCAGCTTAATACAATCTCTATCAGGGACGAGCCGGTATCCGCCTTATCAACCTTAAATTCAACATCTGCCTCATCTAAAGCATCATACAGCTTGTCTGCACTGAGAACCATAGTCCAGTACACCATTTTTTCACCTGTAATAGTCATCTGTGCATCCTTTGGAGTTATAATTATGGTTCCATCGGAATCTATTTCCACAGATTCAACTTCACCCTCCTCAAGCATTGTCAAAAATTCACTGTAAGGTATTTCCTTGGATGTTGTGCTTGATATAAGGCTTGTAAACGTAGTCACCAACATTATTGTAACAAGTGCCGCAATAATAATAAGAATTATTTTTTGATTCTTCTTTTTATCCTTATCATCATTATTATTATTTCCATTGTCGTTTCCGCCGCTGCCGCCGTTATTTCTATAGCCTTTATTCCCAGGAGGAATATCATTAAAGCTTTCATTAAAATTATTGCTTGAATTATTATCCATATATATATTACCTTTCAATAGTTATTTTCTTTTTTATATGGTAGATTATAAAGTTAGTTTACCAATAAATCAATATTGTTATTGTGATTTTTTTATGAATTTATATTTTTTTTGATTTTATTATGGAAATAAATCTTTTATTGTTGTATACTTTAATGTATGTTTTGAATATTCTAAGGAGGACTTATGATGCCAGTAAAATACGTATTCGTAACAGGCGGAGTTGTTTCAGGGCTTGGTAAGGGCATAACTGCTGCTTCTCTGGGACGATTATTAAAGGCTCGTGGCTATAAAGTCACAATGCAGAAATTTGACCCGTACATTAACATTGACCCGGGTACTATGAATCCAATTCAGCATGGCGAAGTATTTGTAACTGATGATGGTGCCGAAACTGATTTGGACCTTGGTCATTATGAGAGATTTATAGATGAAAGTCTTACAAAAAATTCAAATGTAACTACAGGCAAAATATACTGGTCTGTACTTGCAAAGGAACGCCGCGGTGACTTTGGGGGAGGAACCGTTCAGGTTATACCCCATATAACAAATGAAATAAAAAGCCGTTTCCACAGAAATTACACTGCCAAGGAAACGGAAATAGCCATTATTGAGGTAGGGGGAACTGTAGGTGACATTGAAAGTCTTCCTTTTCTTGAAGCAATAAGACAGTTTCAGCATGATGTGGGCAAAGAAAATGCTATGCTTATTCACGTTACTCTTATTCCTTATCTGCGTTCATCAGGAGAGATGAAAACAAAGCCTACCCAGGCAAGCGTTAAAGAACTATTAAGCATAGGCATACAGCCTGATGTTATTGTATGCCGTTCAGAGCTTCCTTTAGAACAGAATTTAAAGGACAAGATTGCTCTTTTTTGCAATGTTCCAAGCCATCATGTACTTCAAAATCTGGATGTTGACGTATTATATGAGGCACCTCTTGCCATGGAAAAGGAGCATCTTGCAGAGGTTGCCTGTGAGTGCTTAAACCTTGACTGCCCTGCTCCTGACTTAAAGGATTGGGAGGATATGGTAAATACGGCAAAGAACTTAAAGTCTTCCGTTACCGTTGCTCTTGTGGGCAAATATATTTCACTTCACGATGCCTATATAAGTGTTGTAGAATCCTTAAAGCACGGCGGATATGCCAATGATGTTGCAGTAAATATTAAATGGGTAGATTCTGAGCTTTTAAACAGTGACAATGTCAGTGAAATTCTTGGTGACGTATCGGGCATACTTGTTCCAGGCGGTTTTGGAGACAGAGGCATTGACGGAAAAATCATTGCCATAGAATATGCCCGCACACATAACATACCGTTTCTGGGGCTTTGCCTTGGAATGCAGCTTTCAATCGTGGAATTTGCCAGACATGTTTTGGGATATTCAGACGCCCACAGTATCGAATTAAATCCATTGACCACTCACCCTGTTATTCATCTTATGCCTGACCAGGACGGCATAGAGGATATAGGCGGAACCTTAAGATTAGGCTCTTATCCCTGCGTATTGGACAAGACTTCAAAGGCATATGAAATATACGGTCAGGAAACAATTCATGAGCGTCACAGACACAGATATGAAGTAAACAATGATTTCAGAAATGTACTTGAAGAAAACGGTATGAAGCTTTCCGGCTTATCTCCTGACGGCAGAATAGTTGAGATGATTGAGCTTACAAATCACCCTTGGTTTATTGCAACACAGGCTCACCCTGAGTTAAAGAGCAGACCAAACAAGCCTCATCCGTTATTTAAAGGATTTATAGGTGCCTCAAAAAAACAGGCAGAAAGCTTTCTATAAAACAAAAGCCCCTTATGGAATAACAACTTCCGTAAGGAGCTTTTTTATTTTATTCTCCATTCCGGAGCGTAACACTATTCTTCTATATACGTAGGTGCATTTTTCGGGCTTTTTCCCTTTACCACATTATGATAATATGCGTATGTCATAGGCGTATCGCTTCCATTTACATCTCCATCTGTAACCTTTCCCAAAAATACTGTATGGGTATCTGTTTCCATAGTATCTATAACCTCACACACAATGTATCCGCAGCTATCTGATACAACGGGCATATTTCCTACTATTTTATAATCAACATCTGCAAACTTGTCCTTATCCTTTCCCGAATAAAATCCAAATGTTCCTATAATCAAAGGGTCTGATTTTTCCGATAGTATTGAAACTGCAAATCTTCCCGTATCCTTTATGCAGCCGTTAGTATAATTGTCGTGATTTATACTCACTGCAACTGTTGCCGGTGATGATGTAATCTGCATTGCACTGTTTGCCGTACAGCCTGTAGGTCTTCCATTATCCCATGACGATACAATATACACTCCGTAAGATAAGTTTCTAAATACATTTTTGTTCATAATAATCTCCTTTCTTAAACTATTTTGCCTTTTCATTGACAAACTGGGTTCTTGTTTTTGAATACATAATTCTCTGTTCATTATAAAGGCTGTAATAGCCTGACAGCATATAGCTTATAGCTGATGCCATCATAAAGAACACTGCCCCCTTATAGCCAAACAGCTCAAAGCTTATCAGCATAGACGTAATAGGACAGTTTGTCACTCCACAAAAAATTGCCGTCATTCCAAGTGCCGCACAAAATGAAGGTGATACTCCAAATATATTTCCCAAAAGGCAGCCGAGTGTTGCCCCCACAAAAAAGCTTGGAACTATCTCCCCTCCCTTAAATCCTGCACCTAATGTTATTGCAGTTAAAAACATTTTAACAATAAATGCATAGGGAACTGCCTCTCCGCCTATTGCTCTCTCTATTACATCTATTCCTGCCCCAAGGTAATCTGTGCTTCCCATAAGCTTAGTTGACAATATTATCACAGCCGATGCCGCAACTATTCTCACATAGCTGTTTTTTATATATACTCTCATAATTATTGCCATTCTGTGAAGGACAATGCAAAAAATACAGCTTACAACAGCACATATGACACACATAAATACTATCTTAGCAGTATTTTCAATATTTATGGCAGGAATGCCCGTGACCTGAAATTTTTCAGGATGTATTCCCATATTTAAGGCAAACCTTGAAGCTATAATGGCAGAAAAAACACATGGCACCAGTGCTGCGAAATACATAATTCCTATACTTCCAACCTCTATGGAAAATATTGCCGCTGCCATGGGAGTTCCGAAAAGAGCAGCAAATGCCGCACTCATGCCGCACATTACAGTAACTCTTCTGTCATTTTCGTCAAGACGTATAAGCTTGCCGATGCCGTTTCCCAAGCTTCCCCCAAGCTGAAGTGCCGCACTTTCCCTGCCTGCCGAGCCTCCAAATAAGTGTGTGGCAACTGTTGATATAAATATAAGAGGAACTGTTTTCATAGGAATATCATCTTTTGCATGAAGATTTGAGATAATTGTGTTTGTCCCCTTGTTTTCCTCATAATGGCACAGCCTGTGCATTGCCACTATCAAAATGCCTGCCAAAGGCAAAAAATATATTATAAATATATTGTCCTGCCTAAAGTCAGTGACATAATCCATTGATTTGCCAAATAATATGCTGAATCCCCCTATAACAACTCCCACAACAAGGGATATACATACCCATTTTAAAAATACAATAAAATTACACGTCCATGACCTTATTTTTCTCTGAATTCTCTCATGGATGCTTTTTATTAAGCTATTCTTCATTTTAACAATTTCCTGCTTCTGCTATTTTATCTTTAAAGTATCAATTACTTCCCTTGTATTTTTCCTTGCCGACTCAAATTTACTCTCCTCTGCATACACGGAAAATATCAGTCCCTTTTTATTTCCCAGCACAATATACTGACCTACATACGCCTTAGTTTCTCCGTTTATTTCCTCAAATTCCATATAGACAACTTTATTTCCTCCTGCCGTATCCTCTGACATATTAACCTTTGCATCACTGCTTTGCTTTTGCAGACTTTCCACCAGGTCCTCCGCGTCTACTCCCTTTAAGTTATCATCCTTTGCAATGCTTAAAACAACATTGCTGTCACATACATCCTCTGAAATATTCTGATAATAAAATATATATGTACCGTCATTATATGCGTATTTCCAATTATTCCCCACATCAATATCTTCATCTATTATATTTGTGGTCCCATCGCTGCTGTCACTGCTTTCTTCCTCTGCGGCTTCTGTACTCTCTTCCCCATTCCCGGTATCACTGCCTCCTTCGTTGCCGCTGCCTCCGCAGCCTGTAAACATCAGCACTGACAGCATCATTACAAATGCAATATTTATGGTTATGGACACACTTTTCCTCACAGTTACATCTCCTTATTATCATTTATTATTCCATATTGTATATCATTATCCCACCCTGAAACTTTATTGTCAACCGGAACAAATTAAATTATTTTTAAAATGTCTCTAATTAAGCTTAAACAGCTCTTTACTTACAAGGTTAAGTGATGAGGTTCCCACTCCCTTTTTACTGTCACTTACCTGAATGGTAAGCTTAAATTCATTGCTGCTTATGCTTTGTATTATTTCAGCCTTTATTTCATCTGCCAAAATACCTGTTTCGCCTATATAATCTGCCTCAAGGTTTATTAAATACTCTCTTCCGTTTATAAGAAGCTCTCCGGTACTATTGCTGTATTCCTTAAACAAAATATCTCCCTGGTCATATAAACCGCTTCCATTTTTATCCCAAAAAACATATGCTTCCTCAAATGTTCCATTTTTTGTCATGTCATCATCATGGGGCACAAAATATACGGTATCTATTGTTTCACCTCTGACAGCCATCTCATACATTCCTTCTCCTGTCTCTATTGCAGGCTCCAGATACTCTATAGAAGGAATATTATTTCCTGAGCCTATTGCTCTTATAAATGTATTTACAAAAAGCTTGATTTCACCTTCTTCATCCATTGTGGAATGTCCTGCACCGGAATAAGTAATATTACCCTTTGAATATATGTAATAATTATTTAAGGCATCCTGACCTGACATATCATAGTAGGAGCCTTCACTTCCTGCCAGTGTATACCATACTATAACATCATTTTCTTCTGTTTCCCCCTGTGCTTCAAGGTCAAGCTGAAAATATTGCCCATGAGTTTCTGACACAGCCAGATTTTCACCTATGTAATAAGGATACTGTGTTATCTGCCCCTTATTAAGCCGGGATATTTTTGCTGTCACCCCATTTTGTGTTGCGTTTAGACTGATACCGCCGTAAAGCCTTAAGACCTCCCCATTTTCACTTAAGCCTCTCTGCTGCAAAAATGTATTGGAATATCCCTGAGGGTACTGTGTATATTGTGATTCTCCAACCGACGCTCCATATCGGTCCATACCTATAATATCCCGTAAGGCAGATGTTAGGTCGTAAGACCAGTTCTCCAAATTTACTTTATCAATAAAGTTTACATGAAGATTTGTATTTTCCCCTCCGTCACTGTAGGAATTATATGACAGTACATCATGGGACATTAATACCGGGTTTCCCGTTTCAATATAATACTTAATATTGTCAACTGCCCCATTGTCATTTGATATGTCCTGACATGCAAATTCATCTCCAAAGCCTATGACAACCATGTCATATCCCTTTTCATTTCCTCTGGTAAGAGCATCATTTACTGCATACGTATTTCCGTATCCGTCTGAATTAAGTGAAAAGGGAGAGACCGCAAACATCTCCTCAAACTCATTAACTGTCATAACTGTTAAATCCATTTCTAATCCTGTAATTTCCCTTGACTGCTCAAATAATTCCGTAAACTTTCCATTGTCAAGCCTGAAGGTTAAATAGGCGGTATCCTCTGTAGGTATTATTTGAAGAACCTTTACCCTTCTAATCTCATCTTCACTATATTTTACCACCAATGCCCCCTCATTATCACAGGACATTCCCGTTTCATTGTCAGTTAAAACTGCCTTCCATTGCAGGTATCCCCTTAACTCCTCAGGCAGCTTTTCAAGCTGCACCGAAAATTCTCCGTCTGCCCCAACAGCTAACTTGTCTGTCTGATACAATAGTTCATTATTATCATCCCTTGTTTCCGTATAAAAGCCGTTGGCGTCCTTATCAACATATATATTAAGAGAATAGCTTTTTTCCGTATTAATTACATTTCCCGAAAACACAACACTGTTAAGCCGGCTCTTATCAATATTAGGTATTGCTATGCCGTTTTCATCAGTCTTATAACTAAGGCTGTCGCTTATGGTAAATTCCGGTCTCTCCCTATATGTAAGAACCTTCTTTAATGTATTTGACTCATTTGTTACATTATTAAGCATATCCTCCCCAAACTGCTGCGATAATACTGCATATGACAGATTATACAGATTGGTGTTTTCATCTGCTGTCTCTTTGTCACCGCTATATATACTGTCTGCAAGCACCAATGGCTTTCCTGACTTTACATAATCTATAATTTTATCGTATGCCTTTTTAGTAAGGTCATTTCCGCTTAATGCCGCATAATACTTCTCCCCGTTTCCAAAGGTATAATAGTCCGTAAGCACGGAAACAGGACCCTGATTTGTATATATCTTTGTTATTCCCGTATTTATAAGGGAAGCCGAATTATATTCATTATAATCTGATATAATAACTAAATCATAATTATTTATTATATCCTCTGACATTCCTATAAATCCGTTTATTGAAACTGATGTAACATCTACATATTCCTTACAGTTATTGTCATTAAGCTTCTTTACCTCATATCTGAAATAATCAAGTATAAAGGCCGCACTGTCTGCATTTAATTTATCTTCACTATATTTATATGCACCTGCCGGCTCTATCTCCAGCACCGTCATTACACCTGTAAACTCCTGCTTTGATTTATACTCTCCCAATATGTATATTATTAAATTAGGTCTTTTTATTATTGGATTTCCCCACTGGTCAGTTGTTCCGTACTTGTCATATGCATGGTCTAGGGTTGTTCCCTCCGTTCCTTCGTAATAATGCAGGGAACCATCTAAAACGTTCATATCCATAGCATTATTTCCGTTATAAGCATATACATTTTTATTTACAAGCTCTCCCCCTATTCCAAGGCTGCCTGCATTATAATATTTATCTGACTCTGCCGCATCATTAAAGTGATAATCCTCAAAGCACCCCAGACTCCATTCTATTGTCCTATTTTCCAATTCACCTGTCCACGGATTATTATACTTATATGTTATTACAATATCTTCATTTTCCCCACCCAAATCTTTAAGCTCTATGGTTCCAAGCTCTCCGCTGTAATGTGTTTCCGAATCCTTTTGTGACCAGAAATCCTTCTTAAATGTATCCTTGTCAGCACCCATAACCATTGTGTACAGCTTATCAATATTTCCGCTATATACATTTCTGACATTATTGTCAAGTATTAATGATGTGGTTTCCTCTGCCACCGCCATATACATCTCCCACATAACAGTAAGGGACAAATCCTCTGACAGATTGTTAAAATTATCCTGACCCTGACCTACCATATCATATGTAAAATCTACAGAATACTTATCATTCTCATCGGTTTGTGCCATTCTGCTATACAGATTATAATACCCTGCCATATGACCGCCTGAATTTATATAAATGAGATTACTTTTTTTGATATCCTCAACAGTTACCTCACTTGCACTTTTGGATATGACACTTATTTTATCGCACATATCATAACCGCCAAAAACATAATATGCAAATATATTATTTGTATATATTGTTTCGCCTGTAGTATCATCTAAATATTCATATGGATTTCCGTCCCTATCAAGTATTCTCACCTTTGTATTGCTGTTATAATTTTGTGAATTTGCCTGAAGCATATTATACTCATATGAATTATAAGTATACCAGTTCATGCTTCCGTCCGGCTGCATAACTCCCATCTGTACCTGATTGCTTCCTAAAATCTGATTTAAAAGTATAATATATTCCTTTGCTATGGCTGCTCTCTCCTCTATATTACTTACAGCCATAATATCCTGCCATTCTACGGGACTGTTTTCCTCGCCTGCCATATATCCAAGCTCTGCCAGTGCCTTATCCGGTACTATCTCCAAAATACACAGCTTTTCGGTTTTTGTGTATGTATTGTCTCCAATTCCCACACTTGCACTTATAGGCTCTGCTCCGTATACTGCACTCCTATCCCTGCTAAGGGTAAAGGTATATGTAAGGGCAGCAGCAATAACTGCAATGGCACATATTGCCGTTATTATTCTTTTAAGACCTGCATTTCTTATTTTCTTTCTCATACATACACTTCCTCTCTAATACCCTTCGGCAATATAGTTTCCAAGATCTTTTATCAAATATTCCTTAATACTTTTGTATGTACCTCTGAAATCTATAAACACATCATCTATAGTATTTCTTACTTTTACTGTTCTGTAGGTTTCCCTTGCCTGATTCATATTCTCCAGTTTAATGAAAATACGTATCTGTATGCCTTTGCCTTTTACCTCTATGGCACCTGTATTTTCATCTATAATTAATGATGACCTTTCAAGGCTTATCTTAAAATCCGTTACATTCTCGCACAAAAGGCTTCTGTCTTCTGACTCTGTCAAGCTTTTTGCCTGATACAATTTACTGTCACCGGCATCATATATATAATAAATATCCTCCTGCAATTTTATGTATTCCGTAACCCCGTCACTTCTGTTTGACATTGTAACCATATTGGCTTCCATAATCTTGTCTGACATTTGGTTTAATGCTATATTAGCATCATTTTGAAGCCTGGCCATAACTGTCTGCTTTCTGTAACTCTGTACTCCGCCTGAAACAAGCATTATAAGTGCAGTGAGAACTATTGCGCCTATTGCCATTGCAGCAAGCACCTCCACAAGAGAAATGCCTGCGTTATTATGTTTTAAAAGTGTCTTTCTTTTCATAAATATATACCCAAATGATATTTCTAATTATCGTCAGTAACCTTGCCCGTTTCATACCATACAATAATCCCACAGCTCCGTGAGCCTGACTCTGCCGTTATTTTAAATCCTGATGCATTTTTATCCATAACAGACTCCTTACCTTCTCCAATTCTCCCATACTGTATATCACCCACTATACCTGAGGATTCCTTAAATGTTATTATTAGTTCCTGATTTTCCTCAAGGATTCCCGATACGGACTGCATATTATCATATTTAATGTCTATCCTTCCTCCAAGCTCTGTAGTGTCATGCTCCTCACCGTTTTTGTATATGGATACTTTATTGCTGTCCCCATCATTATATATTCTCACTTCCCACTGTGCCTTTATGGACATTGTATCAGTACGTACCTCTGATAATGCAGAACTAATGGCTTGCGATGCCTTTTGTACATTTCCCGATGCTATAAATCTTACTCCTAATATTCCACCGCCTGCAAATACTGCCAGTATTGCTATAACAACTAAAAGCTCTATTAATGATACCCCTTTATTACCTGTTACGAAATGCCTCTCTGTCATAATGATTTTCTCCAGTTAATAAACTCTACAAAGTCCTTAAAGGTCATACTTTCAAGTGAAGAAGCTTCTCCTGCTCCTGACGCTTCAGGTCTGTACCCATTGAATATATTGGCAAACTCCTGATTTTTATTCAGTATCTCCTCTACAGTGTCTGCTGACATCTGATTAGATACTGAAACCTTATCTCCTTCTGTTATAATTCTTCCTCCTGATATAATAGTTCCGTTAAAGCTCTTTTTTATTATAACATCTCCTGTTGCAACTACTATTCCCTCACTGCATCCTTTAAATTCCGAGGTTTCATCATCACTTATTATTACAGGCGATGTGTTGTCTGCGGCGTATAATATAATACCTCCATCAATAACCGTTTCATATTTTTTACTGTCACCTGTAAGGCTGTTAAATGCATCCATTGATATAATATTTGAAAACATATTATTTTCTCCGTAACCGGAAATATCAACGGTTTCCCCGTTTATAATAAACTTATTTCCCCCATCCTTCTGAATATAATTTCTATCTCCGTTTTCATCATAAAATTCAGGCATTGCAAGTATTCTTGTAAGAATACTGTACCTGTTTGATAAATCATACGCATCAAGAATAAAGCCATCTGTTGACCATGCATTGCCGTTCTCTATTACGTAATAATCATTGTCTGTAACTCCAAGGGTTCCCTCTATATTTCCTGACGCCGATACTGCGTTTATCATCTGACCGTTTGTGTATACCTCTGCCTCCGGGTTTGTACTTATAACCGTGCTTGACAAATCATTAAGATTTATATTAACAACTGACTGTACGTATCTCCTTGACTTATCATATTCATCTGCCTGCTCTTTGTTCATTCCCTCAATAAGACTTCTGTAAGCTTCATTGTCAAACAATGCTTTTACGTACTCCGATGCCGCCGTATCGTCTTTAAAATTCAGATAATAATATGTTACTCCCTCAACTGTTCTTGTTGTATACGGAACCTCCTTTAGGTATTTATATCCGAAAAAATTTCCTCCGTTAATATTTACAGTTACTTCAGATGTATCTCCCACTACAGGATTTGACCGGTTCATAAGGTATGACGGAACAAGATACATTTCCTGAGAGCCCATAAAGGAAAGGGATTCCCCCGTAGTATAGCCTGTATCTGCAGTATTGTAATCTATATATGCCCTTCCGCCTATTACCAAAGTGTTAAGCTCCCTTAAATTAAGAACCGAATCTCTTCCGTTTACTATAATAGAGCTGCTGTTATTGTGGTTCCCTTCTGTGCTGTTAAGTCCCTGATAGCTGTAGCCATAATAATCACCGCCTATATTTACCGTACTTTTGTCTCCTTCTATCTGTAAATCATCTTTTACATAAGTTTCACCGTTTATATTTACAACCGCTCCTTCACCTGTCTCACCCTTCTCATCATTTGATACAATCAGGCCTGTGCACCATATTTGTGACCCTATGGAGTTTATCTCTGCGTCTTTTACAGTGATATCTCCCCCCACTACTATACTTACACCCCCTGATGAATTCAGGCTGCTTCCCGCATTTAATGCAAGACCATAACGCTTTCCTGCATATATATTTCCGTTTACTGTTAAGCCCTGATTCTCTTCAACTACTATTCCCGTATTTCCGATAAGTGCATATTCCGTAAAGGTTTTTAGCATATTATTTACGTCTGTTGCAAAATCTATATAAATATCAGGCATGGCAATTTCCCCGTCAAACCAAATATTTGAATAATATCCATTTTCATTTAAATATTCCACATGACAGTCCTTAAATGCTACAGTATAATTTTTAAGGCTTTTATCTGCCTGACTTTCACTTTCCGTTACCTCTATCCCTGATACGCTTTTTACCTCAAGACCTGTCTTTTCCTCAAGATAAGAATTAAGCAGATCTGCAAAAGCTTCAAGCTGTTCCTCTGAATTATATGCCATCACGTAAGCTTGTGTATCATATTTATTATCCGGCATCTTCTCTAAAAGCTTAAGTCTTGTAACAAGTCTGCATATAAAATTTTTTCTTAAACTGCTGTTTGTTGTAAGGCTTGAAAGCTTATATGTAACATTATTTCCACCTATATTTGTCTGCTTAACTATGGAAGCCATTTCCTCATTATATGCCTCGTCAAAGGATTCCATTGCAGCCTTTCCCAAAGCTGCATATATTTCATCGACTGCATCCTCTGATGTATAAAATGTATTTTGAGCCTGCTTATTTACCATTTTCATTTTATAATTTACTGCTGCCGCCTGTGTAACAATAACAGCCAATATGGACAAAAATGCTACAACCGTTAATACTATAACTAAAGTAGAACCATTATTCTGTTTGTGAAATGACTTAATCTTTCCCATAGCATTAATTCTCCTTTGTTGATACTACCGTTACAACAGGTTCCTCCCCGGCTTCCTTGCTATCACCGTCTGACCATATATCTACCCTTATTTCATATAAGTACTTTTCCCCACCGGGACTTCCGTTTACCGTAAGACCGTTGCTTTTATTATTTCCCTCAGCTTTATATTCACTCCAGCCGTATATATTGGAATATATATTTACCGGTCCCTCTATCCCTGCACCTGATGATAAATCTACTGTTCCGTATGCTCCCAAATCTATATTCAGACCATTTATATTTATTTCTATATTTTCTCTGTTTACTATAATGCTTCTGTTATCCTCTGTCCTTACACTTTGGGGAATAATATAAACATTTAAATCTGAATACTCTGTTCCTGCCGTATTATCATAATTATAATTTATCACTATGTTATCATCTGCATAGTATGTATTATCCTGACCCGCAACCAGTTCAGATGCCTCTGCATCATATGGTATATAAAAAAGATATACATTTTTTACTCCGTTTTCCCCTGACACATAAAACAAATCTCCCTCTCTGTTAAACACAAGCTCTGTGTCTTCCAGTGAAAAATCATACTCTAAATCATATGTCCCGCTGTACCTGTATACCACCTTACCATTTACCTTCTGTATGTATGTTACTGTATTGTCATTGTAAGAATTTTCCTTTCTTGACAGCTCCACATTGACAATAACTGATCTCTTCATTTTTTTCTCATCAAAATCATGTATCCGTATTCCCAAGGTTCCCTTGGCGTCATTATCCCATTTATATATCTCGTCCCTTATAATATAATCCTTCTGTGTACTTAAGCTTGCAAAGCTTGGCATGTCATAAGAGTTGATATTGTTGCTTGGATTGTTTTCATGTTCACCATTCTGACCAATGCTATCCTCATATGCAGAAGGGTCAAGTGTAACATTTATGGCATATTCCTCTCCGTTTACCCCTCTATAGAATGATTCTTCCTCATCTGTTACCGTAAATTCATATACTCCTGTGGCATCATCATATTTGTATTTATATTTTTCCTTTAGCTGCCGGACAGAAAGAGATTTAAAATCCTCAACCACAGCGCTGGCTGCAGTGTTGGCATTTTCCACTTCCCTTGCCTTTTTATTAATTACCCCGGAGGTTGTAAACGCCTTAATTATAGGCAGGGTAATAACCGCCAGTATGGCTATGGCAACCAGAACTTCTATAAGTGAAAATCCTCTGTTATTAACTTTTCCTTTTTTTTGCTTATCCATAGGCTGACGCTTCCTCACCGTAACTTACAATTCACCTGATTTATAAAGCTGTTAATATATTGCTATGCTTCCCTGTGTATTTTGTATATTTACTCTTGATTCCTCTCCGTCATCATTCATAATCTTAATATTAAGCGTCTTGTCCGAGGTATTTTCCAATGACAGGTTTATTCCTGCCTTATCCTCCTGAGACACTCTGCCTGAACTCATTATGAGCAAATCCAGACTGTTTTCCTCCTGAAATATCTGCTCCTTTTTATTGTCCCCAACTGTATATTCTATCGTATAGCTTCCCTCTTTTCCGCTTATCTTTATGGCAACCTCTGATATATCATTGCTGTTTGCCGACACCTCTGTCTCTTTATTGTCCCTTTGTCCCATAATGACAGATCCCACAGCTGAAGACTGTGGATTTAAAAGTATATAGTAATCGTAATCCTCTAAAATATAATCGCCGTTTGTATTTTCATAGGTTCCACCGTTACTTTTATTTTCAGCTTCAAATATATTATCCGAGCCTATGTTAATATTAAATTCCGGCTCTGTTATAATACTGTCACTTCCTATAACAGTATAAAGGGAAATATTCATTGTCCCCGACACTGTTCCTGTTATCTCACTGTATGACATATTTATGCTTTCTATTACATTTTTGCTGTAATATGTATTAATAAATTCTATAAGATTCTTCCACTGCTCATACTCCGCCTCATATGCCAGTGACATAACCGTTCTATATCCCACCTTATCTGAGCTGTATGCTTTTTCCCCTGATTTGTCAGGGTTAGTTGACGCCACCTGTCCGAAGGAATATACTGATGTTGTTCCTGAAAAGGAAACGCTCTTTATCCATGCATCTGTTATTCTCTCTGCCTCATTTAAAAACTCTATGTTTGCAGGCTGGGAAACTCCTGTTCCATACTCTTTAAGTATACTGTTATATTCCTCAATATACTTTTCGGTAGTTTCTATATATTCATTTATATTTTCTGCCTTTTCAGTCAAGTCAGCTTCTTTTCTTTGAAGTTCTTCAAGCTCCCTGCTGTACTTCTCACCGTCCTCTGTAAATCTCTGATACCCAAAAAAATATGACCCTGCAATAATAAGAACTGCCAGTAACAGCATCAATAATTTCTTATCTCTCTCTGAAATCTGAAATGTAATATTTGGTTTTGCCATGACCGGTCCCTCCTATTCTGCTTCCGCTTCTGCCATATCTCCAAAGGTGCATGTCAGTGAAAAGGTTACGGAAATCACTCCTGCACTATCCTTTGTCTCTGACTGGCTGGCAACGTATACGTCACTCACGGAATCTATTGAATCTAACTGCTGTATAAGCTTTGCCACAGAGCTTTTGCTTGATGCATTTCCCGATATGCTTACTGAGCCTGATGACACACTCATTCCTGACAAATAAATATCTGAAGGAATATTTTCCTCAAGACGTGATATAAATATATGAAGTGAATCATTATTATTTGAAGTCATATTGGCAAAAGCCCTTGCATCTGACACCATATCTGCTGCCGTATAATATTTATCCACCGTATCATTTATATCACTTATCTCCTCTATATGCTTCCTAACTTTATCAAGGTCGCTTTTTATTGACATCATGTTTATCATTGGCACAAATACAAGAGCTGCGCCTATTATAACTGCACCTGCCAGTATCCCCGCCATAAACCCTGTATTACTTCTTTTGCTCTCCTTTTTTTCGTCTGATATTGACATAAGTCCTACAGGTGCAATAAGTGCACCTATATTTGAAACAAAGGCTGTCAATCTTTTGCCAATATCAGATGCATGGCTGTCTGGAGCTACATTTTCAAGTGTTCGGATAGGTATAAAATCAAGATTAAGCTCGTTAGACAACAATGTCACCAACCCCTGAATGTCTGTTGCCTCCCCTACTACATATGCCCTTTCAAAACGTCTGCTTTGATTTCTTGATGTATAATAATCAGTTATTCTGCTTATATTTGCCACCAGATAATTAACGCTTTCCGTAATCTCATCTCCGTCAAAGGACGGGTGCAGAAGATTTTCTCCCTGCAGTTTTGACAGAGCCTCCTCCTCACTTTCTATTCCCATTGTATCCATTGCAGCCTGTACCAGCACTGACTGCCCGTATGGTATGGTCCTTTGCATCTTTAATGCATTTTTGTCAAAAATACTTACTACCGTAGATTCATTTTCTATATTTATTACTAAGTTAAACTCAGGTGATATCTGCTGCTTCAAAAGCTGATATGTACTGTTTCCTGCATAGTCAATATCTGCTATCTTAAGGCCTAATATTTCCGCCAGCTTATAATACGTTTCTACCAGTGCAGAAGGTGCTGCCACCACCTGAAGCTTTATCCTGCTGTCATTATTTTCCCGAAACCTTTCAAGACATGTATATTTAACTATATACTGTTCTATGTTTACGGGAAAATATTCCGCTGCATTTGTACTTACTATTTCAGATATTTTCTTTTCTTTTACCTCAGGGATAACCACCTCTTTTGTTGCTATCTTACCGGATATTATGGAAAACACAACCTCCCTGCACATTACCCCGTTAGCCTCCAGCACCTCCTTTATCACCGCCGCAAGCTCCTGTATATTTTCGATTATTCCGTCATTTACCGCCCCCACAGGAGTATCTGCCACGAAAGCCTTATAAACCTTAATATATTTTGAATGCTTTGATACCTCGGCTATTTTTATGCTTTCGTTTTTAATTACCACACTTATCAGCTTCTTTTTTAACCTCACTGCCATACCTGTATGTCCTCCAAATGTAAATATGCTACAGCATCAATGTACCTGCATACCAATCTATAATTTCATGTCCGAAAAGCATGGCTATAAACATTCCCCCGCATAGATACGGGCCAAATGCCAGCACATGGTCTTCCCCGGAAACCTTCATTCTCACTGTATGTATGACTGCTCCCAAAACACAGCCTGCCAAAAATCCTAATATTACTTCCTCTGCTCCCAAAAACAAGCCTGCCGCAGCAGTCAGCTTAATATCTCCGCCTCCAAAGGCATCTATGCCCTTTAACTTTCTTCCCACTATAAGGCATACCAGCATAAAGCCGCTGACTGAGACAAACCCTATAATATGATTAACTATGTTTTTCTGTTCCCATATAAGTCTTACAGCCGCCAATACTAATATTGCGGCATTTAAACAAAAAGGTATTTCGTATGTTCTAAAATCTATTACTGATATTACAAGAAATACGGAAAACATTAAAGCATACAGTACGCTTTCAAAACATATGCCATTATACCAAAATATAAACACATATACTGCACCGTTGGCTGCCTCCGCTAAAGGATACTGAAGAGAGATTGTCCCACCGCAGCCACGGCATCTTCCCTTTAAGATAATGTAGCTGATAACCGGAATAAGGTCATACCACTTTATCTTCATACCGCAGCTCATGCAGTGGGAGCTCTTCATTGCTATACCTTCACCCTTAGGTATTCTGTATATCAGTACATTTAAAAAGCTTCCCAATACAATTCCGTACATAAAAATAATTATGTACATAATTATTTCTGCCAACATATTTATGTCCTTTATTGTTAAAATTATCCTGCTGATTTTGATATATCCCGGATTATATCAAAATTATACCAATATGCCAAGGATAAAGGGCTGTACTCTTATCCCCGGCATATGGCAGTTATGCGTAGCTTTTTCTATGATGTAGGTTCTTCAGCAATAGCATTTCCTGCCTCAAAGGTTGTATCATCTGTACTAAGTACACCGTCGCCATCTTTTATAAATGCATATACCTTTCCATTGCTGTCAACCCGTATTGTAATACTTGCACCGTCACATGCATCTGACTTCCACTTAAATGTTCCTATTATTTCTTCCAGCTCGTCTTTTAATTTTGTGCTATCAGCTATATCGTCACTTATTGTCAAATCTTCACTTATGGTAAATTCTACAGTGTTATCACCCACAACTGCCTTATAGATATCCTCGTCTGTCAGGGCATTGACAACTGCCGACCTTACCTCTCCAAGTGTGTTAAGGTCATTTCCCTCTCTTGACTCCTCTATCTTGCCGATAAGCGTCGGTGCTATAACCGCTACCAATACTGCCATAATGGCAATAACAACAATAAGCTCCACCAGAGAAAAACCTTTGTTTCCCAATCTTTTCTGCTCTCTTTTCATTTTAATTTCTCCTTTTAATTAATATGTATTATATATAAATTTAATGGCTCCGGGCACCGCCATCAAATATATATCCCTATCCCAAATCAGAATAAAGCTGTGAAATCGGTCCGTAAATGGACAATACTAAGATGGCAACTATAACTGCCATTACAACTATAATAATCGGCTCCATCAATGCGGTAATCTGCTGTGTTGCCGCTTCAACCTCTTCATCATAATAATCCGCCACATTTGTAAGCATTTCCTCAAGGTTTCCCGTACTTTCGCCTATATTTGTCATATGTATCACCATTGGCGGAAAAAGCCCTGACATTGCAAGCTGTGCCGATAGATTAAATCCCAATGCCACTCCGTTCTTAGACTTTTTTAACCCTTCCTTAAACAGTACATTGTCCATGGTTTCTCCCACTATATCAAGGGCATCCATCATAGACATGCCTGACTGAAGCAAGGTTGCCATTGTTCTTGAAAATCTGGCACATGCCGTCTTTGTTGCCAAAACTCCAAACACGGGTAGCTTCATTTTTATCTCATCTATTCTTCTTCTTCCCCTGTCTGTCTTTTTATAATATTTGTATGCAGCTATTACCGCTGCAATAACTCCTATTATAATATACCAATATTTCCGTATAAAATCACTGACTGCCAATATTACTTTTGTATATGCCGGAAGCTCTGAGCCTATCTCCTCAAACATATAATTAAACTGAGGTATTACATAGACAAGCATAAGAAGCATCACTCCTATTGCCACAACAAAAAGTACTATAGGATACATCATTGCCTTTTTTACCAGTGCTTTAAGCCTGGCTTCCTTCTCAAACTGAACAGCCATTCTTTCTATGGCTGCCTCAAGGCTTCCCGATGCTTCCCCTGCGGCTACCATATTTATAAGAAGCTCCGGATAAACACTTTTCTCAAGCTTCATGGCTTCAGATAATGTACTTCCCTTTTCCACTCCGCTTTGAAGCTTTTTTACGGATGCTTTAAGCTCCTTATTTTCAGTCTGTTCACCTAACATTTCAAGTGCACTTATTACACTTACCCCTGCCTTTAATATACTTGCAAACTGCCTGCAAAAGACACTCATTTCCCTGGGTGTTATTTTTTTCTTAAAAACCGAAAGCTTTATGTCCTTATCAAGAACAGACTGCACCTTGACATTAATAGGCACAAGACCGTTATCCTTAAGCTTTTTTATTGCTGCCTCCCTTGAGTCAGCGTCTATGCTTCCTTTTTTCTCTTTCCCGTCTGCTGCTACTGCCTTATAAGAATATGTTTCCATATACAATACCCCCTTTTCCCGTTTTTTGCCGGTTAAAATATACCTACTCTTTTTTCAACATACGCAATATCCTGTGCATAATTTACGGCGTCTTCAGGACTTATCTGCCCCTTTACGGAAAGCTCTATCAACGCGTCATCCATAGTCTTCATGCCTTCCTTTCTTCCTGTCTGGATAACGGTGGCTATCTGATAAGTTTTTCCTTCTCTTATAAGGTTTCTTATTGGCACTGTTCCGTGCATAACCTCAAAGGCTGCCACCCTTCCCTTTTTATGCATTGCCGGGATAAGCTGCTGGGATATTACTGCCTCAAGCACTACAGATAACTGTATTCGTATCTGCTGCTGCTGATCCGGAGGAAACACATCTATTATACGGTCTATGGTTGCCGCCGCTCCTATTGTGTGGAGTGTTGAAAATACAAGATGTCCCGTCTCAGCCGCCGTAATTGCGGTAGATATTGTCTCCAAATCTCTCATTTCCCCTACCAGTATAACATCAGGATCCTCTCTCAGCGCTGCTCTTAACGCCCTTGCATAGGACGTGGTATCAAGACCTACCTCCCTTTGGTTAATCATTGCCTTATTGTGGGTGTGAAGATATTCTATAGGATCCTCCAATGTTATTACATGTGCATTTCTTTCCTGATTAATTTTATTAATAATTGCAGCAAGAGTTGTGGATTTTCCGCTTCCCGTGGGACCTGTTACAAGGACAAGCCCTCTTTTTTTATTATACAAATTAATTACCGACTGAGGAACTCCAAGCTCTTCCGGTGCAGGCACTACCGTTCCCACCACTCTTATTGAGCAGGCTACCGAGCCTCTCTGCTTAAATACATTTATTCTGAAACGCCCCACCTGAGGCACGGAAAAAGCAAAGTCAAGCTCTCCATACTCCTCAAATATGTCTCTCTGCTTATCATTCATAAGCATGCCGGCCACTGCCTCCACATCAGCAGGCGCAAGCTTTGGATATCCCAAGTCAACAAGCTCTCCATCTATTCTTACCTTTGGAGGCAAGCCTACCGTCAGATGCAAATCTGATGCCTTTTTTTCCATTGCTGCATTTAATAATTCTTCAAATGTAACCATGCTGCCTTCTCCTTTTAAGATAATTATTCTTCTATCTCATAGCTTATTCGCATCATTTCATCTATAGAGGTTATCCCTTCCATTACATATGATGCTGCTGATTTTTTCAGTGTACTCATGCCTTCCCTGATTGCCTGTTCATTTATCTCTGATGCATCTGCATTTTTTGATATAAGCTTTTTAATAGCCGGGGTTATCTGCATAATTTCATATATACCTATTCTGCCGTAATAACCTGTCTGATTACACAGCTTGCAGCCGCACGGCTTATATATTTTAAGCTCTCTTTCCGGTGGTGCTCCCAGCTTACGCTTTTCATCATCAGTAGCTTCCACTTCCTTTTTACAGCTGCATAATCTTTTTATAAGCCTCTGTGCTACTATGCCTGCAAGGGAATCAGCTAATAAATATGGCTCCACCCCCATATCCACAAGACGTGATATTGAGCTTCCCGTGCTGTTTGTGTGAAGAGTACTTACAACAAGATGACCTGTAATGGAAGCTCTCACTGCTATCTGAGCAGTTTCCGAATCCCTTATTTCTCCTATCATAATAATATCCGGGTCCTGTCTGAGTATTGAACGCAAAACTGACGCAAATGTAAGATTTGCCTTCACATTTACCTGAACCTGATTTATTCCGTCTATATTTGCCTCTACCGGATCCTCCACAGTTATAATATTTACATCATCTCTGTTTAAATCACATAATGCTGTATAAAGTGTGGTAGATTTTCCGCTTCCCGTCGGCCCCGTTACAAGAATTATTCCGTTAGGATTTTTCAATATATTTCTAAATTTTACTAAATCTCTGTCTGATAGTCCAAGCTCTTTTGTATCACGTTTAAAGGTTTCCTTTGCCGCAAGCCTCATAACTATTTTTTCACCGTAAATAGTTGGCAGATTTGACACTCTTATGTCATACTCTCTGTTGTCTACCTTAACTGTCGTTCTCCCGTCCTGAGGTTTTCTCTTTTCCGATATATCCATATCAGACATAATCTTTACTCTTGCAGTAATAGCCTGCATAAGTGCCTTATCATATGTAATTGCCTCCACAAGACTTCCGTCAATACGGTATCTGACCCTTATCATATTGTCAAAGGGCTCAATATGTATATCGCTTGCACGCTGTCTCACCGCCTGCTCTATAATGCTGTTTACAAGCTGTACTATAGGTGCATTCTGTATTTCTTCTTTTCTTGCCCTGTCTTCATCATTGCTCTCCTCTGTATAACCCTGCTCCCGCTTATACATTTCCACAATGTTTTGGGCTTGTCTTTTTCCAAATCTTTTATCCAGATATGACTTTATATCCCTGCCATTGGCAAGATACGGCTCTACCTGCATACCCGTCACAATATTTATATCGTCCTGTGCCAAAATATTCATAGGGTCTGCCATTGCAACCTTTATGGAACCTGCATTGTTATCAGAATAATCAAATGGAATCAGTGTATACTTTCTCATTATACTCTCTTCAAGAAGATTAAACACCTCATCATTAGGTTCTGTTATTCTTATATCCACAAAATCAATATTCAAATGCTCACATAAAACCTGATTAAGCTTTTTCTGTGTAACATACCCAAGCTCAACCAAGGTTTCCCCAAGAAAAAGTCCTCTCTTTTTCTGTTCATCCAAGGCTGAAGCAAGCTGTTCCTGACTGATAATCCCCCTATTTATAAGAATATCGCCTAATCGCTCTCTTTTTCTTGTATAGTTCATCTGCTTACCTCTGAATTATAATATACTACATCAGACCTGCAAAAACAGATACCCCTGCCGCTGTCAGCAAGCCTGCCACCGCTATGGCCAGACTGCTCATGGCACCTTCCTCCTGTCCCATTTCCATTGCCTTTGTTGTTCCGACTGCATGTGCCGATGTTCCTATCCCTATTCCTTTTGCTACAGGCTCATGTATCCTAAAAAGCCTGCACACTCCTTCAGCTATTACGTTTCCAAATATTCCCGTAATAATAATAACAGTAACTGTAATAGTTACTATGCCTCCTGTTTCCTTTGACAATTCCATTCCTATGGCTGTGGTTATTGACTTTGGAAGCAATGTAACATACTCTTCATGGCTTAGACCAAACACAAGTGATAATAAAAGGACACTTGACATAGATGTGATAACTCCCGATACTATTCCCATAATTATGGCTTTCCAGTTATTTTTAAGAAGGCTTATCTGCTCATAAAGAGGAACCGCAAGACATACTGTTGCAGGCGTCAAAAGATAGCTTATATACTTTGCGCCCTGATGATATCTTTCGTAATCAATATTAAGAACTACAAGTATTACTATAACAAATATAATTGATATCAACAGGGGATTTACCAAAGGATGCCTTATCTTTTTTTTCAAAAAAAGCCCTGCTTCATATCCCACAAGGCTGATAAACACTCCAAAAAAGGCTGAATTACTTATTATTTCTTTCATTTTTTTCTTTCCTCTTTTTCTCAAACCGTATAACAGACTGGGTTACCCTGCCTGACACAGCCATAACCGCCACTGTTGTTACCAGTGTTATTACTATTACCGGTATAAGTATATCCTGCAAAATACCCCACGAAACAACCAGCTCTGCTGCTGCCGGTATGAACATTACAGGCATGATTTCTATTAGAAAATCTGCCGTCTCCTTTACATCTTCAAGCCTAACTGCCTTTGTCATTAACGCTGCAAGCATAAGCAGCAACCCATATATGCTTGCCGGTATGGCAAGAGGAATAACTTCTTTTAACATTTCTCCCATAAATGTTATAACCATTATTATTCCCAACTGTCTTAAGTACTTCATAGCTGCCTCCAAACAGATGTAAAATAAATGAAAGGATTTACCTTTCATTTATTTTACATCAGGTTCATTGATTTTTCAATATTTATTATATAAAATTTCATTTTAATTAAACATTTTATCACATTTTACTGTAGGCTTCCTCAAACACTTCTTTCTTCACAAGATAAATATCATGCCTGTCATTATAAGAACAGCATATGTAATCGTCAGAATTTCCGTACATATATTGTTCTTCATTTCTCTCGGAAAATACCTTTGTAGGATTCTCAAGGTGCTTGGCAAGGATTCTTACTTCTTCCCTGTATACACACTGCCTGGCATATGGAATAAGCTCATAAACCATGTCGTCTATCAGGCTTCTCACTGACGGAGCATACTCAAAGCTTCCCTGAAACTTTTCGTTTTTAAGTAAATACTGCTTTTCCAAATCTTCCCTGTCAAGGCAGTGAACCTCTCCGTAATACCCTATTATAAGATATGTTTTATCGGAGGCTTTTACATACACGTCTCCCTTGTATGTTCTTACCTTGCACTGTGTTCCTTCATGGAACAAATCTGTTGTTTTAACATATCCATATGTATACGGCTTTTTTCTGTATAGCTCAAAGCCTGTTATATTCTTAATTCCGTCTCTGGCATACACAACGTCATAGCTGTCATAATATTTTTCCAGCCTTCCAAAAACATAGGATTCTATCCC
This sequence comes from uncultured Lachnospiraceae bacterium, assembly GCA_944384155.1. Taxonomy (GTDB): domain Bacteria; phylum Bacillota; class Clostridia; order Lachnospirales; family Lachnospiraceae; genus CAG-303. The sequence goes on along the minus strand of CALWSG010000031.1, from coordinate 3,975 downwards.
CATATCACCGTATACCCTGATGTACTTATTTTTATTGATAAAGCCTCCTGCCTTATGGATATGCCCTCCTCCGTTGCCTATGCCCTCAGTTAAAAATTCGGCCATATCATTTGCCGCCACATCAGGAACACAGCTCCTTACGGAAAGCTTATAGCCCTCAGGACTTTCATTAAAAATAACACATACATCTATACTGTCCACCTGCAGAACAAGGTCACCCACCAATCCAAGTATATTAGGATCACAGGGCTTGGATTTTATAACTGACAGCCTTTTATTTTTATCATAGCTGTATCTTATCATAGCTATTCCTGCCGTCTCCATTTCCTCAAGGGTGAAGTTTGAGTGTGTAAGCCTGTTTACAAGCGCTTTATCTGTCTGAAGAAAATCAATCATATCATACTCAAGGGGATGGCTTATCTCTGACAGCTCATTGCTGTCCATAAAAAGCCCATAGTAAAGTGCCGTTGCAACTGAAGTGTTTCCGTTAATATCAAAGCCCTCCGCCATCAGCATATCAAAGCATATGGTGGAGCAGCTTGCTATATGATTTCGTATCTCTGCCATCTCTCCCGACATTCTTCCGGTATTATGATGGTCTACCATAGCTATATTTTCTGCCTCAAAATACTGTACGTTCCCCTCTCCGTACTGGCAGTCCACTGTAATAAGCAGCTCCGGTTTTTCCAGCTTTTCTACATATTCTACCGGTATATCCATTTCCTTTATCATGAGAAGTATATTGCTCTTTGATATTTTTTTTGAGCCGCCGTATATAAGTCTTACGTTTTTGCCCTTGGACTTAAAGTATACATACAGCGCATACCCTGACCCCATGGCATCGGCGTCAGGATTGTCATGCATCTGTATAACTATATTGTTGTACTTTTCCAGCGTACCAAGCTTCATATTCCATTCCCCCTATTCGGCTTTCTATACCTCATAGTCAAGGCACACTCTTGTTTTCGTATAAGGACGCACTTTTCCGTCAGCCACCTTTACGTGCTCAGGGTGTACTGCGTACTCCTTTAATGCATCCTCTGTTTCAAATAACGAATCAAGCATCACATCTGCATTTGACGAAGGAAGTCCCTCCGTTTCCACACGTATGTCCACAAGACCGGGAATTTTCCCCTTAAGTCCTTCCAGACCTTCCTTTATGCCTGCCTTAACATTTTTCTTTTCTTCCCGGGACAGTTCATCCTTTAACTGCCACAATATTATGTGCTTTACCATTTTTATATGCCTCCCTGCGTCAACTCATTACTACAAATTTATTATCCTCAAGTATTTTAAAATACTTACAGATTCGCTCAAACAGCGGCTCAGCCTTTTCTCCGTATTTATCCTTTACCTTAAGTGCAATGGCATACACGGAATTTTTGCCGTCTATTAAATGCCATATAAAATTACCGTACTCGTCAAGAGTTATCTTCGTTTCTCTTGGAGTTCCGTACAGCCTATGAGCTATTCTAAAGGTAATTCCCCTATTTTCCCTTATAATAACAACTGCTCCGCTGTCTTTTTCCTTCCAATTTAAATCAGTTCTGATTGTGGGCACTAAATCAAGATAATTGTAATCTTTCCTTCTCTTCATTTATTTTCTCCGCTATACATATGTGCTATTTCTGTCCCGTTTCTTCTGACCTTTTGCTCCATATAGTCAATTTAAGTACTGCAAGGACTATAAGCACCAATATTACAAGCCCTCCTATCTGACCTGTATTTATAACGTTGCCTGCTTTTGCCAGCACATCTGACACAGTTCTGCTTCCAACAGGTATGATAGCAAATATTGCCAAAATTATTCCTACAATTCCCTCGCCGGCTATCATTCCGGAGCAGCCTAATACGCCGCTGTTTATTACATTTTCCTTCTCTGCTTCATTCTTATATTTTCTGCTCTCAACAAACCAGCGTACGGCACCTCCAACCATAATGCATGTAGTCAGCTCTAACGGTAAATATAAACCTATTGCCACAGGAAGTACAGGTATTCTTAATATTTCCACAACTATTGCAATAAACACACCTATAAATACAAGTCCCCACGGAAGTTCTCCTCCCATAACGCCTTCTACTATCATTTTCATAAGGGTTGCCTGTGGAGCTGCAAGCTCCTCTGTTCCAAAGCCCCATGCCTCATTTAACAGGTACAGTACTCCACCTATTGCCAGTGCCGATACAACTGCACCGAAAAGCTCTCCTATCTGCTGCTTTTTCGGTGTCGCTCCAAGTATATATCCTGCCTTAAGGTCCTGTGATGTATCACCTGCCATTGCTGCAATAATACATATTATCGAGCCTATGGCAATAGCTCCTGTCATTCCCGCCATTCCTGTCATTCCTGACGCCTTTAATAAAAGTGTTGCTATTAAAAGTGTTGCTATAGCCATACCTGATACGGGATTGTTGCTGCTTCCTATAAGTCCTACCATTCTTGAAGATACTGTTGCAAAGAAGAAGCCGAATACTGCTATTATCACTGCTCCCAAAAGGTTTACGGGAACAGATGGTGATATTGCTATTAACACTATTACAATAAGTATACCGCCAAGTATATATGTGATTTTTAAATCCTGGTCTGTACGAAGCGTGCTTTTAGCCTCTCCCTCCGTACTCTTTAATCCTATAATTGCTTCCTTAAATGTTCTGATTATGAGAGGCAGTGTTTTTATAAGGCTTATAATACCTCCTGCCGCAACGGCTCCTGCTCCTATATATCTTATATAATTGCTCCAAAGTACACTTGCTCCATCAGCTTTCCACATTTCATATATGGTAGTATCTCCCGGATATAACACCGTATCAGCACCAAACAAGCCTATCATTGGAATAAGTACAAGCCAGCCAAGCACACCTCCGGCAAACATATATGATGATATTTTAATACCGCATATATAACCCACCGAAACAAGTGCAGGATAAACCTCTGTGCTTATCTCTGTTCTCAGCTTGTCCACCGCCAAAACAGCAGTACCGCTTGCCGCCTTTAATCCGTCAATAATAAACTTTATTCCGGCACCGATGCCCATACCTATAAATACCTTTGAGGCACTTTGTCCTCCCTCCTCTCCTGCAAGCATTACCTCTGCACAGGCAGTACCTTCGGGATAAGGAAGAATTCCATGCTCCTTCACTATTAATGCCTTCCTTAACGGCACCATAAAAAATATTCCAAGTACACCTCCAAACAATGCTATAAGTGTTATCTCCACTATACTTGGTGTCTCCATAAGCCCCTCGGATGCCCACAGGAACAGTGCGGGCATTGTAAATATAGCACCTGCCGCAAGTGATTCTCCCGATGAGCCTATAGTCTGAATCATATTTCCCTCAAGAACCGAATTCTTTCTAAACAGAACTTTTATGATACCCATACCTATAACTGCCGCAGGTATAGATGCTGATATTGTCATACCTACTCTCAGTCCCAGATAGGCATTTGCCGCACCGAACACAACTGCAAGTATGATTCCTGCTATAACCGAAGTAAATGTAAGCTCCGGCACCACCCTGTCTGCACTTATATATGGCTTAAATTCTTTCCCTTTATTAGTTTCTTTCATTCAACAATTCCTCCTGCTGCATTTTCATTTCATACATTCTGCCATAAGTTTTCCCTCACAGTATATCAATATTTCTCCTGTATTCATAGTGGAAATATATGTATAAGGAAACTTATTCCAAAGCCAAATATACGCGTAAAGTATAGCCTAAATTATTTATAATATCAATATACATTTTAAAAATTAGATTTATTGCATAGAATTTGATGTAAATATCATGAGGATTTATGACGATATTTTATATATATAAAGATTAGCGATAAAGGTGGGAAAGCAGTATGAATACCATAAAATTAAATAATTCACTGTCCTTAGGTTTTTGTGTAAAATCAGGGAACAGAAATGGAAAATCACAGAAAAGCCTTTTTGAAAATGCCGGGAAATTCTGGCTCCTTAAAAGGACTAT